>CBDCGX010000020.1:0-14414 GCA_965216965.1 Spirochaetia bacterium | reverse complement strand
TATACATTTATTAGAGTGTTAACAATTTCATCTTTGATTATATCTGATAGAGTTTTTATATTTTTCATTAATACCTTTCATATTGTGTATGTAGTATTAAGTATATACTTTCTTGAGATACTTTTGAAATAGTACACATTGAAGAATCTCCTTGAAATCCAGATAACCAAATAATATCAGTATCGTCTAATGTAAAGTCTCCACCTTTATATCCTTCTACTTCCATACCCTCTATCTCTTTAATCATCTGTTTAAACTTTTTGTTTTGTATATTATTGCATTTGTTATCCCAAAACAGTGAAGGCAGATCGTAAGAGCCACGCCAACTGTCTATATATTTAGGAGATGCCCCAAAATCAAACTTGACATATAGCTTATCATCGAATATTTCTAGTTCTTTAAGTAGTTCTTTTGCATTTAGTCCCATTTTAATCCTTTTTATTTCTTTATCAGTACACATTGATGTTTGAATTGAGGATGTGTCGTGCGATAACATTGCATTCTTTTATTGTATACTACATCATGTCCACCAAGTTCTTCATCAACTCTGAATTTATCCCAATCAATATCTTCAATATCAAGTGCTTCTGCTTCATCCGCAGTTGGCATTTTCCATTCAGGGTGATTGAGAATATATGTTGTTATTTCATGCTTGGTCATTAATTTTACAAGTGACTTTATCTTACGTTTTTTCATATTTTGTCCTCATATATTTGATCTGGTGTTACAGGCTTTGCATATCTCCATATACATTTATATTTTGTAATAAATTTATTATTTTCTTTACCTATTATAAGTTGTACTGCATTGTATTGTTTTTTGCTCAAAGTCTTTCACCCAGCACAAAATAGGAATAGCTTCTGAAGCATCATCTATCCATGTTTTTTTAGGTTTTTCACGATATTCTCTATCTATATCCCATGATGGAATACATTCTGCCCATATATTTGTTTTGACTTCATATTGAATATCCATATCTGGATTATCATAATATTTTTTACGAAGTTCTGCATGTTTATCATTTACAATGTATTCACAATCATCTGCCCAAGTTGGGAAAGATGTTGGATGCCATACGTCATCTACTTTAAACCACACTTGAGGTCGATCAGCATTTACCCATCTTATTATTTCTTGTATAATTTTTTCATTTGTCATTATTTTCCCTTGTGGTATTATATAAATAACCAGATTTGATTGTTTCTGAACTGGTTCTAGTAGTACCTAATTCATAAACAATTACATGAACATATTTATTTCCATCATATTTATCTACTATGCATGGTCTCATTGGAGCTTCTTTCCCTGCTTTATCACCAAAATATAGTATTGGATAATCAGTCATCCATATACTATATCTTTTCCATTTAGTCATTTATATTTCCTCAAATGTTTTACCTGGCTCTATACGAGTCCAGTCTTCGTAAAATGGTTTAAGAGTCCAATGGGACAATGCTACATTATTTCCACTTATTCTCTTCCAACGATAATATAAAGCTGGTTCTTCATCTATTCTCCATTGATCAAAGAACTCGAATGTAGCAATAATTACATATTCATCTTCATTTATAAGCATTCCATCGTCATTTAATTTTATTTTTGTATTAGTTAAACTGCTTACTATCGTTTTACCATCAAGCAATGCTTTATATATCTCGGCTTGATTTTTCATTTATTTAATCCTGCTTTTTCTCATCTTCTAGCCCTTCCATTGTTTCTTTAAGAGATATATTATCATTAATTTTATAATAAGAATGTAGATCTATTCCAGAATAATTAATTGCTGTAATTTCTGTTTCATATACATCCATTAATCTTATTCTCTCTTTATCCATAATCATAGTTCCTTCATTTGTATGGACTAAGAAAT
The DNA here is from genome assembly GCA_965216965.1 of Spirochaetia bacterium. GTDB lineage: Bacteria > Spirochaetota > Spirochaetia > WTKD01 > CBDAKK01. Next base: position 12,544 of record CBDCGX010000020.1, on the reverse strand, counting down.
AGAATTCTTCATTGTATTTTCCTCCATTTTTTCCTACAAATAATTTATAAGTTTGTAATGGTGTATATATTTCTTCATAAAAGAATGTATGAATAAGTTGTTTTAGCATGATATGCATTTTAGTCCTTTTGTTATTATTTAGAATATTAATTCATAAAAGAATTTACCAATAGCAAACATAATTGCAAATTGTAATCCATAAAATAATGTAATAATAATTATTCCAAATAATCCAGCTATAAAATCTTGCATCTTATGATATCTGTTTATCTAGAATTTGTTTATTGTTGTAATTGTGATTCAATGTTAATCTCATAAATGTTCTACGTTCACCTTTTGGTACTTCAATAGTTTCATGTGGAGTATTACTTGTCATAAATACAAGTCTATTTTTTGGAATACGAATGAGTTTATCATTTGTTAATTGATCTATCATTCCATCATAGCTTCCCTCTGCTTGTACTTCGCCTTCAAATGTACCATCCCATACTTTAGTACCAATATTTGATGATACAACGAATAAGCCACCTTTAGAACCAGAGACATACTTTGCAATAGGTATTACTACGTCATATGGTAATACCCAATCCATTTTTACATGAGAGTTGTCGCTTTTTTCAACTAGTTCTCCTGGTACTTGTATCATTCCTGACCAAGTAGGTGATGGTGATGGTGATGGAGATACCCCACCCCAAGATGCTTTTGTTTCACCATTATCCGTTACAAATGTTGGATCAACACAAAAGTTACCATCCATATGTGGTCCTTCTCTACGTTGTGTTCCTGATTGTGTAAAGAAATCTGAATTAATTGTAATATAATGAATGCTTGCATCTTCTTGAATTGGAATATATTTTAATATTTCATTCAATGTATCTTCCCACATTTTATATGGTGCAGGTAGTTCAACTGGTTCTTTTGTATGTTTAAATGGAAATACATTTAAATGAGTATTTCCAAATTCCTGATCTTTTACTTTTAGTTCTCCGAAATCTTTAAATTGTGTAATATGTAGTTTGCTCATAGTTCATCCTTATTTTTAATATATAGCATTTTGTCTGAAGGTAAATAATTTGATGTAAATATTTCAATTTCATTCATCCCTGGATACCAATTTTGTATCCACATTTTTCCATTTTTATCTTTTCTAATTCTATTTTTCTCATATAAAAGATCAATTTGATCTGGAGAAAATATAAGAGTTGGTTTTCTTATTTTTTGTTTCATCAATATTTCATTTGCTTTATTTATGTCATCCCATGTTATGCTCATCTATTGTTCTCCCAAAAATATGTAATTCTTTAATTAGATTATCAATATTTTTTTGTTTTTCCATTTTTTCAAATCTATCTATATCTTGTTTGGATACTTCTTGATACATTTCTAACATTTTATTTGCTAATGCTATTCCGTCTCCAAATGGAAAATTTATTTTAATAAAATCTTGATTGAATATTTTTAATTGATATTCGCATATTGTGCCTATATCTGGAATTTTATTTTTTGGTTTTGTGCGAATGGCTTGAATATTGGCTAGAAGTGTTGTATTATTTATACGTATTTGTATTCCTATGATTGTGAATCCTTTTATTCCATATTTCGATACATCATTTCACCTATGTATCTATCCATAATGTAATCTACTGTGAATACTTCTGGATCTTCTGCGATGAGTGCAATAATTTCTGCTAGTTCTTTTACGAGTTTAAGTTGATCTTTTGTCATATTAGATTCTTTGTTTGATATATGTTACAAAAATAATTGTATCATTTGTTGAATTAGAATTTGTAACTTTTTTATTTAAATTTCTATTAAATTGTACTTCTGTGCTTGCTACAATTGGATAGATACTTGTAATTGTTGGATTTGTTTCATTTTGCCAATTTTCAAAATCATTTGAGTTTGAAAAATATTTATAGCTAATAGTATTGTTCATGTTTGTCCTTATTTGCCTTGTCGTATTTCTGATAGTCCTTCTAAAAATGCAGTTAGTGCTTCACTCCCTGCAGTTGTAGGACTATTATTTGTCATATGAGTTTTTATTTTATTATTTCTTGCCTTGGATGGTGGTGAAAACCATAAATAAATACTGATAAGCATTGATGATACTGTACCTGTTGCCAATGCTCCGAAACTACCTTTAAATACTATAAATACAAGTATTAGTAATCCGAGATCCACTGATGCATCTAAGTATCGTTTTTTGTCTACTTTAATTTTAATAAAAACAACATTTAATAATGTTGATATGGCTACTGCCATTAATAATCCTAAATTCATTTTATCCTCCTAAAGATTAAATTTATTTTTCAATATGTCCTTTATATGAATTATCTTTACTATAGATATCTCCACTTTTTTCTATTCTGCCTTTTTCTGTATTTTCATTGTCGTAAATAGTTCCATCTGGTTCTACTGTACCTACAATTTCACCATCTGGTGCAAGTATTTCTCCACTATTTTCAATAGACCCTTTATAAGATCCATCATTAGAATATATATCTTGCTGTGCAGATATAGTACATAATGTTATGATCAATATAATTAGTATTTTTTTCATTTTATTTTTCCTTATATTTCAAAGAATAATGATTCCTTCATTCTTTTATTTTTTTCTTTAATGAATTTTTTACATTTTATTTCATTTAAGAATACTCTAACTATTAGTAGAGATTTTCTAGGAACCTCTTCTAACGCAAAAAACATGTCCATTTTTTCACCATAACCAAGTATTAATTTTTTTTTCATAAGCAAGAACCAAGAAATAAGATTGATCATCATACTTAAAAAATACTTAGAACTATTATTTGATTAATTTCTTGATTATTAAATGTGCTGAATTATAATTTGGATAAATTCCATTTTTACTATCATCTAACCATTTCTGCACTCCATCATTTGCTGTGAGTCCTAAATATTTATAATATTGAAATGTCAAATATACTACTGTCTTTTTTTTACATTCTGGTGACAATTTTGAAAACCAGAGTTTTATGTTATCTTCGTGGTTGGGCAACTTTTTTTGATTTAAGTTCATTTATTTTTATTTGTATCCTTTGCTTGAATTTCTGTTTATTTAGTTCTTTTTTTCTTTTCTTTTTCTATAGCATTTTCAACTTTAAATTTAGTATCTGATATTCCTGAAAGATTATATTCTTTTTCCCATGCTCTTAAATTGTCAGTCCATTCTTGTCGTTTTTTTTTGGTATCTTCATACACAAATCTAATCTCTAATGTTTTGTTGAATTGTGATATTACTGCCATTTCGTCTGCAGATCCACCTTTGTCTGGATGCAACAAATTTGATAACTTTAAGTATATTTTTTTCCATTCTTTTCTGGATATTGTTGGTAAAGCCTCCACCATATCTTTGTCAATACCAAACGCATTACCATATTTATGTTCAGGAGGTTTACCAAATGCATTTTTATACGCAAGTGAAATCATTACTGTTTCTACCATCTTTGGGTCTTCCTTTGATTTTTCTACAAGTAATTCAGAACCAGCCTCCTTTATTGCTTTTGCTGTTGTGTTTGCTGGTCCGCCTATTTCTTTATATATATTGTCTATTGCTTCCGGTAAATCTTCCTGTTTTAGATCTGGTTCTATTTGCTTTGCTATTTTTTTTACTTCTCTATATTGCGAGGATGTTTCAATTTCTCCTCCTGCTTCTTTGTATCCTACGAAGTCGAGGAGGTAGTTTACATTTGCTTTAGGTTTATCGTATTCTTCTCTCCATAATTCCAGTTGGACCAAAAATGTCTTCCATTTTGGTCTAACTTTATCGCTCAAACTTTTAGCATTCCACTCAGAACCACAGTAATATTTTTTAGCAGCAAGAAGCACTGCTCCTTGCCCCATATCTGCAATCTTTTTACCAATCTCTTCAGCTCTATGAAATGCTGGTATAAATGTACTATCATCGTTTGGATCAAGCTCAGGAAGAAATAATGAAACTGATAGTTTTTTTATTACTTTATCTGTCATTATAGTTTTTGACATTATTTATCTTTCATCTTGTTTTGGAAGAATTTATTTATGATCTGTTGCTTATATGTTTTTGTATTTAAAATTGATAATGGTATGCCACTTGCCTCTAATAATATTTTTGCTGTTTCATACTTTTCAGTAATCTTTGTGTCAAGCTCTTTGTTTAGTTCACATAATATTTTAATAACTGGATTCAATATTTTAATTTCAAAGTCATCATTTTTTATATTGAACCCCCATGTTCCTCTTTTCCAAAAATATATCTCAGATGTTATGAACTCTGAAGCACTTTCTTTATTTTCTTTCTTTTTCTTTATAAAGTCATTTAATGCAATATACAAATTTTGTTCTGGTGGATACCATTTGTTATCTTTACTGTCTGTTCTTATGAATAATTTATTTTTCATGATACCTCTATGTAAAATATTTAATTCATTTAAGGCTAAAAAATAAGACCCTTCATCTATATATTCATCACATCCCATATCTTCAAGATTTTTAATCACTGCTCCATAGAATGACTTAAATGATGCGTATCCTTTGTCTGTTCCATTGGCATCCAATACTATACTTAATATTCTATTGTCCGTATTCACTAATTTATTTGTTTCCATTATTGAAACTCCTATATGCATCTTTTATCGAGAATAAGAAATTGCTCGTATTTAGTTTTTATATTATACTGATAGATTCTTTGTAGCATTGTATTACCAATATGTTTTTGCTTGAAGTTCTTCCTCGTTGTCATAATCTGGGTATCCATGCTTTTGATGAAGTTCAGTATGACACTGATCACATACACTAATTAAATCATCTTGTTTCTCCTTATAATGATTTTTATATGTTTTGTGATGCACTGATAATCTAATATCAAATGCTCCACATCTCTTGCAGATATAATTATCTCTATCCAAAACAGATTTACGTTTTATGTTCCATTTCTTTGATTGAATATATTTTTGTGCTTTTTGTGTTTTGTTCTCTTTTTTTTTGAGACCCATGATGATATCTGTATCATTTGTATCATCTATATATACTTCATCTTCTGGTTCTAATTTAGATAATTGATCTTCTAGCCATTTTCGTTCTCTCCATTCTGGATCTTGGAAGTCTCTTAAAGTTTCTCTTTCTGTTTTATGAAGATCAACCAGATAATAGATTCCTGCAATGATCATTAGTATTGTAAAGAATGTTCCCATTTATATTCTCCTATAGAATGTTTGTTTTTCTGTTAAGATTATTATTTTTGACATATTTATCATAAGCCAATGCAGCTTCCTGTTTTGTAATATATGTTCCTATACGTGTTGTTTTGGTTTGATCATGTTTAATTTCTGCTACCCATTTATTACTATGTTGTGCTGGCCTCACACCAAAATAACCATATTTATTTTGTGCAGGTTGGTTCTTGAGTAACCACTGAATAGCATCATAGTCATCCATGAAGTTTGGATATCTATGCCTTTGATAGCACATCCAACAATATCCTTGTTGCTTCTTGGCTTCAGAGATTACATCATTGTTATATATTGTTTTACAGTGCTCACATTTGAACCAGGCTCTTCTTGGTTTATCCGGTTCCTTTTCCATTGGATCTTTAACTATTTCCGCCTTATATTTCCACTGTTCCAGTGGTTTCATTTTTGCTATGATTTTGCTAATTTTTGGTCCTTTTGCTCTTGTACTTATTTGGGCAATATAGCACTATTTCCATTAGGCTTGCTTTTGGACTTCCATTGACTACAATATATCGTCTGCTAATAGTCTATGATATGCTTCATTTATTTCATTTCTTTTTTGTTTTTTCAATATAGATTTCTTTATGTTGTTCCACCAACTTTCAGTAAATATCATTATTTCATTATCATTATGTTTTTCTAATTCTACCAATCTATTGAGAGATTCTCGTATTTGTGGAAATGTTCTTCTGTTTTCAAATACTTTCATACGTTCCCACATTACTCCTGCAATTGTTTTGATTGGTACTATTGGTTCTGTTCTCCTGAATGGTTCTCCTGGTTGCACTGTTGAATCTTTACTTCGTCTTTTTATTTCCATCTTTTTTTTATTTTCAATCTTGAGTGCATTATTTCTTATCATATAGCTTTTAAGTATATCTTGAGCTGATGCTTTGTCGTAGCTAGTATGTTTTTTTATCCACTCATCAGATACTACTATTTCTGGAAAGATTCCATTTGATTTATCGGAAAGTTTATTCCATAGATCATTGGTTTTAACTGTTAAATTTTCATAATTATTAAATTGATGGAAATAATTATTATGTGGATCATATTCTTTCTCTTCATAATATTCTATTGGCCAAGATTTTTCTTTCAAAAGGAAATCAAAGTTTTTACCTTTATTCGTATTGAGCCATGATGTTAATGTCATATTGTCTCCTTCAATATTATTTTATTCTCTTTGTGCTTTTAAATATTCGTCATGTCCAATATGTGCAATTTTTCCTATTATAAATGCTGCAATTATAATTATTACTCCAAATATAATATAGTATGATATTGCAAGTGCCATTAGGAATAATAATACTCCTATTCCATAAATAAATGTTTTCATCTTAATCCTTTATATTGTTCTTTCTTCTTTTTTCCTATATGTATTTGAAGAAAAAAAAACTTATCTCACATTTCCATACAAACAAAAAAAAAGACCACAGCAAAGAAGCCCCGTTAGGAGCCTCTTGCTGTGGTCTATATTTTATTTTAATGCTATTCTATTTGCATTAAGTTTTTTTCCATAATGTTCGATATGAGGATCCACGTGTGTGGTCCATTCTTTAACTTTATGTGGAGCTATTCCAATACTTGTAAAATATTTTCCAAGTATATTGTTTCGTTCCTTGTGTATTCTTTCTAAACTTGGTTCCTCCTTTGTTTTACCGCTACAATATATATCTTTTGCATCGTCAGTAGCCTCTGCATCTAGCACAATTGCATCGTGAATATCAATGCACCATCCATATAGATCCATTATATGTCCTACCGTATTATCTTCGACTTGTGAATCCAATCCATGTACGAGTGTTGTTGGAGTACTTATTCTAAATCTTTTTAAGTCTGGTTTCTTAACCGTACTAGTGTTGCTTATTCTCCTTATGCTATTGCTCTTACTATCGTATAGATCAAATTTATTAGTAGTTTCTCCAATATTATAGTGTTTGTTGCAATTGATTTTAAATTTATTATTATCAACAGTAACAATCATATTTTCTCTCATATTTGCATTTCTAATTACAAAATCTTTAAATTTATTTGCAATTGCTATATCACCAGTACTTAGCTCCTCTTTAAATGCAGTTACCTCTGCTCGTGTATATTTTATATTCATATCCATCCACATACTAGCAGGCTCTGCACTTGATCCATAGCATATACGCATAATCGTTTTAAATTGTATTCTATTGGTTATAACTGTATGTCCCCAGGCATCTTGTATGTTTCTACCAATTAAATTAGTTCTTTCCATAAAAGGTTTATGATCTAGTAGTAACCCTTCTATCATTAGCACTGACGCACTTGCATCAATTTCAATAGGCACATTCCATTTTAATCCATTAAATGTTTCTATTTTCTTAGACGTTTTTGTCATTGATGAAGATCCATTATGATAATTTGCCATAGCTATTTTCTTTTTCCAATTTTCTATATCAAGAACCATATCTATTTCATTATATGTTCTTTCCAACCATATATTTTCATATATATCATCAATATCTTCTGGCATAGTCAAATCAAGTAGTTGTTTATTGAAATATGCTCTACGACCATAATTTACTTTTCCTACTACATTTCCACTTTTATATCCCAGTATTTCTGCTATAAATAAATATTTATTTCTTAACCCTGCAGATGTTGCAATGTTTCTATTTTCTTCCGGTATAACAAGTAGTGCTCTCATAATTTTAAATCCAATTGGATTACCTATTTTGTTTAGCATACCACTGATGTTTCTTCCTCTCCAATCTAATTTATTTTGTCCAGCACTATATTGTCCATTATCCCATATGTAGTGTTCTACAATTTCTTTTCCAACATTTCCATAGTTAGCAAGATCATTATTTATATTTGGATGCTTTAATGCTATTTTGTCAATTCCTTTATTGACAAGTGTAATAACTTCATCTCTATATTCTTCCATTACATCTAAATCAAATTCAAATTTAGTATTTGCAGTTTTCCTAAATCCTTCTCTTTTTAAACCAGTTTTCTTTATCTTTCCATTGATTCTTACAAGATCATTTTGTTGTGCCTCTGGTTCTAGACTCAATACATATTTTGAAAACTTAATAGATTTCCTTATTGAAGCAAGTTCTTTTTTATCCATATATTGAAGTAATTTTTCTTCATTTAGCTTTGCTTCTCCCCAATTATTTCCAGGCTGTACATTTGTAATTATCCACCCGTTCTGACTTAATAATTTTAAGGCAATATTCATAGCTTTAATTTGATTTATTCTTTTAGCCCAATATGGTAATGAGACCGTTCCGCTTGCCCCTTCCTGTAAATATGTATACCACATTGCATCAAAGAATTTTTCTATTTCTTCGTATACTTTGTTACCATATATTTGTTGAATTCTAATGATCTTTGGCATAAACAATTTACCATTAAAAATCATATCTCTATATTTTGTTGTTGTCATTCTGGTCCTTTTTGTTTATGAATTTCCAAGGACCAGCTATTGCTGATCCAATCTTATGCTTCTAGTACAAAGTCTTGTGTTGTCTCCTCAAGTTTTTGCAAATCGTCATGTTCTGTTAGAAGCCTATATGCTTTTGCTTCAGATATTGAGAAGTATAGATCATATTTATCCTGACTGAAGTCTGATGCCTTATATTCGTGTAGTCCGATACGTAGAAAGATTCCTTCCATAAGTTCTGACAATTTAGCAAAGTTACCTTTGATTTCGTCAAATACTTTTCCATCTTTATAATATGCTGGTTGTCCGAAAGCTTCTACCGATTCATATAGTTCAATGGATGTAAGTCCTGTAATTGCACAGAATTGCATACGTACGTCTTCAGTAAACGCAGCACGACTTCCTGTGATGATACCTGCTACTTGTCCAATGCCTATTCCTAATGCTGAAATTGGAAATACATTAACACTAAAGCGTCTGCCATCGTTTGTAATGAATGGTTCAATGCTATTTAGTTGCATAATGATTTCGTTCAATTGATTAAGTTCTCCTTCTTTTGCCAATACTACTCTTTGTACTTCAATGAATGAATCATTTTCTAGAAGTTTATCGAGTGCCTTATCTTGTTTCTTGATAACTTCTTTTTGTGCTTCTTTAATCTTTTCTTCCAGTTTTTCTTTGAATGTTTTTGCCATTTTTCTTCCTTTTATTTTTGTTTTGATTTTATTTTGTTAGCACTATTGCACGTTCCTATCCAACAACCAAAAACTAAAGACTAGAATACAGTTACTTTATGTTTTGGTTTCCGATTATAGATCCTTTTTGACCTCATAACTCTGGTTCTTAAGCTTATTTCCTGTCGTGCTTCGGCAAGCACATTTCCATTTCTTTGTTTCATCTTGTTACCCATCTATATCTTTTTCTTTTTTTTTCATCTACATCTGGTTGCTCTATTAGTGTACGAATGCATTCTTCTCGTAGCAATGTAGCAGATGCAATGATGTGATTTAGTAGGTGAAGCTGGTTCTGCACTCCACCAGTGCTAAAGAATTTTGATGTAAGATCCATCAAATTCTTAGCATTACCAACATATCCGTATGCCTTTACTTGTTCTGCATATTCATTTTGACCTTTATATTTCATTGTTTTCCTTTATGTTTAAACGTAATATCCATCTTCCATTTCTAAATATTCTCTATTTTCATATTGAGAATCCAATAATACTTCTTTTGCTTTATCATCAGATAGTTTATATGCCTGATCTATGTAATAATTTTCTAATTCAATTTCTAGAAAATCAGTATTACAATGCATTCTAATCCAATAGTTTGCCAATTTCATCTGATCATTGCTAAGATCAGATATCGTTTCCGGTGATTCCATTGTTACTCCTGTTCATCTGGTTCTTGTACAGATGCTATTCCATATAAGATTGTTTCTGCCTCTATTAGAGTTTCTATGTTGCGTCTTGTTACATGCCTTAGTCCTGGAATGGGTGATCTTGCTACTAATCTTTCCATTTCATCCAGAGATACTCCCAGTAAATTCAAATAGAATAGATCTATTTGTACATTCTTTGGATTGGTTAATAATTCCGATTGTTCCATATTGATCATTTATTTTCCTTTAGCTCAAAGTTGTCTTGGAAATATTTACTTGCCACAAGCCATTTATCTTGTGGATTTTGCGGATTTCTTGCGACCATGTCTCCTTTCTTTGGAGAACCGTTAGCACTGTCTTCACTACTTATACTAATCATAGTTTTTTCAACCATATTTTTTGTTCCAGCCTTAATTTCATCTTTGGTTACAGGTCGCATTTCTGCAATTCCTGTTCTAGTATATTTACTATATTGTTCTTTCATTTATTTTCCTTTATTTGATTTAAAATATGTTGCTTGACAGCACTCTTGAACCCATCGCAGTATGATCTTGTGCAATTATCGTCTATTGCATTTATTTCCAGTCTTTCTAGTAAAGCACTTATGGATATGTTGTTTTCCAATAGCCATTTTACTTGCTGTTCTCCTTCTTCATAATCTTTTTGGTTTTGTGATTTTGGAAACACATCTGTTGCTTCTGGAAGCTTTTTGATAATCCAGTTTTCACTTCCGTCATATTCGTCTCTTTCAAGCCAACTATCATCATTGAATACGATAGTTCCAAACAATTCCTGTCCTCCATATCCAGCATTGTATTCTATTGACCTGAACCATTTTCCATCTCTGGAATCATAGATTACTGTGTCTACATATTCTCCCTTTACAAATTTTTGAATATATACATATCCATACTCAATATCACTTTGTGTTTTTCCTTGGAAATCCATTACTGCTGTGATCTCTTTCAGTGTGTTTACTGTGTCTTTCATTGTTCTTCCTTTGTTTGATTTAGGTGTTAAATACAATATTGATTGTATATTTTGTTTCCACGTTCATTCCCATAAAGTTCTACTCAGCTCACCCCTGGTTCTAACTTTGCTGGATAATGTATTCCTGAGTTCGTCCTCTGCTTCTGTTTTTTGTTTCTTTTGCAATCTCTTTACACCCTGTAGTGCATTCATTGATTGCTATGGAAAGTTTTTGAATCATTGTCATCGTTTTTCCTTTGTTTTATTTATGAAAATATGTTGTTCTCCCTCTAAAACACCCGTTCCTATTCTATGAGCTTTAAGCTAGTAGCCAGGACCTTAGTCCCAACCAATTTCCACAACTAGTGTGGCCTTTGATTGGAACTTTACTCCCTCTACTCCAGGTGCATAGCATAACACAGTGTATAAGTAGTGTCCTCCACCTTCTTCTGCATTTGCACAATTGAAGCTCCAACCTGGCATCTCATCAATGCAGAAGTTTTCTGCATCGTATTTTGCCGACTCTTTGTAAAGTTCGTTGTATTCGAACTTTCCGTCCTTTCCAAAGTATTGCAAGAAGAGTTGTCTTAACTCTTCCTTGTTTCTTTTTGCAATTTCCTCTGCCTCTATGGCAGTTTCTGCCATTTGGTTATATGTCATCATATTTACATCCTTTTAAGTTTAATGTTTGAAGCCCCTCTTCGGCTCAGGGCTGCCGTGACTTGTGCTATAACTCACACATATGTAATCAATGTTATGATCACATATCTATAAGTTTAACGTGGTAATTTTATTTCCCCACGAGGAAGTTGACGGTATTCATCCTATATCCGCTATGCCCACGCAGAAGTCCTCATCAGAGTCATAATTGATTAGTTGTGAGATTCGAAGGTTATCTCTTAGACCCCTTGCCCTATGGCTACACCGCTCTGTTCTTTTGGGATACTTACCGTACCTGAAGTCTGGCCAAACTTTTACACTGGAATAGAGTCAATTCCAGTAACCGCTTAAGTGCGGATATCCCGTTATATCTACACTAGAGCTTTTTCTATTGCCCTGTCAATTTCTCTATTTACACAGAACCTTTGATTGTTGCTCATCAATATGTCTCTAATTCTTTTCTTGAATGAGACAAGGTCCTTATCTTGACGCAACCATCTTGATGCGTCTCCTGAGATTGAAAGGCCTAGCCTTCGTGCTGTCTCGAATTGTGTTTCTTTGTGGTTGCCCTCGATTGAAGCATCGAGAGTGAACACATTTGTAAAGTTTAGCATTTGACATCCTTTTAAGTTTAATGTTTTTTGATCATATATCTATAAGCTTTTCCAACACAGTGCCCACACCGTGCCGGAATCGTATTATTGTTGTAGTCCCTTTCGAGGTTAGTCGCAACCAGCATTACCTGTGTTTAAACGATTACATCAACTCAACTTGCAGTTTGTTTTTACAAGACTATTGGCACTACCTGCCTTAGTTTAGTCTCTAACCTGCTATTGTCCTGGGTGGACTCAAGGTATGTTTGAAGATTATCTCTTCAGGAGTTGTTCAA
>CBDCGX010000019.1:0-27960 GCA_965216965.1 Spirochaetia bacterium | reverse complement strand
TCTCTCAAAAAAAGAATGTATTCTTTCATATTGGTGCAGAAATAGCTATCTACTACATGATAAGTCAATCTCAGTTACTACATCAAGATAATTTTGTAGAACAAACTGTTATAGACTTTTCTCCTTACATTGCACTTTCCTTCAAATTTTAAACTCTAACACCTATTAAGTAAAATGATTATTTAATATACAATAAAAGTATGCATACTCCTTTACCATCTCTCAGAGATATATTTTCACATACTATTTTAAATACAAGACAATTAACACCTTCTACATTTGTACTAACGTTTACTCGAAATAATATGGATTTTAGCCCTGGACAACATATATCTGTTGGTCTCTGTAACGACATCAATATGAGAGAATATTCTATTTATTCGGGAACTAAACAGGATGTCTTAGAAATTTTAATAAAAGAAATTCCAGAAGGAGCAGTATCTCCACGACTAAAAAAACTTAAACAAAACAATACTATACAAGTAGAAGGTCCTCTTGGTTTCTTTATTATAGAAAAAAACGAACACGATATTCCTCTTTATTGTATTGCAACAGGCACAGGCATTGCTCCTTTTCATTGTTTCGCTCTCAGTTATCCAGAAAAGAATTTTACTGTTCTTCATGGGATACACTCTTCGCACGATATGTATGAACAAGATGTATTTACAACCCAAAATTATATACCCTGTGTGTCAAAAGACGAATATTTTGATGGGAAGTATTTTAAAGGAAGGGTTACATACTACCTTGAAACGCAAGAAATAGATACAAAGGGGCTCTATTTTCTATGTGGAAATTGTAATATGATTTATGACGTATTTGATATATTGCATAAACATGGTGTACCAACACAAAATATTAAAGCAGAAGTATACTTTTAGTATAGCAATGAAATTCTACATAATAAGCCTTGGATGCCAAATGAACATATCAGACACCGAGCGGATAAAAACAGCTCTATATGAAATAGGCCTTGAAGAAACTAAAACAGAAGAAGACGCAACTCTTCTTGGAGTAATGGCCTGTTCTGTACGCCAAAAAGCAATTGATAGAGTATATTCAATTATACATTCATGGAACCGTAGAAAAAACACTACTCCTCTTTTAACTTTTTTATCAGGGTGCATTCTCCCCTCAGATAAAGAAAAATTCTTAAAGAAATTTGACATCCTATTCTCTATAAATGAACTTCCAGCACTAAAAGACATGATTCTTCAATCTGGAACAAATATAGGTCTCTCAATAGACTCTCACACGCCTCCTCTATCTACACCTTTATCTCATAAAAAAAACACATCTGCTACACATTCTATTCCTTTCATTGCACATAAGAAAACAACATTTGATTTTTCACGAAGTTTTTGGAAATATAAACCAAGCTATTCTTCGCATTTTTCTGCATATGTTGCCATACAAAATGGGTGCGATAAATTTTGCACATTTTGTGCAGTTCCATACACAAGGGGGCGTGAAATTTCCCGACCATTTTCTGAGATACTTGACGAAGTACATTTCCTCATGAAAAAAAAATACAAATCTATTACTTTACTTGGACAAAACGTAAACAGCTATGGGAATGACATCAACGATTCTAATACTAGCTTTGTACAATTGCTTACACATATTGGTAGTATGGCGAAAGAATTAAATCATGACTGTTGGATTTACTTTACATCCCCTCATCCTCGCGATATGAATAATAATATATTAGAAACCATCGCTCAATATGATGCCCTTGCAAAGCAAATACATCTTCCTCTACAAAGCGGTGATGATAAATTACTAATGAAAATGAACCGTAACCACAGTATGAATAAATACGATAAAATAGTTACAGATATTCGTAGACTCCTTCCTCAAGCTACCCTTTTCACCGATATCATTGTAGGGTTCTGTGAAGAAAGCGAAGAGCAATTTAAAAACACTCAGATCGCAATGGAAAAATACAAATATAACATGGCATACATTGCTATGTATTCTCCACGACCGGGAGCTGCAAGCTCCCGGTGGAACGATACTATAAGCATTGCTGAAAAAAAACAGCGCTACCGTCTCCTTTCAAGGGTGCTTGAATCTACCTCTTTAGAATATAATAAAAAAAACCTACACACATATAAAAAAGTTCTTATAGAAGGTTTCGCAGCCCGAAAAAAAAACATTCTGAAAGGGCATACAGAAGGGAAAATCCCTGTGTATATTACTATCCCAGATGCAGATAGTAGAACAATAGAATCTATGCAGAAAGCCCTAATTGGCACTTTTGCTAATATTTACATAACTCATGCACACAATTTATCTCTTGAAGGACGTATATATGCTAATTCTATAAAGGAGGCTCACTTTTCATAAAAGTACCGATGCAATGAATATACCCGCCTACAAAAAAAAGAATACTAAAATAACTGTTGCTATATATACACTGGGATGTAAACTTAATCAATCAGAAACAGACTCTCTTATTTCTGAGATGAAAAATCGAGGTTTTGAAATTATATCATTTGATGCACTTAAAAAGGGAAAATTTTGCGACTTTATAATTATAAATACTTGCACAGTTACAGAAAAAGCAGATAGAAAAACTCGTTATAGTATATACACAGCTCTCCGCCTTGCAAATATTATTAGCAAAGATGAAATTATAGATAATACAACTCAAATATCTAAGCATTCGCTTCAAAAACCACTCCACAATAAAAAACAATCTGTAGTAATTGTTACAGGATGTTTTGTAAAAAATGATAGCAGAGAACTTTCACGACTCCCCATACACTACGTAGTAGACAATAGTAGGAAAAAACACATACCCGATATTATAGACGCTCATCATAAGGGTGAAACACCAAATATTGAAACTCTTCCAAGTGATTTCTTTATAGAAACAACGCCAAGCAATGCTTTTAGAACTCGAAGTAACTTAAAAATACAAGATGGGTGTGATAACTTTTTGTACATTCTGTATTATCCCTACCGTACGCGGCAGTGCAAAAAGTAAGAAATTACAGAAAATAATTGATGATGTCAAACTCCTAACATCTAACGGAACTAAAGAAATTGTACTCACAGGCGTAAACATGAGTCGATATAAAAGCAGTAATTATACCTTCTCTGATGTACTACAACACTTACTTGCTATTGATGGAGATTTTCGTATACGTATATCATCGTTAGAACCAGACTCTCTTGATAAGACATTTTTTAAATTACTTAATCATCCAAAAATATGCCCACACTTACACCTCTGTCTCCAAAGTGGAAGTAATAAAATACTGCTAATGATGCGACGGACATATTCAAAAGAAAGCTTTTTAGAATATGTGTCTCATATAAAGCAGATAAACCCCTCCTTTAATTTTACAACTGATGTTATTGTGGGATTCCCTAATGAAACAGAAAAAGATTTTGAAGAAACACTAAAAATGATAAAAGAAGTTGGATTTAGCCATGTGCATGTATTTCCTTATTCTCATAGGTGGAATACCCGATCTTCTGGAATGAAAGAAATAGATCAGAAAATCAAAAAAGGAAGAATAAAAGCACTTCTAGAACTAAGCACAGCACAATCAATTGCATATAGGAATTCTTTCATACATAAAACACAGCGAGTGCTTATAGAAAAAGTAATCCCTCATTATTCTGCCTCTAAGCAAAAAAAATACATAGCACTTGGATTAAGCGAATACTACATTCCAATCCGCCTCGCAATAAAAGAACAAGGAGACTATAAGAATACATTCTTGCAAGCAACTCCTTACAAAGGCGAAATAATTAATGACGAATACGTTCTTCTTGCAAAATCATCACACAATGAGGAGCATATATAATGCTTGTCATAATAGCAGAATCAAAAAGCATACTAGACATATGTATACATGCCCACAAAAAACAAAAAACAGATAAATCTATTCTCTACCACAGTGCTCACGACATCTCACACTCCCATCCCTTTTCTATACATGGAAGCCCTCTTCCTATTCCTTACTATATATCAGAATCTACTCTTTATATGCTTTCTACAAGCAATACAGAAGCATTATTTATACTAGGAAACTTATACGCACATTCTGTACTTGAAGGGATAGTGTATGTAGGAGCGTTGGAAAACAATAATTTTACAGAAACACCACCTAATACTTCATTGTTATTATCTGCACACACCCTCTTATCTTCTGATAATACTACTCCAATATATTTGGATATGCTTGTACCTTGTAGTGATAATGAAATTTCGTTTGTAAATACTAATGCCTATCATATCGCTCATACCATAGTAAGATTTATGCACACACACACTATGAGTGTTCTTATAATTCCCAAAGACCTCACAATATTAAGCAATAATTCACATGCTCTTCTTGTAGAAAAAATATCTTCTGCCATTCATACACTAGAGTCACTTGCTAAAAACAAACACTCTTTACAAAAACCTATATCTCACATACAAACACTATTGCATTGCTGTACAACCTCATTACTACTTAGCAAAACAGAAGAAAAAAAGTTATGTTTGTTATTAGAGGGGGCATTCTCAATGGCATTGCACCACACTGCACAAAAAGATCTTATCTCTAAAATACATGTGCTTTTAGAAAACACAGAAACACAATGTGCAACTAATCATGAAACAAAAAAAATACATCTAAGAAAAGAATGTCTCTCAGAGATATACAAAATACTTACTCAATCTTTATATTAAGGATATATTTACGGGGAAATTATTTTATCTAAAAAATTATTAAAAAACAATATGCAAAACACCTACTAAATTGCTACACTACAATTACATGCAATTCTCTCATATCTATGTAGAAAAAGAAGCCCTCAATTATCCACTTTGCAAAAAAACCATGCAAGTATTTCCTTCTGCAAAAATAATAGAAATTGATAAATACAAAAAGTTTTTTAATAGACCTCGCCAAAATTTCATGTTACAAAGAAAATCACCAAAGCTTATTCTTGCGATACAAAACAATTCATTTTTAGAAGAAGGAAGCAATAGAGTTCGTAGCTTTGGAAATTCTCATATAATATCATGTTCAATGATACGAAATTGCATGTATCACTGTGACTATTGCTTTTTGCAAGGAATGCATGAATCTTCCAATATTGTTATATATGTCAATATAGAAGATTTTGAAAAAGAGGTAATAAAGCGTCACAATACTGCCATAAAAAAAAATGAACAAATATATCTCATAGCATCCTATCTAAGCGACTTACCAGCATTTGAATATTTTATTCCTATCTGTAAGACATGGATGGATATCACCCGCAATTTACAAAACATAACACTTGAAATACGTACTAAGAGCGATGGGTTTACTCACTTACAATACTATGCTCCACCATCAAATACTGTTCTTGTGTTTTCTATGACTCCTGACCCCCTTGTTAAAAAATATGAGCATGGGTGCAGTTCTCTTTTCACTCGTATTTTTCATGCAGATATGGCAATTAAATTAGGTTGGAGAGTTCGACTTTGTTTTGATCCTATACTCTATAGCGAAGATTGGAAAGGTATATACACACAATGTCTTCAATCTATATTTTCTCGCATAAACGAAAAAAACATAGAAATGGTAAGCTATGGAGTTTTTAGAATGGGAAAAACATATCTTAAAAAGATGCGTTCACAAGTCCCTCATATCGGGATACTCAAAGATAAAATAATTGTACAAAACGGACTAGCAACCTATTCAAAATCTATAATAAAAGAAATACAAGAAGATTTTTTTCATATGCTCAATACCTATCTATCTCACAAAAAAATTCATTTTGTTCACGATTAAAATATTATTTCCTAATATTTATAAAATGAAAATGTAATCATTGTATAGATGATGAGGTACATATTCTATCGTGAAGTGCAGGATGATCTAAAGGAGACGGACATTCAATAAAGATGCTATCAATATTATCCCTCTCGGCATTAAAAAACAATGCATATAGTTTTTGAGCCAATTCATTCCATGATGTATACTTCACTGCAGACTCCCATTTATAATTGTCAAAATGCTTTATATCTGTTGAAACAGTAATCAAAAGACTCTTGTCATTATTATTTAATAGTGAATTCTTCTTAAGGTGCCTAATTAGATGATCAACCCTCCCTTTGAAAAAAGGATATATTTTACATAGCGGGATATAATGCCTAAATGTCCCCCCTGGAACAGTTTCTTCTGTAATACCTATATTTTTTTCTTTATCTTTTATAAATTGTGTATACGTTGCAACTTGACAATTAATACCTTGTGCTATATCAGAAGGCCTAATACTCCCCACACGTACGACACAGGGGACATCCCATCTCTTACATGTGCAATCTATTATAGTTGATTCTACTCCTATTTCACACTCTCCCCCGTCCACTACTACACGAACGCTTCCCTTCATTTCTTCGTAAGCATGCTCTGCAGATGTAGGGCTAGGTCTCCCCGATGTATTAGCACTTGGAGCTACAAGAGGAAATCCAAACGCTTTTATAACATCTCTAAATACAATATTATTAGGGATTCTAATCGCAACAGTGTCTCCATCTGCTCTTCCAATACAAGATGTCTTATCATTTGCATATACAATTACAGTAATTGGTCCAGGAGAAAAACGACGAAGTATCTGTTCTGCATAGAATGAACACTTTTGATACTGAGAATATTTCTTGTTATAAGAAAAATATCGTAGCCCCATAGAGATATCAGAACAATGAACTATAAGAGGATTTTGCTGGGGTCTCTTCTTTGCTTTAAATATTTTCTTACACGCCTCGTTACTTGTTGCATCTGCAGCAAGCCCATAAACGGTTTCCGTAGGAAGTACAACAAGTTCTTTGTCTTTTATGTAAGTTACTATTTGAGAAATGCCTTGCTTATATTCGTATTGAGGCCTATCTTTAGATAAGCGTAGCATATAAGTATCGTAGCTATCCACCACTAAACACCTACTATAATCATCCTAGTCTTAGAGTTTAACAAAAACAGCTCCATTCTCAACTTTAACTTTATATACTTTAACAGGTCGTATTGCTGGAGGATCTAGGACTGCTCCCGTTTTAATATCAAAACGAGAACCATGTTTGGGACAATATACATTGCCATCCATCACTATGCCTTCACACAATGGAGAATACTCATGAGAACAAGAATTATCGGTAGCATAAATACCATCTTTTAACTTGTAAATAGCTATCTCTTTTCTCCTGTGTCTAAAACAATACGTAGTTCTAAACATGTCTTCCTCGCACACTTTTATCCAAGCCATATATTTTATATAATTTCCATTTGCTTCTTTATCTTTTTAAATACTTTTTCATTTTCTGTGTCAAATATCTTATCAATAACAGCTTCAAAGAAACCTTCAATAACAAGGTGTCTTGCTTCTCTTTCGGTTAATCCTCTAGACATGAGATAAAACATATGATCAGAGTCAAGATTACTTGTCGTAGAGCCATGGCTACATTTTACTTCATTGGTATTAATAGTGAGACAAGGAATTGAGTCCATACGAGCGTCATCGCTCAACAAAATATTTTTATTTGTAAGATATGCATCTGTATTAATAGCACTGTGTGAAACATTTATGAGTCCTCTAAATATTGTATGGGATTCTTCTATAGCAACCCCGTGGTATAGAGCTCTGCTCTTTGAGTCTGGAGAAATATGATTTTGGTATACTCGCATATCAAAAAGCTGATCCTTTGTTCCATAATAAAACCCATTGAGATCTACATCTACATGTTCACCACATAACATAGCATGAGTTTTATCAATACCTATCATCCCTCCAATTTGTGTGCTTATCGTTTTAGCTTTTACACGCTCTTCGCATACAAGCACAGCTTTGTGTATTACAATACTATCTAGCGATGTGTTTTGCAAGAAATTATACTTTAGTTGTGATCCTTTTTTTGAATACATATAAATTGAAGGAACAAAAAAACCATCGCCTTCAATCACAATGCTTATATTACATCTTGCTCCCTCTTCAACTAAAACAATATATTGCCCCGCATAAAAGTCTTCCAATTCATCATTTTTATCTATAAATGGAAACCGAAGTACAATTTCATCTTCATGTTTTTCTTCTACTACAACTATACCAGCAAGATGTTTCTGTAAACATGCAATATACCACATATCAACCGCATCTCTTGCATCAGAAAGCGTTTTTAATAAAAGCTCTTTGAGGGTTTCTTTTAAATGCTCTGGTATTTTCTCAATGGTTTTATAATAACTCAACCCTGTACATAGAGAGATCGCATGTTTACACTCTGTGTGTAATTTTGTATATCTACTCTTATGAAAATCACTATGTAGCTTCTCAAATGGGATAGCACTTGGAGAACTTCTTCTCCATTCTTCATCAAGAATTGTCGGCCATGACATTGCTTTAAATTCTTGTTCTGCCTTCTGTAAAATATCTTGTATGCTTTCCATTAATTTATGCTTTTCACCCTACCGATCCCTTCATTTCTAACTCTATGAGCCTATTAAGTTCCACTGAATATTCCATAGGAAGTTCTTTTACCAATGGATCTAAGAATCCATTTACAATCATTGATGCTGCTTCATCCTCACTAAACCCGCGACTCATTATATAAAACAGCTGATCAGATCTTATCTTACTTACCCTTGCTTCATGCTCTATAGAGACTCCTTTGCTTTGTATATCCATATACGGGTATGTATTGGTAGATGAATCACCATCTACCAACAGTGCATCACAAACTACATTTACTTTCACATTTCTTACATTTGGTTCAACTTTTATATGTCCCCTATATGTAGCAATGCCACCTTCTTTGCTTATAGATTTTGAAATTATTCTTCCCGACGTATTATTAGCGGCATAAATTATTTTTCCACCAGTGTCTTGTTCTTGATTCTTCCCTGCAAAAGCAATAGAAAACACTTCTCCATGAGCATAGTCTCCTTTAAGAATAATAGAAGGATATTTCATGGTCCGCTTACTACCAATATTGCCATCTACCCACTCAACAGTAGAATTTTTATACGCAACTGCACGTTTTGTAACCAAATTATACACATCTCCCGACCAATTCTGAATAGTGCTATATCTTACTCTTGCTCCCTCAAGAGCAATAATCTCTACCACTGCACTGTGAAGTGCATCTGTAGTATAAACGGGTGCAGTACATCCTTCAACGTAATGAACAAAACTCCCCTCATCTGCAATAATAAGTGTTCGTTCAAATTGTCCAAAGCTTTTTGTATTAATTCTAAAGTATGCTTGTAAAGGTATGTCTACTTTCACCCCAGGCGGAACATATACAAAACTTCCTCCGCTCCACACCGCAGAATTAAGTGCTGCAAACTTATTATCATTGTAAGGAATAATAGTACCAAAATATTTTTTGAAAATATCTTCATGCTCTTTGAGAGCCGTTTCGGGATCGCAAAAAAGCACTCCTTGATCAGCTAAAGATTTCTTCAAACTCTTATACACTACTTCCGAATCATACTGAGCACCCACTCCTGCCAAGAAATCTCGCTCTGCCTGCGGAATTCCTAAACGATCATAGGTTTCTTTAATTTCATTTGGGAGATCCTCCCACGAAGAAAATTGAGAGTTAGTAGGCTTAGCGTAATAATAAATTTCATCAAAGTTAAGCCGTGAGAGATCAGCACCCCAATGTATCTCAGGTCGTTTTTTAAATTCTTCAAGAGACTTCAACCTAAAATTCAACATCCATTCGGGTTCTTTTTTATGGTCAGATATTGATTTTACAACATCCTCATTGAGCCCTTTTTGAGTTTTAAATACATACGTATCTTTATAATGAAACCCATATTTATACTCAGAACCTATGTCTTTGATATTCTCATCAGATTGATATTCTGATTCCGTATTCATGATATCTCCTTATGGGTGGCATCTTCAACAAGCCATCCATACCCCTTCTTTTCTAGCTTATCAAGTAATTCTAAAGAACCCTTTTCTACAATTTGCCCCTTGTTCATTACATATATTTCTGAGGGATCCTCAAGGCATTCTATTACTCTCTTATAATGAGTTATTACAAGTACAGAAAAATGAGGGTTTTCACGACGCATACGATTTATTCCATCTGCAATAATTCTTATTGCATCTATATCAAGCCCCGAATCAATTTCGTCAAGTAAGGCAAATTTTGGCTCCAATACGCTCATCTGTAATATTTCCATCCGTTTTTTTTCACCACCAGAAAACCCCTCATTAAGATAGCGATTGATAAAATCATGACTCATACCAAGAACATCTAATTCTTTCCTTAATTTTGCTACAAACCCCACGGGAACATCTCCATGAATGGCTTCATATGCCCTTCTAAGAAACCTCCCTACAGTAAGACCGGGAATTTCAACAGGATGCTGGAAAGACATAAATATGCCTTTTTTTGCCCTCTCATGAGGTTCCAATTCAAGAATATTATCATTATTTACAATAATTTCTCCCGACCTTACTTCATAATCTGGATTCCCCATAATAACATTTGCTAATGTCGATTTACCTGACCCATTAGGTCCCATAAGAACGCTCAACGTACCTGTCCCTAGTGCCATGCTCACCCCATTAAGTATTTCTTTATCTTCAACATATGCATGTATGTTTTTTATTTCTATATTCATATTTTTATTACAACCTTATATTTTAAACTGGAAATCCTAATTCAACTCGTGCATCTTCACTCATAAAATCTGCATGCCACATAGGTGTCCATACAATTTGTAGTGTAATATTTGCATGAGGAAGTACTTCCCTGCATGCAGAAAGAATATTATCTTCTATTACATCAGCAAGAGGACATCCTGGAGTAGTAAGTGTAAAATCAATCTCTAATCGCTTTCCCTCTTCAAACACATCTATTCTGTATACAAGCCCAAGATCGACTATATTAATGTGAATTTCGGGATCCTCTACCTTTTTTAATGCCAATACTATTTTCTCTTTTATACTTTGCCCAGATGATGCGTCAGAAGATATGCATTGCGATTGTGAAGTGTTCTCATATTTACTCATATCAATTTTATATAATAATATATAATTAAGTTTTTGTCTAGTAAAATTTCATTAGATTAACAAAAAATAGCGTTGTGAAACTTTATTTACAAAAACATATTGTTATGTTTTATAACAATATAATTAAAAATAAATAAAGGAGAATACCAAGATATATTTGTAATCCTTGCAGAAGGATATGAAGAAATCACTCCTATTGATTTCTTCCTTCATAGGGAAACATTTAATATTATAGCGTATCACTTACGATACACTCATTATACGTAGTTTACACAATATATCAATATATTTATAACATATAGTCTGCTATCTTTGAAAAAATTACAAAAAAAGATATTATATTGCTTCTCGGTAGTCTTCCTTGAAATATCAATTTTACAACAACAATTACATATTCCTCTACATGGATTTGTTTTTTCTTATTTTTCGTAATATGTAGATAAGAACCTTTCCAAAAGGATATAAAAACCTATACACCTTCAATTTCTGTACAGTTTTTTTAAAAAGAAAGATTATTCTCCGGTTTTTAGAATAAGTAATCATATCTGTAGAAAAGAAGTTAATACTTCCTATTATAGAATTTACTTGCGAATCAGCTCCATCCGAATCAATACAAAATACACTTATAAGTGCTCTATAGAATAAAATTATATATTTTACTTGTTTTACATCACTCAAAGTATATGTTTTTCTTTCTAGAACATCGCATACTACATTTTCTATTTTTTTAAGTATGAACAAAAAGAGAGCCTTATTTCCTGTTTGCACCCATGTTCTATAATCTGTATTAATAAGCAAATCTACTTCATCTTTATTCAAGTTCATTAGGCTTCCATAATAACTCATGTAAATAGCAACACGTTCATGATTTCCTTCTCTTATAGCAGATGTATTTGCTCCTGACACCCCTTTAACTCTAAAGATTGTAAGTTCATCTGTAATATACGTTACCTTATACTCCAAGGTATATAATTTAACCATAAGATCATAATCGGCCGCAAAACGATATGAACAATTAAAACATTTAAGTGCAATAAACACTTTTTTAGATACCATCATTCCTAGATGAGCTGGAGTTCTTCCTAACACAAATCTTGCAGGGTGTGCCCTCCAAATAGTTTTATTCCCATCAGAATGCTCAACAAACACAGCTGCCATACTACAATCTGCATTGTTCTCTCTAAGAGCACGTTCATGCACAGAAAGAGCATTATATAAAAACTCATCGTCACTATTAAGAAATATAATATATTTTCCTGATGCCATATGCACACCCGTGTTCATAGCATCATATATTCCATGGTCTTTTTCGCTGATCCACTTACATGTATATCTTGAACGTATGTGATTGTTACAATCACTAATCCATTCTTTAATAAGCTCCACTGTGTTATCGGTACTTTTCCCATCCACTATAATATGTTCAATGTGCGGGTAATTTTGTTGCCTCACAGATACGAGCATCTGCCAGAATTGATCTTTTCTATTAGATAATATAACATTACGGACAACTGTTATAACACTTATAAGCGGTACTTTCCACAGTTCTTTTTTCATGCTTTTCTTTTTTTTATCTAGAATAGATGTCAAACCATTCGGGACAGTACTTATAATTTTTTTTTCTGCATTCATTCTTTATAATTTTTTTTTCTTTTTCTTAACGCATTAAAATATTCTAAACGTCGTTTCATATCTCGCTCAAACCCGCGCTCTACAGGTATATAATATTTACGTCTTCCCATAGAAGTTGGGAAATAATCTTGACCAGAAAATGCATCTTCTTCATCATGATCATACTTATATTCCTTTCCATATCCTAGTTTTTTTGCAAAATAAGTAGGCGCATTCAAAATATGCTTAGGGGGTGTCAGACTCCCATGTTTTTTAGCATCAATCATTGCTTTCCTAAAACCATCATATATACTATTTGATTTTGGTGCAAGAGCAAGATACACGACAAGATATGCAAGTGCTATTTCTCCTTCGGGAGATCCTAATCTTTCATAACTCTGCCATGCATACAATGCCTGTAAAGGTGCCTCTCTATCGGCAAGACCCACATCTTCGTATGAAAAACGTAATAATCGTCGTGCTATGTATCTCGGGTCATCTCCCCCATCAAGCATTCTTGCAAGATAATACAGCGCTGCATCACAATCTGACCCTCGCAATGACTTATGAAGTGCGCTTGTAAGATTATAGTGATTATCACCTCCTTTATCATAAAGAAGTATTTTCTCTCCTAGAATTGCCGTAATGTCTTGTACGTTATATTTTTTCTTCTCATTGTTATGTATTGATATAGTATCTATTGCATTATATATAAGTTCTATATAGTTAAGTAGCTTTCTCCCATCTCCGTCTGCATGCTCTAAAATATATGAAAGTGCCCCTTGCTCAAGTGGAAGAGGTTTTTTATATAACAACTCAGATCGTTTCACAATGGCAATAAGAGATTTATCATCAAGAGGATATAAAGGATATACTCTCATTCTTGATAAAAGTGCATTATTAATTTCAAATCCTGGGTTCTCTGTGCTTGCACCTATAAGAGTAATAATTCCCGTTTCTACAACATGCAAAAAAGAATCTTGTTGAGCCTTATTAAAACGGTGAATCTCATCTACAAAAAGCATAGTCTCAACCTCTTCTAATTTTCTATGTTTTGCTTTATCAAATATTTTCTTTAGATCTGAAATACCACAAAATACGGCAGAAATAGCTACAAAATCACCCTGTATATATTGAGCAAGCATTCGTGCCAATGTGGTTTTTCCACTTCCAGGCGGTCCCCATAGTATCATTGAAGGAATTTTTTTCTTCCTTATATATGGAGTGAGTATCCCCTTATTACCAACAATATGATCTTGCCCAATAAACTCCTCAAAATCACGAGGTCGTAGCCGTTCAGCCAGCGGTACTACTGTACTTTCCATTTAAAACACTTCCTTACTGTACCTCTATCTTAGATAGATATTATTTTTCATTTTTCCAATATGTCCTTTTTTACTTTGTCAAAAACCAATTTCTTATTTATTATATCCAATTTATATTTTTTCTGTAATTTTGTACTATAATAAAATTATATGACTAAAGAATTCCTTGAGCCACATTTTATACGAGATAA
This sequence comes from Spirochaetia bacterium, assembly GCA_965216965.1. GTDB lineage: Bacteria > Spirochaetota > Spirochaetia > WTKD01 > CBDAKK01. Next base: position 13,820 of record CBDCGX010000019.1, on the reverse strand, counting down.
TGCAATAATTCTTGCAGATAAAATTTACAAAGATGGCATTTTACCTACAATAATTTATGTAAGCCTTCGGGGCGGAGCAACATTTGGGAATGTGATAAGTGAATATTTCAAATTACGATCTCAAATTCCTCATGTACCGCTATATGCGGCTGTTGTTGCTCATTCATATAACACATATTCTTCTTCAGAAATACTTAATATAGATGGATGGACCTACCATCCTAAATTCATACGCCCAAGTGATATTGTACTCCTTGTAGACGATATTTTTGATTCAGGAAAAACAATTAATGTTCTTGCAAAAAAAATTATGAGTAAAGGCATAAAAAAAGAACACTTAAAAGTTGTAGTTCACGACTATAAAATCCGTACTTTTAAAAATGAGCACCATACTATTTTTCCAGATTATTATAGTAGGAAAATAATAATAGATTCTCCAGAAAAAGATACTTGGATACACTACCTTAGCCACGAGCTTGATGGATTACACACAAAAGAAATAGATACACATTATTCTCCAAGAGTTGCATCTATCGTCAAAGAATTATGTACCTTTCAACAGAATAAGAAAAAATGAAATGAATACCACCACAAACAAAAACTATAGTATAATCCATGCACTGTATTCATTGTAAGAAAGATAACGACAAAGTATTAGAGACTCGTATTTTAGGGAATGGTGCTACCGTACGAAGGCGACGCATGTGCCTCAGTTGTGGATATAGGTTTACATCATATGAGAGGATAGAAAACAATCCACTAAAGGTAGTAAAAAAAGATAATTCTCGAGACGATTTTAGCAGAAAAAAACTTAAAAAGGGCATTCTTACTGCAGTAAGAAAACGTCCCATATCACTTGAAGCAATTGAAAACATGCTTGATGAAATAGAAGAAGAAGTACAAATATCTGCATCAAAACGTAATCCACAAGAAATTCTATCATCAGAACTTGGCGATATAGTAATTGCACACCTACAAAATATAGATACCGTAGCCTACCTTCGATTTTGTTCGGTATATCGAAATTTTGAAAGCGTAGAAGAATTTATCAAAGAAATACAATATCTATCCTCCTTTTCAAAAAAAACTCTTTAGTTAACTAACAAGACAAACTTTCCATATAATAGATTCTAACGTCGTAATAATTGAACAACAGTCTCTATATGCATCGTTTGGGGAAACATGTCTACCGCTTTCCATTTATTGACTCTATACACAGAGTTCATATCAGCTATATCGTGTGCTAATGTATGAGGATTACAACTTGTATAGATTATTTTCTCTACCATGCTCTCACAAAGATACTCTTTCACTTTTTTGTGAAGTCCTACTCGCGGTGGGTCTACTATTACAATACTTGCATCGTCCAATGCTTTTCTTAACTTTGAAGCATTAGAATATTTGGAGGTATTAAAGGCATGTTCACTTGCCACTGCAAAAAAAATAGCATTTTTTATACCATTATGGCTTGCATTCTCTATAGCATTATTGATAGATTCTTCTAGAATATCTATTCCTACAACATTTTTTACATATTTTGCAAGGTATAATCCTATGCTTCCTATTCCACAGTAAAGATCAAGTATTACATCATCGTCTTTGAATTCTGCCATATGTGCAATAGTAGAATACAGACACTCTGCCTGCACAGAATTTGTTTGATAAAACACTTTTGGATAAATCCTAAGTTGTAAATGGCCACATCGTTCTATAATACACTGAGCTCCAAATACATGCTTATGAGGTAGGTTTTGTACTGTATCGTTATCTCCACTATTAACAACTACATACAGTGAGCTAATTTCAGGGTGCATATTACGCAGAGATGTGCATAGATCATATATTATCTCATCCTCATAAGCAATGTGAATAATAACCATTATTTCATTAGTTAAAGAAGTGCGGACTGTACACATTCGTAAAAACCCAGTTTTTTCACGAGCATTATAATACTGTATATTGTTCTGAACAGCCCAGTTATGAATACATTTTCGTATTCCATTACTATGATGCAAAAAACAATGTGTAAGATGAATTACCTTATCATATTTCCCCTTAACATGAAACCCTGCCCCCCGCATATCAATTTCAGTACTTTTAGTAGTTTCTAATTCTCTATTTTTAATATTTTCATAATTAAGCCATCTTACAGCACCAAAAGTATAATCAACTCTATTTCTATAATAGACAGTATCTTTACATCCAATAATACCACCCATTTCATCATGTTGCACTTCTTCATAGGAACTAAGAAGTTCTTTTACTAGTTTTTCTTTAAGCATAAGCTGAGATTTATAATCGAGATATTGCAAAGAACATCCGCCACATATACCATGATACTGGCAAAAAGGCATGAAACGCTTCCATTCTGACACTATTTCATGTGCACTCTTCACAAGATTTCTTCTTTTTGATCTGCCCACGATGGCATAAAGCTCATCTCTAGGCAAGACCTCATTATGAGAAATATCTATATAATAGATGTCTTCTTGCGTACAAAAAGCAAACTGTTTCATGGACTTCCAATGAGAGACTTTCCCTTTTACAATTTTATTTTTCTTATCTTTCATAACTCTATAATACCCCCCTAGGAATTAATATAAATATATTGTAATATATTATTATATATAATATGTGTACCGATATTAAAAAAAGCACTCTCTATAAGAGCCCCTCAACCCTCAAAGATACAATACACGCGTTGAGTCAGTTTATAACCTCAGAACGTCTAGAAAAAATGCACAATGTACTCGCTATGAGAACTCGCCATATATCAATACTCTTAGAAGACATCTATCAGCCTCATAATGCAAGTGCAGTGCTAAGATCATGCGAGGCTTTTGGTATCCAAGATGTTCATGTTATTCCTCATTCAAATACATTTACTCCTAATCAAGAAGTATCACTTGGAAGCTCAAAATGGCTTACTATTAATGTATATGCTAATACTCCAACAAAAGAAATATATTCTCTCTTGCGAAAAAAAGGATATAGAATATTTGCAACTGCAGTAAAGAAAAATGCAAAACCTCTTGATACTATAACCATTGAAAAAAATCCAATAATAATATCTTTTGGAAGCGAATTAAACGGATTAAGTAACGAAGCAATAGAATATGCCGATGAAATCATCTCTATTCCAATGTATGGTTTTGTAGAAAGTTTTAATATCTCAGTATCTGTGGCAATAGTTCTTTCTCAACTTGTTCCTCAACTAAAAAAATTACATTGTAAAACAAAACTTTCAGAAAAAGAAAAACAAGAAATATTGCTTACATGGCTTCGTGCAGATGTGCATCGATCAAAAGAAATAGAAAATACATTTTATAAGAAACACAGTCCTTAATAGAAATTAGTTTAATGACTTTATAAGATATATAAATCTATTTCAATCACAAAAGAGCAAGAAAACTCCTGCCCTTTTGTACATACTTATAAACACACACTTATTCCATACTTTAAATTGTATATTATGTGTATTAGGAGGGGAAGTTTCAAATATTGCTTCTACCATTGACTTTCCTCCTAATTAATCATATGCAGCTTGAGAGATATTTAGAATTTCAATCTGGTGAAAACATAGATCTTCAGTACCAAAAGAATTCCTTGCTATTGTCTGAATAGAATCTGGTATAGTAATAGTTTGTAAACTCTGGCTTGAAAAAGCATAATTATCTATCGCTTTAAAGAATTCCCTAAAGAAAGTGTTGTTAATAGACTATTGCCAAAAGAAGACTTCCCTATTGAGACAACAAAAGGTCAGGTATAATCAAACTTGTTAATCTAGTAGTACTCAAAAAAGCAAAAGCACCTATTATTGTAACATTTGCTCCTAAAGTTAAGACTAGTCAACTTGTCAGAACGGATAAAAGTGTCATGTTTTATCACTACAACAGTATTAGGATAGTCAAACTTGTTAATTTCAGTAGCACCAGCAAAAACAGAATCACCTATCACTATGCTTGCAGTAGTATTTCCTTTGGTTATTTCAAGATTGTCATCCATAATTAAGACTAGACCTAATGGACTACTTCTAAAAGCACTATCTCCTCATATTATTTTATATATCAGCAATTTTATTCATAAAACAATCATTTTATATAAATAATTAGGTTAAATTGTATCTAATTATCATATCTTTATCAATATCTTTATAGTTTTAAAAAGGGATACAGGTACGTCCTGCATCCCTTTTATTTGCATTTTTAGAACATTAACTACCTTGCCGTACGTACCAGCACATTCCTAGAATTACCAAATATTTCGCTCACCCTACTTCCTAAACTATCAAATAATGCTTTTGAGATACTCACACTTTTAGGAGAAAATTTTGAGTGCGTAAAAACGTTGCCACTTATAGTAGTAACAGAGTCAGGTATAGTAAGAGCTGTTAATCGACTCTGAAAAAAAGCAGTCTGTCCTATCGTTTTAACAGAGTTGCCTAAAGTAAGTGTTGTTAATAAACTCTTACCAAAAGAAGCAATCCCTATTGAGACAACAAGGTTAGGTATAATCAAACTTGTTAATCTAGTAGTATTAAAAAAAGCAAAATCATCTATCGTTTTAACATTAGCTCCTAAAGTAAGACTGCTCAAATTACTATTTCTAAAAGCACTATTTCCTATTGCTACAACAGTATTGGATATAGTCAAACTTGTTAATTCAGTAGCACCAGCAAAAGCAAAATCACCTATCGTTGTCTTTGCAGTAGTACGTCCTTGTGTTATTTCAGAATCGTCTTCCATAGTAAGACCTAAACCTAATGGACTATTTTTAAATGCATTATTTCCTATCGTTTCAACACTGGCAGGGATAGTGAGACTTGGCAACACACTTCTTTGAAATGCATTCACTCCTATTGATGTAAGAGCGTTGCTTAGCGTCAATCCTGTTAATGGGCTATCTCTAAATGCATTATCCCCTATCGTTGTAACAGTATCGGGCATAACAATATCTCCCGCGAGCTGACTTCTTTGAAATGCACTTGCTCCTATTGATGTAAGAGCGTTGCTTAGCGTCAATCCTGTTAATGGGCTATCTCTAAATGCACTATCCCCTATCGTTGTAACAGTGTCGGGCATAACAATATCTCCCGCGAGCTGACTGCTTTGAAATGCACTTGCTCCTATTGATGTAAGAGCGTTGCTTAGCGTCAATCCTGTTAATGGGCTATCTCTAAATGCATTATCCCCTATCGTTATAACAGTATCGGGTATAACAATATCTCCCACGAGCTGACTGCTTTGAAATGCTCCCACTCCTATTGATGTAAGAGCGTTGCTTAGCGTCAATCCTGTTAATGGGCTATCTCTAAATGCATTATCCCCTATCGTTATAACAGTATCGGGTATAACAATATCTCCCACGAGCTGACTGCTTTGAAATGCTCCCACTCCTATTGATGTAAGAGCGTTGCTTAGCGTCAATCCTGTTAATGGGCTATCTCTAAATGCATTATCCCCTATCGTTGTAACAGTGTCGGGCATAACAATATCTCCCGCGAGCTGACTGCTTTGAAATGCTCCCACTCCTATTGATGTAAGAGCGTTGCTTAGCGTCAATCCTGTTAATGGGCTATCTCTAAATGCATTATCCCCTATCGTTGTAACAGTATCAGGGATAACAATATCTCCCGCGAGCTGACTGCTTTGAAATGCTCCCACTCCTATTGATGTAAGAGCGTTACTTAGCGTCAATCCTGTTAATGGGCTATCTCTAAATGCATTATCCCCTATCGTTGTAACAGTATCAGGAAAAGTTATCGATACAAATAATTCTGTGCTATATTCATCAGCATCAATACTGGTTACATCCGAACTATAATCATATACAACAAAGATTTTTTTTGCAGCATCAATAACAATTCCCTTTGCTCCATTTTCATTTCCTATAAAAACTTGAATTACCTTATCTTTTTCTCCGTTGCTGTTTATAGGCGTAAACACAAGAAAATATTCTCCTATCTCTATTGTAGATGGTATTTGTAATATTACTATTCCTGTTGCACTGTCTTTTGTATTGGTAATAGCCGTTTGTATTTTTCTATCCTTTGCTACCACTCTTACTATAAAATCAGCAAGATTAAAGCTGCCTTGTGGCGAAAACTCTTGAATGAGTATTTCCTTTGATGTGGGGGAAGCATTTGTACCCGGCTGTACCACAGTTGCATAATTAGATAGAAATGTTAAATCTCCACTTATGCTACCACCGCCTGCACCACCGCCTTCACCACTAGCATTACTCCCATTTACATTATCTACCTGGCATGCTACCAAACTTAAAATTCCTACCAATACTAGTAGCAATGCTCCTACATAAAAAACATTTTTCATAGTTTTCATCATATTTCCTCCTAAAAAGCTACAAATAACTTACTTTTCATATATTATTTATATACATATAATATAGTATCAACATCTCATTCATAAAACAAGTATTTTATATAAATAATTGTGTTAAATTACATCTAGTTATCATAACCCTTGTCAATGTTTTTATAATTCAAGAATTCTATTTTTTGATAAAAATACAATAATATCCCTTTTAATTAATACAAAATATAAAAGATCTTTCTTTTAAAATAAAAATTTATATGGTCCTGTTAGAGGAATCCCCCTACAACACTATTGAATCTACAACAGTAGAAATTTATATGCTCCTTTAGACTGTAATTATATAATCATTAAGGAGGAACCTAAAAAGCTATAAATAACTTACTTTTCATATATTATTTTTCATATATTATTTATATATATTTAATATAATATCAACATCTCATTCATAAAACAAGTATTTTATATAAATAATTGTGTTAAATTATATCTAGTTATCATATCTTTATCAATATCTTTATAGTTTTAAAAAGGGATACAGGTACGTCCTGCATCCCTTTTATTTGCATTTTTAGAACATTAACTACCTTGCCGTACGTACCAGCACATTCCTAGAATTACCAAATATTTCGCTCACCCTACTTCCTAAACTATCAAATAATGCTTTTGAGATACTCACACTTTTAGGAGAAAATTTTGAGTGCATAAAAACGTTGCCACTTATAGTAGTAACAGAGTCAGGTATAGTAAGAGCTGTTAATCGACTACCCAAAAAAGCAGCATGTCCTATCGTTTTAACAGAGTTTCCTAAAGTAAGTGTTGTTAATAAACTCTTACCAAAAGAAGCAATCCCTATTGAGACAACAAGGTTAGGTATAATCAAACTTGTTAATCTAGTAGTATTAAAAAAAGCAAAATCATCTATCGTTTTAACATTAGCTCCTAAAGTAAGACTGCTCAAATTACTGTTTCTAAAAGCACTATTTCTTATTGCTACAACAGTATTGGATATAGTCAAACTTGTTAATTCAGTAGCACCAGCAAAAGCAAAATCACCTATCGTTGTCTTTGCAGTAGTACGTCCTTGTGTTATTTCAGAATCGTCTTCCATAGTAAGACCTAAACCTAATGGACTATTTTTAAATGCATTATTTCCTATCGTTTCAACACTGGCAGGGATAGTGAGACTTGGCAACACACTTCTTTGAAATGCATTCACTCCTATTGATGTAAGAGCGTTGCTTAGCGTTAATCCTGTTAATGGGCTATCTCTAAATGCATTATCCCCTATCGTTGTAACAGTATCAGGAAAAGTTATCGATACAAATAATTCTGTGCTATATTCATCAGCATCAATACTGGTTACATCCGAACTATAATCATATACAACAAAGATTTTTTTTGCAGCATCAATAACAATTCCCTTTGCTCCATTTTCATTTCCTATAAAAACTTGAATTGCCTTATCTTTTTCTCCGTTGCTGTTTATAGGCGTAAACACAAGAAAATATTCTCCTATCTCTATTGTAGATGGTATTTGTAATATTACTATTCCTGTTGCACTGTCTTTTGTATTGGTAATAGCCGTTTGTATTTTTCTATCCTTTGCTACCACTCTTACTATAAAATCAGCAAGATTAAAGCTGCCTTGTGGCGAAAACTCTTGAATGAGTATTTCCTTTGATGTGGGGGAAGCATTTGTACCCGGCTGTACCACAGTTGCATAATTAGATAGAAATGTTAAATCTCCACTTATGCTACCACCGCCTGCACCACCGCCTGCACCACCGCCTGCACCACCGCCTGCACCACCGCCTGCACCACCGCCTGCACCACCGCCTGCACCACCGCCTGCACCACCGCCTGCACCACCGCCTGCACCACTAGCATTACTCCCATTTACATTATCTACCTGGCATGCTACCAAACTTAAAATCCCTACCAATACTAGTAGCAATGCTCCTACATAAAAAACATTTTTCATAGTTTTCATCATATTTCCTCCTAAAAAGCTACAAATAACTTACTTTTCATATATTATTTATATACATATAATAATAGTATCAACATCTCATTCATAAAACAAGTATTTTATATAAATAATTGTGTTAAATTATATCTAGTTATCATAACCCTTGTCAATGTTTTTATAATTCAAGAATTCTATTTTTTGATAAAAATACAATAATATCCCTTTAATTAATACAAAATATAAAAGATCTTTCTTTTTAAATAAAAATTTATATGGTCCTGTTAGAGGAATCCCCCTACAACACTATTGAATCTACAACAGTAGAAATTTATATGCTCCTTTAGAGGTGTATACAGTATCTAAAATAAGCAAAATCTACAACTATGTGTCCACAACAATTTCCATTTTCTTAGTGTATACAGTATCTAAAATAAGCAAAATCTACAACAGTAGAAATTTATATGGTCCTTTAGAGCCGGAGAACTTAATAATTCCCAAATTATCTACAATAGTAGAAATTTATATGGTCCTTTAGAGATGGATTGTTTCTTGTTATGTTTCTTCTAATATCTACAATAGTAGAAATTTATATGGTCCTTTAGAGTTTAGCATTATGAATTTTTTTTTAGAGGACTTCTTATATCGAGCAGCCTCTAATATCTACAATAGTAGAAAATTTATATGGTCCTTTAGAGGAACATTAACTGCATTTTTTTGACAATATCTACAATAGTAGAAATTTATATGGTCCTTTAGAGTTTAGCATTATGAATTTTTTTTTGCTGGATCTACAATAGTAGAAATTTATATGGTCCTTTAGAGGATAAAATATCAGATGAAATAAGACCATCTACAATAGTAGAAATTTATATGGTCCTTTAGAGCGGGATGTATAATCCCGTTAAATTTATAATCTACAATAGTAGAAATTTATATGGTCCTTTAGAGACTCAATTGTATTTGAATATGAATCTGATCTACAATAGTAGAAATTTATATGGTCCTTTAGAGATAGATTCAGATATAGGAATCCCATATATCTACAATAGTAGAAATTTATATGGTCCTTTAGAGAAATTGAAAATTGAAATTAAAACAAAATCTACAATAGTAGAAATTTATATGGTCCTTTAGAGCCCTATATAATTGTTAAAAATTTCTCCTAATCTACAATAGTAGAAATTTATATGGTCCTTTAGAGAAAGCTACACTTCTGAATATATAAATATCTACAATAGTAGAAATTTATATGGTCCTTTAGAGCCTATATAATTATTAAAAAATTTCTCCTAATCTACAATAGTAGAAATTTATATGGTCCTTTAGAGCCTATATAATTATTAAAAATTTCTCCTAATCTACAATAGTAGAAATTTATATGGTCCTTTAGAGCAATACATCAACAATATAACTCGTCCATCTACAATAGTAGAAATTTATATGGTCCTTTAGAGATCATTCGAGACTCCATTCACTCTTGATCTACAATAGTAGAAATTTTATATGGTCCTTTAGAGCTGCTGTCTCCGCGTCCATAAAACCTATCATCTACAATAGTAGAAATTTATATGGTCCTTTAGAGTTTATTTTTTTGCGCGTCCCCACCATATATATCTACAATAGTAGAAATTTATATGGTCCTTTAGAGTTATTGTTCCCGCCACATCGCACCCCAATCTACAATAGTAGAAATTTATATGGTCCTTTAGAGGGAAGACATCTACATTATAGAAATTGGGCCATAATCTACAATAGTAGAAATTTATATGGTCCTTTAGAGAAAAGACATTTCATGATCAAATTTATATGCCATCTACAATAGTAGAAATTTATATGGTCCTTTAGAGAATCATATAATTATAGTGATTTCCCCGAATTTCCATCTACAATAGTAGAAATTTATATGGTCCTTTAGAGTGCATATGAAACATACAGCCCCTCCAAATCTACAATAGTAGAAATTTATATGGTCCTTTAGAGACTTCTTGCACACTCAAATAACTCTGATCTACAATAGTAGAAATTTATATGGTCCTTTAGAGTATATAATTGTTGAAAATTTCTCCTAATCTACAATAGTAGAAATTTATATGGTCCTTTAGAGTATCAATTTTAATATTTTCTATTTCATATCTACAATAGTAGAAATTTATATGGTCCTTTAGAGAACTCGGTGCGGGTCTCGCCACGCTTAATCTACAATAGTAGAAATTTATATGGTCCTTTAGAGATTTTGAGTTAGAAAAAGCGGGCTTAATCTACAATAGTAGAAATTTATATGGTCCTTTAGAGACGAAACTGAGAATTCATGGATTTGGTGCAGATCTACAATAGTAGAAATTTATATGGTCCTTTAGAGATGGGAATGATATGGATTCTTGGCGCGTTGGAAATCTACAATAGTAGAAATTTATATGGTCCTTTAGAGAATTGAAAAATCAAGCTGAAAAAAAGGACCGCAATCTACAATAGTAGAAATTTATATGGTCCTTTAGAGCTAGCCTCATCAACACTTATCGTAGGATCTACAATAGTAGAAATTTATATGGTCCTTTAGAGGAAAGAAAATAAATTGTACGAAGATGATCTACAATAGTAGAAATTTTATATGGTCCTTTAGAGATTCTTGAACAGCTTATGATTGGGGTTATCTACAATAGTAGAAATTTATATGGTCCTTTAGAGAATATGCAATAAATTTATTGCTTCTAACATCTACAATAGTAGAAATTTATATGGTCCTTTAGAGGGTCCAATCTGTAACTGGGCACAGCAATCTACAATAGTAGAAATTTATATGGTCCTTTAGAGTTTTTTGATAATGAAAATGTTTTTCAAATCTACAATAGTAGAAATTTATATGGTCCTTTAGAGAGTTATTTTGCAAAAACAGTCCGTTTATATGCTTTATAGAGAATTTTAGTGTAAAAAACATCCAAAAAAGAAGGTTTCTTACAGTTTTCCTCAATTAAGACTAAGGTTTGCAAATCATTATTCTCACTAAAAAATAATACCACTATTAAAAATAGTAGTTGTTTTCTATAAAATAATCAAGTATTTCTAATAAAAAATTCCATTACTATAAAACAACTAAATCGCTATCTTCATTTTTTGCATATCCATATTTTGTTATATAGCATTGTGCACTCAAATCAAAAACTATTATTGAATCGCTTTGTCCAAATTTCTTTGCAAAGCGACCTTCAATCTCAAGTTTAATAATATTCAATAACCTTTTGCTATTTCTTATCTCAAATAATGAATATTGAATCCGATATCCATATTTCTCTAAAAAACTTTGAGAATCGAGTACGGATTTTATTATTACTAATATCATAAGAAACTAAAATCATGTTTCACTTAAAAACTTTGGGTATTTTATAACAGGGAAATCACGCATAAAAGATCGGTAATATTTCTGAATATAAGAAAAAATCTCTTCCTTATATTTCATAAGCTCCTCTAAAAATAACGTTACATAAGGTTGAGATTTTTTTCCAAAAATGCGATATTGCCCATTTATTTTTTCAAAATCATCTTCATTAATTTGCCCTAAACGCAATGCTTTATAAAGTTTTTGCATCTATTAAAGTTCTAAAAGGTTCGACTAAAATCGCATACCAATGATTTCCGTTGATAAAATGTCTGATGATACACTCCCTTATAAACATCAAATCCATAAAGATGCAATAATGTTTCAATAAAATAAAAAAGTTGCGAATATCCAATATCCAACAAGAGGTTTAATCTATCTTGTTTTGCTCTAGGACAACGAGATCTCCATCCAAATTCTTCAAAAAAAGCTTTAAAATAAATCCTTGATGCACTTCCTTCTACGCCAAGCAATACCGAAAATTCAAGATTATATCCTTCAATCTTTGATCGATGATTTTCAAGCATCTTAATCTTTTCTTTTTAAATCACAGTTTTTTTTTACGTCTTTTCTTTAAAATTAATATTTGCCTTTCAATTTTTTGAATTATAATATAGTTTGCTAATGCAACCTCATCATAATTATATTGTTTGCTACGTAGTAACGTATTGCCTTCAACAGCTCCATACCATCCACCATATGTTCGGAGTCCATGAGTCAAAAGTTGAATTGAAAACCCAAATTTCTTTGCACGTTGCAGAAGTCCACTTGTAATGGTAGCATGCCCCACAATAAGAAGTGCAAAGAGACGATGACAACTTACTTGATAACGAATCTTCCCCTCATCTTCTTTAATAATTAAATTATCATTCCGAAAGCTTAAACTTTTCACCCCTACTCAAAAATGCAAAAACAATTTGTCGACTTTTAAAATCTGGTAAACTTAACATGCTGCTATATCACACAATGTTTTATAAATACAACTATTACATTTTACAGGATTTTTGAGTGAAAGAAATCTTCTAATTGAAAATCCCGTATAGCTTGAAGTGTATGTTCAAACATTTCCTGATGGTTATTATCATCTTCTGGAAGTGCTATTGGATATGTTTTATTATCAACAAGGCTGTAGAGGCGTATTTCTTTTACAAAATACCCCATTTCAGTTAAAGCATGATACTGTGCATAAAGTTGCAAAATATATCCATCATAAATAGTAGTGATTTTTCGTTTACGCTCTATTAGAACTTTTTGTTTAGAATCATAAATATCGATTTTTTCCTCCGAGACAATATCGCTGTGAGTAAACATCCATCCCTTGATATACTGTTGACAAAGTACTATACTTCCTCTCATCAATTGCTTTATGTGCAAGCCTTCCTTTTGTTTGTGGTATATCTTTATAAATATCCTCCTGAGACCCACCATAGAGTATGTGAAAATAAATTGAACGCGGACAGAAAATAAAATCATTTAAATAAGAAATAAGTAAATAAGATTCAACCATTCCTTTTGTTCCGTCGTAATTCTGTAATAAAACTAAACCACTCTTCGTTACTCATTGCTAATTTTGGTTTTTCTGGATCTTTGTTAAGCTGTTCAATTACCCATAATCCCTTTAGTGCAATATGGTACGCCCCATTAGCATCGGCATCTTTAGGCATACTTACATTATTTTTATCATTACTTCTAAAGAAATCACCATTCTTATTAGCAATTGGAGAAAGTATAAAATCTTCACTGCTCTTTATTTTGCTATGACGCAACTTTAAAGTTATACTAAACAACCAATACAATTTTTTATAGAATTTTACCTCTTCCAGATCAACAATTTGTTTTTTTAAATCTTCTCCTGTTTTATATTTAATATTATGCATATCAAACAAAATCCTAAGTTCTTTAGTAACATTTATCTTTTGCGTCTCCCAATAATTATTTTCATTTTTCACATTGCAATAACGGACATCGCCATATGTACATGCACACCACGTAGATGGATAACTCCCCAGTTTTGTGTTAATAGAAAGTTTTTTATAATCAAAAGTAAATTCAAAATATTTTTTTATCCTTGTTGTATGTAATACAATTAAAATCCCCCAAAAAAAATCTTGTGATCTTTTTACACTTTCATATTTTGGTCGCA
>CBDCGX010000018.1:0-6638 GCA_965216965.1 Spirochaetia bacterium | reverse complement strand
AGTTTGGGTTCGAAGCCAGAATTAATATTTAGTTTAAAATCCCTAAATTTAACTGAAAATATTCCACTTACTTGCGCCTGAGATCCAAGATAATCCAGCAAATCAATCGTAAAGCCCTTAGGGTTCTGAAAAAAGGTACATTAATTTTTTGTATCAAGGGATTCATGGATTTGCTAACAAAGAATAAACAATGGATTATAACATATTTCTACTTTATAATGTAAAGATTATACAATGCAATGAATGAATGTTTAACGACACCCCAGCAGATGAAAACTTACAAATATATAAACTATATTTCTAGGCCCAAGAACTATTTCTAAAATTTTATTGAAATGATATAACTATTTCTAAAACTTTATATCATTAAAATAAAAAAATTCTACAATTTTACTTCATTAAAATAACTATTTCATTAAAATAATTATTTGTAAAATATTTTATTTCACTAAAATAACTACTGCTAAAAACAAAATTCATTAAAATAACTATTTCGTAACTTTATTTTATTAAAATAACCATTTCTAAAATTTTATTCCATTAAAATAACTATTTCTAAAATTTTATTTCATTAAAATAACCATTTCTAAAATTTTATTTCATTAAAATAACTTTCTAAAATTTTATTTCATTAAAATAATTATTTCACATTTTTTTATTTCATTAAAATAACCATTTCTAAAATTTTATTCCATTAAAATAACTATTTCTAAAATTTTATTTCATTAAAATAACCATTTCTAAAATTTTATTCCATTAAAATGACTATTTCTAATAAGATCTGCATTCAGAAATGTGTCAACTTTACAACATAAAAACAGTACCTCCAGTGGAAATGTTGGTTGTTCGTTGTAAATGCGCACAAATATTTCTCCTACTATGAGCTCCTTGGCATGGATCTCAAACACAAACTCAGCACCATATGATTCATCGCATTCTCCCTTTAAGAAAAGAAAACATTATTTATTTATTTGCTTGTAAAGGAAGGAAGAAAATATTTTATTTAATGACACACTCAACACATATTATTTACAGCTATATGTCATCGGACCTTTCAGAGAGGAAACCCACTGCCACAATTCATGGTCTACTCTTTCCAATTAGCTGCAAGGGTTCTTTTATGTGCACCATCCCACAGACAGGATAGTACATATCAAAGCCTTTGTTAGACCAGTTGTGGAGCACTGGCTGAAAAAAAAAAAAATCTATCCAACGATTCATCGTACAATGAACCGCCACTCTACCATAAAGGAAGGAAGGAAATGTTTTTATTTAACGACGCACTCAACACATTTTATTTTACGGTTATATGGCGTCAGACATATGGTAAAGGACCATTCAGATAGCGAGATAGGAAACCTGCTGCCGCCTCATGGGCTACTCTTTACGACTAGCAGCAAGGGTTCTTTTATATGCACCATCCCACTGACAGGATAGTACATCAAAGCCTCTGTAACACCAGTTGTGGAGCACTGGCTAAAAAAAAGGAAAAGAAGCTCAATGTGTCTACCATGAGGGCTCGATCTGACGACTCATCGTGCAATGAGCCACCGCTCTACCATGGAGCTACAACTCTGACTTAACAATAAAGATGTAAGACAAGTGTAGTAAGACAAGTGTGTTAAAACATATTTACCGTTTTGATCATCTTCTGCTGCTGGTCTAGAAGGTACTCCATGAGCTGGGCGCGTGTGGCATTGTCCCAAATCAGGTAGGGGTTCTCGGTATTGCTGTTCAGCAGTTTCAACAACTGGAAGTATATTAAACTCTCTACAACATCAAATCAATAAACAATATTAAAACCATGTGAGTTTTCGCCCTTTTGCTACATGCGAGGTTTTCACATGTCCCATATCAGGTAGTGGTTCTCTGTATTGCTGTTCAGCAGTTTCAACAACTGGAAGTATATTAAACTCTCTACAACATCAAATCAATAAACAATATTAAAACCAAGTGAGTTTTCGTCCTTTTGCTACATGCGAGGTTTTCATCTGTACCATATCAGTAGGGGTTCTCTGTATTGCTGTTCAGCAGTTTCAACAACTGGAAGTATATTAAACTCTCTACAACATCAAATCAATAAACAATATTAAAATCAAGGAGTTTTCGCCCTTTTGGAAGGAAGGAAGGAAATGTTTTATTTAATGACGCACTGAACACATTTTAATACGGCTATATGGTGTTAGACATAATGATAACTGACAATTCAGATAGGAGATAGTAAACCCACTCCAACCACTATATGGGCTACTCTTTTCGATTAGCAGCAAGGAGTCTTTTATATGCACCATCCCACAGACAGAATAGCACATACCATGGTCTTTGTTACACCAGCTGTGGAACACTTTTCCCATGATTTTTACACGTAGAAATACAGAACATCAATGGATAAAACTTAAATACCTCAGCTGTGTTTTCATTGGATAATTTCTGTGACAAATAAGGCGTCAATATCGCCATTAAAGACTTCTTTACAGCTGGGTTGTCTGGAGTAGTTTGTGGACTGCTGTTGTCATAGTAACCGCCCAGTCGGGCACACGCCCACACACTGAGTCTCGCAAGCTCATTGGCAACTTCCTGGAAACAAAAAAAGAGTTATAAAACCACATAAAAAATTAATAAATTATATAGTTTTATGGCATTCAGATAGTAAGAGAGAAAACCCACTACCACCACATGGGCTACTCCTTCCGGTTAGCAGCAAGGGTTCTTTTAGATACAACATCCCATAAACAGGATAGCAGATACCACAGCCTTTGTTCATGGAGAACTGGCTGGAACGAGAAATAGCTCCGACGACCCATCGCACCATGAGCGAACATTCTTACCACAGAGCTACATCTCGCTCCCAGCTAGTAGGAAGATGCCACTCATGACTATTAAACACCAATTCATTTTTAATTAAAAAAAAATATTTCTGTACAGCTAGTAGGAAGATGCCACTCATGGCTATTAAACACCAATTAATTTTTAATTTAAAAAAAATATTTCTGTACAGCTAGTAGGAAGATGCCACTCATGACTATTAAACACCAATTCATTTTTAATTAAAAAAAAATATTTCTGTACAGCTAAAATGCCACTCATGGCTATTAAACAGCAATTCATTTTTAATTAAAAAAATATTTCTGTACAGCTAGTAGGAAGATGCCACTCATTTTTTCTGTACAGCTAGTAGGAGAGAGAGAGAGAGAGAAATGTTTTATTTAACGACACACTCAACACATTTTATGTACAGCTAGTAGGAAGATGCCACTCATGGCTATTAAACACCAATTATTTTTTTTACTAAATATAATTTTTTTCTGTACAGCTAGTAGGAGAGAGAGAGAGAGAGAAATGTTTTATTTAACGACACACTCAACACATTTTATGTACAGCTAGTAGGAAGATGCCACTCATGGCTATTAAACACCAATTAATTTTTTTACTAAAATATTTTTATTTCTGTACAGCTAGTAAGAGAGAGAAATGTTTTATTTAACGACGCACTCAACACATTTTATGTACAGCTAGTAGGAAGACTGCCACTAATCGCTACTAATCTCGCTCGTACATTACTGGGGGTCGAAGTTGAAAGCAACGCACCTGTTGATTAGTGTTGCCGCTTTTCTCGACTCCTCCCTCCTCGAGCGTGTAGTCGTAGTTGAAGAGGTAGATGAGCAGATGCCAGAGAACGCCGGCCTGGTGCAGGTTCGTCTGCAGCCAGAAGTCGACACAGAACTTGCCTACGCTGTCACACACCACACAGCACAGGTTGGCCAGGTTCTGTTAAAACAGGAGCACTTTCAATTATAAGTAAAACAGCTATAGCTATTATTTATTTACATGACTGTTCTGCAGCAAGAAGATCTTGGATACAAAAAAGTACTTACTTTATAATAGAGAATTCGGCACAGATCTTTTGTAAAAGAGAATTTCAACAGAGATCTTGAATACAAAAACGTACTTACTTTATAATAGAGAATTCGGCAGAGGTCTTTTGTAAAAGAGAATTTCAACAGAGATCTTGAATACAAAAACATACTTACTTTGTAATAGAGAATTCGGCACAGATCTTTGTAAAAGAGAATTTCAACAGAGATCTTGAATACAAAAACGTACTTACTTTATAATACAGAATTAGGCACAGATCTTTGTAAAAGAGAATTTCAACAGAGATCTTGAATACAAAAACGTACTTACTTTATAATAGAAAATTCGGCACAGATCTTTATAAAAGAGAAATTTGACAGAGATCTTTGTAAAAGAGAATTTCAACAGAGATCTTGAATACAAAAATGTACTTACTTTGTAATAGAGAATTTGGCAGAGGTCTTTGTAAAAGAATTTCAACAGAGATCTTGAATACAAAAACGTACTTACTTTGTAATAGAGAATTCGGCAGAGGTCTTTTGTAAAAGAGAATTTCAACAGAGATCTTGAATCAAAAACGTACTTACTTTGTAATAGAGAATTCAGCAGAGGTCTTTGTAAAAGAGAATTTCAACAGAGATCTTGAATACAAAAAAGTACTTACTTTGTAATAGAGAATTCGGCAGAGGTCTTTTGTAAAAGAGAATTTCAACAGAGATCTTGAATACAAAAACGTACTTACTTTGTAATAGAGAATTCGGCAGAGGTCTTTTGTAAAAGAGAATTTCAACAGAGATCTTGAATACAAAAACGTACTTATTTTGTAATAGAGAATTCGGCAGGTCTTTTGTAAAAGAGAATTTCAACAGAGATCTTGAATACAAAAACGTACTTACTTTGTAATAGAGAATTCGGCAGAGGTCTTTGTGAAAGAGAATTTGTAAAAGAGAATTTCAACAGAGATCTTGAATACAAAAAAGTACTTACTTTGTAATAGATAATTTTGCAGAGGTCTTTTGTAAAAGAGAATTTCAACAGAGATCTTGAATACAAAAACGTACTTACTTTGTAATAGACAATTCGGCAGAGGTCTTTGTGAAAGAGAATTTGTAAAAGAGAATTTCAACAGAGATCTTGAATACAAAAAAGTACTTACTTTGTAATAGAGAATTTGGCAGAGGTATTTTGTAAAAGAGAATTTCAACAGAGATCTTGAATACAAAAACGTACTTACTTTGTAATAGAGAATTCAGCAGAGGTCTTTTGTAAAAGAGAATTTCAACAGAGATCTTGAATACAAAAATGTACTTATTTTGTAATAGAGAATTCGGCAAAGGTATTTTGTAAAAGAGAATTTCAACAGAGATCTTGAATACAAAAACGTACTTACTTTGTAATAGAGAATTCGGCAGAGATCTTTGTGAAAGAGAATTTGTAAAAGAGAATTTCAACAGAGATCTTGAATACAAAAACGTACTTAGTTTATAATAGAGAATTCGGCAGAGGTCTTTGTGAAAGAGAATTTGTAAAAGAGAATTTCAACATAGATCTTGAATACAAAAACGTACTTACTTTGTAACAGAGAATTTGGCAGAGGTCTTTGTGAAAGAGAATTTGTAAAAGAGAATTTCAACAGAGATCTTGAATACAAAAACGTACTTAGTTTATAATAGAGAATTCGGCAGAGGTCTTTGTAAAAGAGAATTTGTAAAAGAGAATTTCAACATAGATCTTGAATACAAAAATGTACTTACTTTGTAATAGAATTCGGCAGAGGTCTTTGTGAAAGAGAATTTGTAAAAGAGAATTTCAACAGAGATCTTGAACACAAAAACGTACTTACTTTGTAATAGAGAATTCGGCAGAGGTCTTTGTGAAAGAGAATTTGTAAAAGAGAATTTGTAAAAGAGAATTTCAACAGAGATCTTGAATACAAAAACGTACTTACTTTGTAATAGAGAATTCGGCAGAGGTCTTTGATGATTGCCGATGTTTCTTGTATCTTCTCCCGACACCCCTCGAACTGCGAAGCCACGGCGTAGCACTTGGCGACGTTCATACACACGAGGACGGCCATGTCGTCCGGTTTGCTTGAATGACTCAGCACGTTCACACACCGGGCAAACGCTTGTTGCAGGACCTAATGTGAAGAGCGACTGAATTCATTCGATGTTTTAAACGAAATCCTAGCACAATACATTGTTGTCAATATATGATATAGTATTTCATGCACTGGGCAAACGCTTGTTGCAGGACCTAATGTGAAGAGCAACTGAATGCATTCGATGTTTTAAACGAAATCCTAGCACAACACATTGGTTATTGATGTCAAACGAAATGATACCTGGATTCCGTTCTCCCTTCTCAACTCCTGTGCGTTGAGAGCCGAGCAGCTGACCGTGTGGTAGGCGAGTTCGCTGGCGGCCACGAGCAGCGGGGCCGACTTGGAAAACAGCTGGTCGTCGTTCGTCTCCATCCTGATCGTCTTCACCAGCATCGGGTAGCCGGCGTACTTGTACGGATGCAGCTCTGAAAATTAGTATTTGTTTATTAGTATTCGTTTGTGTTATACCTGTGACACTAACTCAGGACTGGTTGGAACAAGAAATAGCTAAATTATTAGATTGCACATAGAGAATATTTATATTTTTATTAGTATTAGTTTGTTATATCTGTGACATTAACTCAGCACTGGCTGGAACGAGAAATAGCTAAAATAATTAGAATTCACATAGAGAATATTTATATTTTTATTAGTATTAGTTTGTGTTATATCTGTGACA
>CBDCGX010000017.1:0-14132 GCA_965216965.1 Spirochaetia bacterium | reverse complement strand
CAAGAAAAACGAAATCGTTATGAACGAGATATTGGGTTAGTAAATTCACAGCGTGATTATGAAAAAATAGATAGAGCAATTAAAGAGACTCGAGATAATGAACAAATCCTTATAAAGGATTTGAATTCAATAGAAAAAACTCTTTCTGATTTTAGAGAAGAATTTGAGACTACAGAAAACTTTTTAAAAGAACAAGAACAATCACTTAATAGTACAAAAGAAAGTATTAAAAAACAAATTTTCCAGGTGGAAATACAGTTGAGAGAATTTAAAGAGCAAGAAAAAAACATATCTTCAACTCTTAATGATAATTTGGTTTTTAAATTTGAACGAATTGTTCGTTCAAAAGAAGGAGAAGGAATTGTTCCTATAAGGAAAAATATTTGTTATGGGTGCCATATGGTTCTTCCAGTTCAATTTGTAAATGAGGTACGTAAAGAAAAAGAAGTGCTTACATGTCTTTATTGTTCAAAAATAGTATATTACAGCGGGGATTCTGATTTGGAAGAAGCTGGTGGTACAGAAGTTTCTGGATTGCAAGATATTGTAGATGAAGAAGAAATAGAGTTAGATGATTTAGAATCAGAAGATTATGGGGATTTTATTGACAAGGAAGATTTAGGTTCTGATTCATATATGCCTGCTGCTTTACTAGATGAAGGTGCTGAGCCTGTTGCTGAAAGAGAAGAAGGTGAGGGAGACGGCGATACTGAACATGAGGAAGGGAGCTTAAATCCTCCATATGATTCTAACTGCAGTGAAGATGCTAACGAGGAAGATTTTTAAAAAAAAGATAACTTGTGTTTATAAGATTATAAAAATAAAGAATGGGTGAGTATTGCTTCTTTACCATAAATAAAGAAGAGGAAAGTCTGGACTCCTAATGAGCAGACCATCGATGAAATGTCGGCGGATACATTGTATCTAGAGAAAGTGCAACAGAAAATATACCGTTGTGTAGTTAATGCACAATAAGGGTGAAATGGTGAGGTAAGAGCTCACCCGTTTAACTGGCAACAGATAAATGTAGGTAAACCTTGGTCGGAGCAAAACCATGTATGCAAAGAGTACTCATTCTCATATTTGCGGGTAGGTTGCTATAGACATACAGAAATGTATGCCATAGATAAATAATACTCTTACACAGAATCCAGCTTACACCCATTCTTTATTTTAATTTTTTATAGATTCTTACTTGAATTTATTTGACAATTATTATCACTATTGATTATAATTAATAATAGGTTATAGATTGTTGATGGTTTTTGGAGGTATATGATTATGGTGCAAATATATTTTTTTTCAGTTGTATTTCTAGTTTTTTGTGGGTTATTTCTTTCTTATGAATATTTTGGGAATCTGCTTAAATACTATTTTATCTTTAATAAGGATATATTTACAAATAAGCGATTGGCAATTATTGTAGGAATATTTTCAATATTCCTTGGTTTTTTGCTTATTTTAACAACCAATAATGTTCCCATTATTGGAGATATAATACCTGCAATATTTGGGATTGTAGGTGGATGCGTACTCGTATTCCGCTCATGGGAAAAATATTCTTATAAAGGGAAGAATAAGACTATTACGTTATTAATTTCATTTTTAAATGCAAACAGTGCAATATTTGGACTTCTTACGGTTATTGTTGGATTAATTCATGTGTTTTTCCCTGAAGTTATATTATTGTAAAGTGCATAATATTTTTATAAAAACACCTTATATAAACACTGTAAGCTCCGATATTTTTCTTATATGGAGCAAGTGTCACAGCTTATTATAGAACTAAAAAAATCCCTTATCTCTTTTGATAATGTATTATGCGAAGCTCAAAAGTATTATAGAGCCCTTATCTTTGAATTAAAAGAAAAAGATAAATCTATGTACATATTGGAAGAGGGCGATTATGTAAATATGATACATAAAGTGTATGAAGATGTTCATGTGATTCAAATGAAAATAACGAAACGGATTGGTACATCCAAGAAATGTCTTTCGCTTACTCAAATAAAGAAAAGACTTGGAGATATATTTGACGATAGCATTATTGAGATAGGAAATAGTTGTATAAAGAAATATAGATATATGATTAGAAGAATTAAAAGTATTGAACAATATTTTCAAAGTATAGTTGATGAATACCAGGAGTTTTTTAATGCTGTTTTTACAGAAGAAAAAAAAATCTATAAAGACGATGGAAGTAATCAAAAAGAACATAAACATGCTGTGTTAATATCGCATCATGTATAAATAAAATATTCATGGAGGAATATTATGAATTCTACATTTAGTGGAGTTGAGATTTCTAAACGAGCTCTTTTTGCAGAATCAAGAAACCTTAACACGGCAGGACACAATATAAGTAATATAAATACAGAAGGATATTCTCGTCAAAGAGTTATGTTAGAGGCTACATATTCTCTTTATGCACCAGGTATGGGAAGGGCAGAGACTCCTGGACAAATAGGTCAGGGTGTTGATATAGCGGATATTCAAAGGCAACGCAATGTATTACTTGATAATAGAATTGTTTTCCAAGCAAATAAGGAAGGCTTTTGGGAAAAAAGAAGTGAATATATGCAGAGACTCTCAGAAATTTACAACGAAGTGGGAGATAGTTCTATTCGAAGTGCACTTGATAATTATTGGTCTGGATGGCAAGAGGTTTCATTATTTCCTGACCAAACTTCGGCAAGAATAGTGCTTATAGAACGAACAGAAACACTTACGTCTGCTATACGAGATAGATATAAACAGCTTCTGCAAGTACGAGATATGCTTGATCAAGAAGTTGTCGTAATGACGGGGCAGATAAATCAATATGCACAAGATATTGCTACTTTAAATAATAAAATCAAACAAGCTGACGCATTGGGAGATAATGCTAATGATTTAAAAGATAAACGAGATTTATTTATAGATAAATTAAGCACATTGTTAAATGTTACAGTAGATAGAAGAGATCCTGATGAACTACTTATTCATACAAATGGGAAAATACTTATTCAAGGCGATTATGCACGACAGTTGGAAGTGGTTAGAAATGCAAATAATGCTACCACTTATACTGTTATATGGAGTGATACAAGAGATGCTATAGATACTTCGGGGGGAGCATTATCTGCTGTTATTCGTGCAAGAGATGAAGATGTGAGGGGGGAAATACAAAGTCTTAACACCTTTGTTGTTGCACTTTCGGATAATACAAATGAACTTCACAGAAAAGGTGTTTCTCTCAATAAAAACTCAAATATTGGTTTTTTTGTAGAGACACCTGCCGTTCTCAATGTGCAAGGAAACTATGATTCTACCGGTGATGGTGTATTTGATCAAACCTGGCTATACAGAATGACTGGGACAAATTCTGTACAGATGCAAGACCAAGTAGGGTTTGGTGGAACGATAACATTGCCTTCTCCAATTGTGGGAGAAACTATTGATGTTGTTTATAATCCTACAGATACAGTACAAGATGTTATAAATAAAATAAATGCAAGTGGGGCAGAAGTAGTTGCTTCCATCAATCAGGATGACAGAATTGTAGTTAAAGCAACGGCTGCTTTAGATTCACAAGTCCCAGATTTTGTTATTAGAACATTACAAGATAGTGGAGAGTTTTTGGCAGGGTATGCGGGCATGCTTTCTGCTCCTGGGGCTGCAGGTGCATATAATTGGGCTGTGGGAAACGCTGGTGATAATTTGGCAACAACTAAGTATGGGGTTGCGCCTTTTCTTGACCCCGCAGCAAGTATAACTATTAATCCCACAATTAAGAATGATCCACGAGAAGTTGCTGCTGCAAGTATAGCTCAAGATGGAGTTGCAGGAAAAGGAAATGGAAAGATAGCACTTGAAATAGCTAGCATCAGAACAAGGAAAGTAGGGTTTCAAGGGGTGCAATCATTTGATGGTTATTTTTCTGATGCGGTTGCTTCTATAGGAAGTCGTTCCCAAGAAGCTGAAACTTACAGAACAACTCAGGAGCTCATAATGAAAAAGTTGAGAGATGATAGGGCAGAAACATCAAAAGTAAATCTTGATGAAGAAATTCAAGATATGATAAAATTCCAAACTGCATATTCTGCTGCAGCAAGGTTTTTAACGTATTTAAATACAACGTATGATACATTGCTTAATATGGTGTAATATATTTGGAAAGTATTTAAGAAAGAAAAAAGGCAGTCGATATTAATTAGGCAAAGAGGTAAACATGTTAGGAAGAATATCTTTTTATAAAACAAATAATGATGTAAGAACAAATATTCATGAAAAAGAAAAAACATTAAATAAAATACAGAATCAAATTGCGACACAAAAACGTGTACAAGAGCTTGGAGACGACCCTATTGCGGCGTCTCACGCAACTCGGTATTCTTCTTTGTTAATAAGAAAAGAAGTATTTTCTAAACAAAATAGACAGGTGTATGATTCCTTACAATTAAGTGAAGGATATGTGAGAGAAGCGGTAGAAATAATGCAACGATCTCGTGAGCTTGCAGTGCAGGCTGCAAATGGAATATATACCCAAGAAGACAGAGCAGTAATGGCAGTTGAAATTGATCAGTTATTAGAGGAACTACATAGTGTAGCAAATGCACAAGATGCTGATGGTAAATATATTTTTGGGGGAACAAGAACGGAATTTCCTCCGTTTAGAGATATTCGCATGGCATCAAATAGAATGAATAAAAGCGTTATAAATACTGTGGAATATGAAGGGAATAATGAGAGTAATATTGTGGAAATATCTGATAATGATAAAGTAGCACAGACTCTTGTGGGGAGTGCATTGTTTTGGTCAGGAGAAACTCGTGTACAAGGAGGAATAGATGCTCAAAATTTTACAGTAGCACAAGATTCAACTATTGCTATTAATAATGTTGAAATTCCTGTTGGTCAAGGAGATAGCATATATGCAATCATAAATAAAATTAATAGCTCAATAAGCAATGTACAGGCATCTCTTGATCCGGGTACAGGAGCTTTAGTTATAACAACAAATGGAAAGGAGCAAGCGTGGATCTCTGATGTTCAAGGTACCGTGTTGCAAGATATAGGAATTATAAATGGGCAAGCACCTCCATATAACACAGCGGGAACAACGCGGGTTTTTAGTGATACTGTTTTTAATACACTTATTCGTTTGAGAGATGCCATGTATGAAAATAATTATTCTGATGTTGGAGAAAGAGTGCTTGGAAGTGTTGATGAAGGTCTTGACTCTCTTTTAATTGGGCTTAGTAAAATGGGAGCTGTAACAGAAAGGCTTGATATTGTATACAAACGACTAGATATGAAAGACATACCTGCTATAAAGAACCAATATGCAAATAACATGTCTATTGATTTAACTGACGCTGTCCGAAGAATGAATGAAGCATCTCTTGCTCAACAAGCAGTTCTTGCAATGAGTACACGAATTATGAATACTACTCTTTTAAATTTTTTGAAATAAACAATGAAAACTTGGAGGAATAATAGCTGTGCTTGAAATTACATCTGTTCAATTAAACGAAAGAAAAAAATCAGAAATAGGATCAAATTCATCGGAATATGAAGAAAAAATAATGGGAAAAATTTTTAATTTTCCTTTTGGTATTTTTGGTTTTGAGAAGAATTGCTTTTACCAAATACGTTCTTTTTCTAATGGGCCCATGAATGTTTTTGAAACGTTTCCTAATCCTAATACACAATTTTATATTGTTAATCCTTATCTTGTTCGTTCAGATTATATTCTTAATTTGAACGAAGATGACTATAGTAGGCTTAAGTGTCCATCAGAAAAAAGCATTGCTGTTTTTTCAATTATTACAACCCATAATAGTAAAGACACAACATGTAATCTTTTGGGTCCAATAGTGCTTAATACTGATGAAAATATAGGATGCCAGTGCATAAACCAAGAAGAAGACAAGTGGTGCATAAGACATTCGGTCTTTACTGGAAAACCTGTGTTTGATCATTTAAATTATTCATCTCAAAATACAACTTCTATTGAAAATTCGTAGCATGAAAATATATATTTTATACACGCGTTCTCTTTATTTTTTTTAAAAAAAATGTATCATTATGTATGGAATTTGAAAGAAATGTTGGGGTTGGGTTTATATTTCTTTTTAATATAAGTAATATGATATACTTTAAACATGTTATATAGAAAATTAGGGAATAGCGGTCTTCCTGTAAGTGTGTTATCTTTTGGGTCGTGGGTGACCTTTGGAAAACAAATAGACACGTCTCAAAGTAAAAAATATTTTAGTATAGCTTATGATGCAGGGGTGAATTTCTTTGATAATGCTGAAGTATATGAATATGGAAATGCTGAATCTATAATGGGAGCGGCTTTCAAAGATTTGGGATGGGAAAGAAGTTCTTATATAGTATCAAGCAAGGCATTCTTTGGAGACAGAATAGCCCCCCTGCCAACTCAATGTGGTCTTCATAGAAAACATCTTATAGAAGCATGCCATTCTGCTCTTAAACGATTACAGCTCAATTATCTTGACTTGTTTTTTTGTCATAGACCAGATTTATCTACTCCGATGAGAGAAGTCGTAGAAACTATGACAATGCTTATACAGCAAGGAAAAATTCTTTACTGGGGTACATCGGAATGGACCGCATCTCAAATTACTTATGCAATCGCAATTGCAAGAGAATTCAACCTTATTGCTCCTATAACCGAACAACCTCAATATAATTTACTTCACAGAAATCGAGTAGAGAATGAATATTCAATGTTATATAAAGAATTTAGATATGGAATTACTGCTTGGTCTCCTTTGGCATCGGGCTTTTTAAGTGGAAAATATAACAACGGCATACCTCAAGATTCTCGAGTGAATCTACCAGGATATGAGTGGCTTAAGAAATTGCTTATAGAAAAATATGGACCTTCTCGACTTAAAGTAATAAAGAGGCTAGGAGACCTCGCGAATAGTCTAGGAATATCACTTGCTCGTTTCTCAATAGCGTGGTGTATTAAAAATCCTGCCATAAGTTCTGTAATCTTAGGAGCTTCAAAAACTTCACAGCTTATTGAAAATATAAAAGCAATTGATGACGTTAAATTATTAACTGAAAAAGTTTTTGAAAAAGTAAACAATATTCTTTCAAGAATACCTAATACTCTGTCACATGGGAATGAAGGGAGTTAAATATTAAAATAAATTTTTGCTATGATGAAATTTATAACTATGTATTAGAATCATTCTTATATAAAGGATGGATTTTTTTTCTCATTTCTTCATAGCTTTTTTTTGCATTATAGCTTGACCTCACAAGGGGAGCTGATTCGCAATGTATAAATCCAGAACGCATTGCATACATTTTAAAGTTTTCAAATTCTTGAGGAGTGAGATACTTCTTGACGGGGAGATGATGTTTTGTTGGTTGTAGATATTGACCTAAATTCACAATGCTGACTCCGTAAAAGTGCATATCATCAAGCGATTCTGTAACTTCATTATATGTTTCTCCTAATCCAAGCATCATGCTTGATTTAACGGGTATGTGAGGTGCTATTTCATGTGCCATTTGTAATACCTCAAGAGATCGTAGGTAAGTTGACCGAGAGCGTACATAGGGTGTAAGCCTTTTAACTGTTTCTATATTATGACTCATAATATCGGGTTGAGATTTTAACACTGTTTCTATTGATTTATATTTTCCCATAAAATCAGAAGTGAGTAGTTCTATGGTACATTGAGGCGTTTCTTTTTTAATTGAATATACAGTCTGAGCCACCATCCATGCACCTCCATCGGGAAGTTCATCTCTATTAACCATAGTAATTACTACATGAGATAAATTTAGATCTTTTACAGATTGTGCAATCCGAATTGGCTCTTTTATGTCTAGTCCTTTTGGAAGTCCTGTTTTGATTGAGCAGAATCGACACCGTCTTGTACACGTATCTCCTAAAATCATAAAAGTAGCTGTTTTATGTTGACTCCAACATTCATGTATGTTAGGACAGCGGGCTTCTTCACAGACGGTATGTAAACGATTTCCTTTTACAAGTGATTTTATGAATGAAAAATTCTTATTTGTATTGATGGATATTTTAAGCCATGGGGGTTTTCTTTTTATGTCATAAGAAGATAGTTGTGAAGTGTTTTGTGATGTTGTATGTGATATATGAGTCGTGTTTTTTTGTGCTAGGCTATGATGTATGGCACTGTTGTGCAGTTGTTTTTTCATATGTTACTAGTATGCTATCATATTTTGAAGCACAATGCATGTCAAAAAAGAATAAATTTTTTGATATAGGGATTGAGATCACATATTTCTTTTATAGGCGAAAAAGTTTGTCTGTGTATGTGAGATATTCCGTATTTTTTAATTCGTTGCTTATGAAGCTTTGTTGGGTATCCTTTATGTTTATTAAAACAATATTCTGGAATTTGAGAATCGATAAAATACATAAGAGAATCTCGCGATACTTTTGCAAGTATAGATGCTGCTTGTACTTCTGGGATAATTGAATCCGCTTTTATTTGCGTTGTGACAGATATGGGGAGATTAGGAGCAAATTTTCCATCTACAATTGCATTTGCCATTGATAAGTCGAGATCAGGGATAGTATATTCTGAGAGATAATCAAAGTGGAAACTCTTTTGGTTTTTATTATCAGTAAGGGGAAGAGATTGTATATTGTTTAATAATGAGTAAAAAGATCGTTCCATTGCAAGAAGGCTAGCATTGTGTATATTAATCTTGTCTATTTCAGAGTTATTTACCCATCCAATTCCCCAAAGGGTTTGTAATTTAATTGCATTAATATTTTCTTCTCTTTGTTTCTTAGAAAGTTTTTTAGAGTCATTAAGTATAATTTCCTTTGGGAAATCTGACGTTAAGAAAATAACGCTTGCTGCGGTTACAGGACCTGCTAGGCACCCTCTTCCAACTTCGTCTATACCGCATATCATAGTTCTCATAGTACTTACAATAAAAGCATAGTTTCTCTTATACTGTCAATAATAGGAAAAAATAGGTAATATATATATGTTTTTAAAAAGCATTGAACTTTTTGGTTTTAAATCCTTTGCAGATAAAAGTAAAATTGTTATGGAAGGGGGAGTTTCTGTTGTTGTAGGTCCAAATGGGTGCGGAAAGAGTAATATTGTAGACGCACTTAGGTGGGTTCTGGGGGAACAGGGAGCAAAAGGACTACGTGCTGAAAAGATGATTGAAGTTATATTTAATGGAACAGAAAAAAGACATCCTCTCAACGTTGCAGAAGTTACGCTTACATTCTTGAATGAAAATAATATCCTTCCGCTTGACTTTAGTGAAGTTGAAATCAAGCGGCGTATATTTAGGAATGCTACAAGTGAGTATTATATAAACCAGAATAGAGTAGCATTGAAAGAATTAAGAGAATTACTAGCAGATACAGGTATTGGCTCAAGTGAATATATTGTAATGGAGCAGGGAAAAATTGATCAAATATTGACAAGCAAACCACAAGAAAGAAGAAGTATTTTAGAAGAAGCTGCAGGTATTGTTAAGTATAGAAGTCGCAGTACAGAAGGGAATCGAAGATTAGAAAAAGTAAAAGAAAATAAGGGACAAATTTTACAGCTTCTTAGAGAAGTAGAAATAAGACATAAAACTCTAAAAACACAATGTGAAAAAGCAGAAAAACATAGAGATCTTAAAGAATCTATTTTTATTCAAGAAGTAAAACAAGTATGTGTTAAATATTTTAATTCAAAAGCAGCATGTGTAAGAAAAGAAGAGAAAAAACATGATATTCAGAAAAAAATGGAGAATGAACAAAAAAATCTCAAAAAGCAACTTTTGGATAATGAAATATTTTTGGAAACTATAGAAAAATATAAACATGATATACTTAATTGGCAGAAGGAAATATTTTCAATAACAAGACAACAACAGACGCTTACAGAGAATATTGAAAACAGCCACGAATATATAAAAAACATACATAATCAGGTTACTACCCAAAGAAAACAACTTGAAGATATTTTACACAGAAAGAAAGAATATCAGAAAGAAAAAGAGAAAATTGTAATTACAATGGAAAAAGAAAAGAAACACGTTTTTGACATAAAAATAGAAACAAAACAAAATCAAAAAAGATATAAAGATGCGGATAGCATTATTAATAAATATGTGAGAAATATTTCTCAGCTTAACCAAAGAGAAATATACATAAGTAAAACACTTGAAAAACATCAAAAAGAGCTTAGAGAAGTCGTAGATAGACTTGCAGCAGAATTAGATAAGCAACTTACACAAACTGGATACTCAACACAAAAGCAGGAAAAACAAGCCGTTGATATTCTTTCTTCATTTACTAATATGAAAAAAGAAATTGATTTATTATTAAAAGAGGAGAATTTGAAGTCACTTGTGAAAATGAAAAAAGGATTAAAAAGTATAGAGGAAATTGTTGTTAAAACCCAGAATGATTTTAAGGGCTACCATGCATCTTCCCCATTTTTTTTACAGGATTTCCTTTCAAATGATGGGGTTCTTTCTCGGAAACATATAATCGACAAAAACATTGCGAAATTATTAGACGAAAGAGAAGGTGCGTATAAAGAAAGAGAAAGAAATTCAAAAGACATACAAAATCTTGAGAAAGAAAAAAACAAGTGTAGAGATATAATACAAAGTTTAGAGATAGAAGTATCAAAGGCTTATCAACATATTGAGTTTTTAAACCATCGAATGAAACAGACTACTGATGCAATAGAAAGCTTTATTGAACAAGAGAAAATTCAAGAGAAGAATATAAAGCAACTTGTTTTTTCTAAAGAGACAGTGGAAAAAGATAATAAAATGCAACAAAAACAAAAAAATGCTCTTATGCAAAGAGAAGCAATGCTTCATAATAAGCTTACAAAATTTCAAATTGAAATAGAAAAAAAATATTCTAAGGCAGATACTCATGCAGAAGAAATACAAAAACTGAAGGATAGAATAGAAAAATATAAAGAAGCTCTACTTAGTGCAGAACAAAAGGAAATGGAAGAAAAAATTCGCATTAGTATGATAGAGGAAAATTTCCACAGCCGATATGGAGAAAGAATTTCTGGATATGCTACAAAAGATGAGTTTAAATCTGTTACAGAAAAAGACATTAATGAAGATAAACTTCAAAAAGAGAAACAGGCATTAAGAGATTTGGGGGGAGTGAATTTGCTTGCTCCCGATGAATTTAGGCAAATAGATGAGAGATATCAATTTTTGACAAAACAATACGCTGACCTTGAAGAAGCAGAAAAAGATTTAAGTATAGTTATTGAGAAGATTGAGGTGGAATTTAGAAAAAAACTAGAAAAGACCTATGCCGAGGTGAGAAAATATTTCAAAAAGATATTTTCAAAAATTATGAAAGGTGGAACTGCTGATATAATACTTGTTGATTCTGAAGATATACTCAATGCGGGAATAGAAATCATAGCTCAACCGCCCGAAAAAAAGACAAAGAATTTGACACAACTTTCTGGTGGGGAACGGACACTTGTGGCGCTTGCTCTTTTATTTGCAATTCATTCTGCAAAGCCTCCACCTTTTTGCATATTAGACGAATTAGATGCCCATCTTGATGATCAAAATATAGGAGGGTTTATTTCTCTTGTGGAAGGGTTTAAAGAATTAACACAATTTATTATTATAAGTCATAATAAGAAAACTATTGCACACGGAAAACAGCTTATTGGTGTTACAATGGAAGAAAGGGGAGTAAGTAAAATTATAGGAGTAAAGACAGAGTTATGAAGAAATATATGCCTATAGTATGTTTGGGGGTGTTCTTGGAAATATTGTTTTTGTTTTGGGGATGTACTAATTCTCAAAATGCAGAAAAAAGGAGAGATAAAAAACAAGCTAATTTCAATATGCTATTAGAGTTAGAAGGGGAGAGGGGAAATAAAAATTCAGAACTTAAGAGTTATTATATAATTCCTTCGCCTTTATATGATATATTGCTTAATCCGCAACCTAAAGTTGCTAATGATATAACAAATAGTAAAAGGATTTTTGATGATATTATCTCAAAAGATATAACATCAAAAGATACAATTATAGAATATCTTGATCAAAAAAGACAATATGCAAAAACAAATATATTTTCAAAAATACCATAGGGTTATTTTTTTTCTATTATTTTTTCATTTGGTGGAGGCATACGCACAAAACACTATTGGTTTAAATGTCCCCTTAACTTTTAATGTGAAAGTTGGACAAAATATTTCTATAGCACTTACTCGTTATGGGTGGATACTTTCTCTTAAAAGTCAATCTTCTAAAGAAACGTTGGTTACTGAACTGCTGGATCTAAAAGAGCAAGATAATAGCACAATATTTACCCTTACGCGTGATACAGTGGGAGAAAGCACTTTGCAATTTGCTCGTTCTAATATTGAATCTGCTGAAACAGAAACATATACAATTAAAATAATTTGGAATGACTCAGTAACTTCTCCCATATATAAAGATTCACGTGTTATCGTTATGGCATTTGATTCTTCTCTCAATAAAAAGAAAGAAAAACAATCTTTAATACCTACATCGAGAAAGGTACAAGTATTAAAGAAAGAGAGTAAATCTAAGAAAAAAGTATTTCTTTCAAAGACTTTAACGACTGAAGAGAATAAGAATAAAAGTAAAGTAGAAAATAAAAGCATAAATAATGAAGTAGAGCAAGATGTTACGACTGATATTCAAACTCTTGATAAAATTAAAGAAGCCTATAGTAATCAAAACTATGAAAAAGCTTATATACTTATTTCTCAGATTCTTAAAGATTTACCCGATGAATCAAAGAAACTCTTTGAGCTTGCACAATATTTAGAAAATACTCCCAAAAATATAAGAGATATTTTAGATGCAATTTCTTTCTATGTAAGAATTGTAAAATATCATCCACTTAGCGTTGAATATAAAGATGCTCTCAAACGGATTATGTTTCTTCAAGATAAGTATATTTATGTGAGATAAGTATTATACATAATAAAACACATGTATAATGTATAAATACGTAATTCTAGAAAGAGTCTTTTATATCATTAAGAAATGATATAAAATAATAAAATGCAAAAGAAAATTGATAAGAAAAGTATTGGTTCTATAAAAAACAAATCTTCTATTGTTAAAGCTGCACTTATAAGTGTATATGATAAAACGAACATTGTTTCCTGTGCAAATATTCTTGTAGAAGCGGGCTATACTATTATAAGTACGGGAGGGACACAAAAAGTTTTAAAAAAAGGAAAGGTCCCTGTATTGTCTCTGAAAGAATATACGGGAACTCCTGAATTTTTTGATGGTAGGGTAAAGACTTTTCATCCTAAGATATATGCGGGAATACTTGCACGTCGATTATACGCAAAAGATGTTAATTTTATGCAAAAACATGAGTATTGTTTTATAGATGTAGTTATTGTTAATTTATATCCTTTTGAAGAAGTAATACATGGTTCTCGCTGTACTCATAAAAAAGCAATAGAGAATATAGATATTGGCGGGCTTACTTTGCTTCGTGCTGCTGCAAAGAATCATAAAGATGTAACCGTGCTCTGTGATCCTTCTGATTACAAAGATGCATGCATTGCTCTTTCAAAAAAGAAAAAGATTGCTATTGCTGATAATATTGTTTATGCAACAAAAGCGTTTTCATATACTGCTCACTATGATGCTCTTATATCAATGTATATGACAGAAAAGACGTCAAAAATGTGTGAAAATAAAAATATCCCATTATCATTTCCTCCTACTATTGCACTTCCTTTTAGGAAAGTACAGAATTTAAGATACGGTGAGAATCCTCACCAAAAAGCAGCCTTGTATAGGGCTACTTGGAATAAAAAAAAATCACAGTCTATTGTAGGAGCAAAGCAATTTCATGGGAAAGGATTTTCATTTAATAATATACGAGATGCAGAAGCGGCGATAAGCATTATAGATGAGTTTATACAACCCTGTGTGGTGGGAGTTAAGCATTCTAATCCTTGTGGTATTGGTGTTTCTTCTAACTTATTTGGGGCATGGGAAAAATGCTATGCTTCAGATACTATTTCTATATTCGGAGGTATTGTTGCTTGCAATAGACCTGTGGGCAAAAAGCTTGCCCAAGCATTTTCAAATATCTTTCTTGAAAT
>CBDCGX010000016.1:0-7795 GCA_965216965.1 Spirochaetia bacterium | reverse complement strand
GTCTGTTCAAGCTATAGTTCACCATGTGGTAAGAAAACATCATTATTTATATTCTCTCGAAAGCCCTACCATGAGGTTATCAATATTCTCTCGAAGCCCTACCATGAGGTTATCAATATTCTCTTGAAGCCCTACCATGAGGCTTTCAATATTCTCCTCGAAGCCCTACCATGAAGCTATCAATATTCTCTCGAAGCCCTACCATGAGGTTATCAATATTCTCTCGAAGCCCTACCATGAGGTTATCAGTATTCTCTCGAAGCCCTACCATGAGGCTATCAGTATTCTCTCGAAGCCCTACCATGAGGTTATCAATATTCTCTCGAAGCCCTACCATGAGGCTATCAATATTCTCTCGAAGCCCTACCATGAGGTTATCAATATTCTCTCGAAGCCCTACCATGAGGCTATCAATATTCTCTCGAAGCCCTACCATGAAGCTATCAATATTCTCTCGAAGCCCTACCATGAGGCTATCAATATTCTCTCGAAGCCCTGCCATGAGCTTATCAATATTCTCTCGAAGCCCTACCATGAGGCTATCAATATTCTCTCGAAGTCCTACCATGAGGCTATCAATATTCTCTCAAAGCCCTACCATGAGGTTATCAATATTCTCTCGAAGCCCTACCATGAGGCTATCAATATTCTCTCGAAGCCCTACCATGAGGTTATCAATATTCTCTCGAAGCCCTACCACGAGGCTATCAATATTCTCTCGAAGCCCTACCATGAAGCTATCAATATTCTCTCAAAGCCCTACCATGAGGCTATCAGTATTCTCTCGAAGCCTACCATGAGCTTATCAATATTCTCTCGAAGCCCTACCATGAGGCTATCAATATTCTCTCGAAGTCCTACCATGAGGCTATCAATATTCTCTTGAAGCCCTACCATAAGACTATCAATATTCTCTCAAAGCCTTACCATGAGGTTATCAAATATTCTCTCGAAGCCCTACCACGAGGCTATCAATATTCTCTCGAAGCCCTACCATGAAGCTATCAATATTCTCTCAAAGCCCTACCATGAGGCTATCAGTATTCTCTCGAAGCCCTACCATGAACTTATCAATATTCTCTCGAAGCCCTACCATGAGGCTATCAATATTCTCTCGAAGTCCTACCATGAGGCTATCAATATTCTCTTGAAGCCCTACCATAAGACTATCAATATTCTCTCAAAGCCTTACCATGAGGTTATCAATATTCTCTTGAAGCCCTACCATGAAGCTATCAATATTCTCTCAAAGCCTTACCATGAGGTTATCAATATTATCTAGAAGTCCTACCATGAGGTTATCAATATTCTCTTGAAGCCCTACCATGAGGCTTTCAATATTCTCTCGAAGCCCCTACCATGAGGTTATCAATATTCTCTCAAAGCCCTACCATGAGGCTATCAATATTCTCTCGAAGCCCTACCATGAGGCTATCAATATTCTCTCAAAGCCTTACCATGAGGTTATCAATATTCTCTCGAAGCCCTACCATGAGGCTATCAATATTCTCTTGAAGCCCTACCATGAGGCTATCAATATTCTCTCGAAGCTCTACCATAAGACTATCAATATTCTCTCAAAGCCTTACCATGAGGTTATCAATATTATCTAGAAGTCCTACCATGAGGTTATCAATATTCTCTTGAAGCCCTACCATGAGGCTATCAATATTCTCTCAAAGCCTTACCATGAGGTTATCAATATTATCTAGAAGTCCTACCATGAGGTTATCAATATTCTCTTGAAGCCCTACCATGAGGCTTTCAATATTCTCATCGAAGCCCTACCATGAGGTTATCAATATTCCTCTCAAAGCCCTACCATGAGGCTATCAATATTCTCTCGAAGCCCTACCATGAGGCTATCAATATTCTCTCAAAGCCTTACCATGAGGTTATCAATATTCTCTCGAAGCCCTACCATGAGGCTATCAATATTCTCTTGAAGCCCTACCATGAGGCTATCAATATTCTCTCGAAGCTCTACCATAAGACTATCAATATTCTCTCAAAGCCTTACCATGAGGTTATCAATATTATCTAGAAGTCCTACCATGAGGTTATCAATATTCTCTTGAAGCCCTACCATGAGGCTATCAATATTCTCTCGAAGCCCTACCACGAGGCTATCAATATAGTCTCGAAGCCCTACCATGAGGCTATCAATATTCTCTCGAAGCCCTACCATGAGGCTATCATTATTTTCTCGAAGCCCTACCATGATGCTATCAATATTCTCTCAAAGCCTTACCATGAGGCTATCATTATTCTCTCAAAGCCTTACCATGAGGTTATCAACGTAATTTCAATAGTGAAAACCATGGTAGGCCGAATCAGTAATGAAATTCACAAGGAAGAAAACACAAGAACTTCATAAATATAAATAAATTTTAATAATAAAAGATTTATGTGAATGGTTAAGAGTTGTACCGATATTAAAAACTGGAAGTAAAGTAGTACGGCTTTTGGAGTTAATACGGTTTCCAAATATTGGCGATATGTCTAGTTAAGGTTCAGACAAGTCTGTCCTGGGCTTAATCTAGGACCTTGTCAGAGACTGAGCTTAGGGCAGAATGGGGGAGGGTATGTTTACAGTGAGTAGAATTTTGAAAATAATTTAGTAAGTAACCAAAATATGAGTGGACTACATAAAGCCAACCAAAATACTGAGTGATTAAAAGCAATGGAGATGGCTGCAAAACTAAATTGTACTAGACTTAATTTTTTTAATAACTGATAAGTTTTGGAATACAAGGTGAACAGTGTAAAGTCAAAGTCCTAAATCCATAGGACATGTAAAAAAAAAAAAAACTATTCTATACATAAAAGCAGAACTTAATTAAGCTCTAAAAAGGTTAAAGTTAAAACTGGAAGTGTCATCAGCATTCTGTTTTCTGATGTAGCGGATAAGCACAAATCCAATGAGGCCATCCATGCACTGAACACTCTTCAGTAATGTTAATAAGGTAGTATCAGAAATTAGTTTACAATTTTTTCAGTAGACTCTTTTAAAAAGGGGATTCAATATGGTATTTGTCAGTTTCACATTCACAGTCATGGGAATGGGATATAGCTCAATGGTAGAGCATCTGCTCATGGTGCAGTGGCTCATAGGTTCAAACCCACTTAGTAGACCCATTGAGCTATTTCTGCTTTCAGCCCATGCTCTACAGCTGGTGTAATAAATTCAAACATGTTTTTAGAGGGATATGGTTAGAGCACAGTATGTTTGGGATTTTTTTCATCAAATTTGGTTTTGCATGGATCATTTTCTCTATCATGTCACTATTTTCTACACAGAATTCAGGAATTTCTACACAATTCTCAAAGTTTCTTAATATTGGTTGCTGAGCAGTTTTTAAATCAAGGCAAATGTCACTAATGAACTTTTTTATAATGATCAATTTCGTACCTCCTAGATCCAAAGGAATTTTTTTAAACATTATCTGTTGCTTTGTGGAGAACAGTATTCCATGTGGCAATATACTGCTGGTTTCTTATCTTTTTTCTATTAACTAGTTGTCTGAGCAACACAATTTTATAAATAGCCATAAGAAAATGTCAAGGTGTGTTATAACATTTATTTGTTTTATGGATTATAGTCATATTAATCTGATGATCATAAATATTTTCCAAGGAATGGATTGTTAGATAAAATGGCCATAAGAAAATTGGTCTTAAAACATATTTTTATGGGTTTTTATAGTCATATTAATCTGTGATGAACTTGGAACAATTTGTTCACTGTAGGATGACAATTTGGTCACAAAATTCAAAGATTGCTAAACATTCTGAACTATTTAATAATGGTAGCTAAGTCTTTTTTCAAATATTTATGACTGTTTTTTTATGATAAATAGAAAACAATTTTAAACTGTTTAATATTGTTTGTTAAGCAGTTTTCAAAATCCATAACTGTAATAATGAAAACTTAAAAACAGTTTTCAAATATCAATATCTGTTGCTAAATAAAAATATTGAAAAGACTTCTTAAGATATTTAATATCAGCTAGCAATTTTCAAATTTCCATTACTGCTGCTAATGAAAAATTTAAAACAATTCTAATATTGGTTGCTAAGCAATTTTTAAGTATTCCATAACTGTTGATGATGAACATTGAAAATAAACTTTTCTCTCAAACTCATTTTCAATCTGCCTATTGCGCTTTGCCATTCATTCTCTCTTGCTGTCACTATGGTGATGTGTTTTGTTGCATGTTTCCAGATATATTCACAACACACAGATATGGTGAGTTCAAGAGGTGTCCCTGTCTGACACTATCATTGTATTTTCTTCACGTTTCTCGCATGAGCCATTGTGCTTGGCATCTAAGCACTTTCTCTCTTTTTTTGCGCTTTATACAAGTTTTTCATTTATTTTTTTAACATCCGATTGAAAAATTTAACATGTATGTTATTTTGGTGGGGTGGGTGGTTCATTATTTTACAGCCAAATACATTTTATAAAATTTGGAACTAGAATTATTCTTTAAATTCTAAAATTTCTAAAATTGTGATATCTACATAATTCTTTTTTTATATGCATGTACATATTTTAATAAAATTTGGGGATTAGAAATTATTTAAATTATAAAACATTTACATCGGTATTCCAAGTAAAAAATGTGATTAACTACATTATTTTATATGCATGTAAATTTTACAGAATTTGGAATGAGAAATTCTTTAAATTATTTATTAAAAATTAAAAATCAGTATTCCAAGTGAAAATGGATATCTACATGTGTGTAAATTTTACAGAATTTAGAAATTCAGTATATTGTTCAGTTTTAATTACATCATTTATATTGGATTCATTCTGGGACCAGAATGTAATTTTTGACCCTAGCCGTTTTGGCCAGTTTAAATTAAATTTCTTTTTTTGGGGAGAAAATAAAAGCTAAGGTATAATTTTATTTATATTAATGACCACATGACCAAATAGAGATGAAGTATTATGCTGTGACATCAAAATGCTCATTTTGCCAATCAGGGTGCAGTGTAACTTTGGACCATATCCATGCAAATTATAGGCACAATCCATGCAAACTATAAGTGCAGTTCATGTAAACTTTTAGGCAGACTTCATACAAACTATAGGCAAAATCCATGCAAACTATAGGCAAAATCCATGCAAACTATAAGTGCAATTCATATAAATTTTAAGCAGATGTGATACAAACTGTAGACAAAATTCATACAAAACTATAGGCACAATTCATATCCACTAGACAAAATTCATATCCACTAGGCAAAATTCATACAAAACTGTTCAACAATACTCATTTGGTTTTTTTAACCTTCACCCCTACCCCTTTCATTTTGCATGCAGCTGATATATAATGTGTTAGAAATTTCTTTTGTTTTGGAATAACATTAAAAATGTATTTGTTATTAGACTGTGACAAATAATCCACTAATTAGCTTGAGTATATGGCTTACTAATTGTTTACTAATACAATTTTATAATGGATTATAATATGCTCTGGTGTTCAAATTTAGAGTCAATTGAACTGGATTCTCTACACAGAGAATAAAACACATACTGTAAAGGGAAATATTTTTGCACGCTAATATTTTGCAATTGCAACCGTCAAACATGTATTTGGTGGAAATTAGTTCACTTTGTTACACTGGGACAGTATTGCTAAAAAGCTAGTATATTCATGCTACCATCAATTAATCAAAAAACTATATACTAGTACCCTGTTGTCATTTAAAAATATCTGTAAAGACATTTATTGACAATAAATTAACTAAAATTGGTAACACCATTGCTATTTTTGGTAGGCCACACCATTTTTAACTGACTATAGAGTCTGTGCTATGTGACTTCCTCCCAAATATTGGAAGCATTGCAGTGCACTCAGCCACCCAGAACAAGCTACTGTTTTTATCTATTTGGTGTTTTTTGTTGTTGTTACTTTAAGGGAATTATTTATGCCTGGAATTAAGTTCACATTTAATTTAAATTTCGCAATTTTCCTTTTACGGTATGGCTATTACTTTATGTGGACCATAGTGTTATTATATACTGTAAATCATAAAATATTAGTAATGTAAAACTATTTCAATTTCCTAATAAACACACGGATTCTAGAATGTTCTGAAATGTTACTTGCCATCAGGTCATGCTAGAAATTTACTATAGCTTTGGTAATTAATTGGTGGCC
Organism: Spirochaetia bacterium; assembly: GCA_965216965.1. Lineage (GTDB taxonomy): Bacteria > Spirochaetota > Spirochaetia > WTKD01 > CBDAKK01. The sequence goes on along the minus strand of CBDCGX010000016.1, from coordinate 1,622 downwards.
CAATTTTCATTCATAACCATTGGCTATGCTTAGCAAATTACTATAAATATGTGATTTTTGATGGCTCGAGTTTTGAAAATTGGTGGCCATGCTTAACAATTCAGTACAATTTTGCACTAGTTTGGTGGCCCAAAATTTAGAATATCTCTGGTCCTGCTTAACAATTACTGTAAAAAATGGACGTAAGGCCATTGAATGTTGTAAGTCCTGATAGTGACATAAGCCTTTGTTGGCATATCAGACAGTAAAAACTGAAATAAGCTCTAAGATATTTTAACTTTACAATGCACAAAGCCTCAATATAATGGATTGTAAACAATCTGCATCATAAATGCCAGTAGTTTGTGGTATACTAATTTAAATGTTATGCTTTTATTTTATACTTTTATATTAAAATTTAGTTTTTTAATATACTTTCATTGAATAAGAAGATAACTATTTGCTTGTAACTTAATATTTGGTGTTTTTTCCTTGACATATGTTATATATTATATATACACAGGCATATACGTAACATCTAACCCTAATACGTAATACATAATATTCTTATATGTGATACTGCTTATATTATATAGGTATGCATAGTTTTTCACAACCACTATTATATATGGTGTATGCATGATATTAGTGCTTATAAACCTTTATAATAAAATGAATGGATGTTTCCACATAGGTATACTATTATACACATGGAGTTACATGTACACTTTTATGACAATTCAGCACAGTGTTTTTTATGTAAGCAGTATTCAGAGTTACTGTGTTTGTAAAATGAAAAACATAAGAAAACAATAAAACAAACAATTATAATAATAAAAACTGAATAAACAAAACAACAAACAAAAATGAAATAATGTAAACAATTCACATTCTCAATATTCCATATTTGTACTAGTGTACACATGATATTAATTTATTCTCACTCTTCTCTCTCTCTCTCTCTCTCTCTCTCTCTCTCTCTCTCTCTTCCCCCCCCCCCCCCCCCCCATATCGTATATTACCATTTTCCAATTGTTGAATAAATACCCTTGATTTAAAAAATAAATATAAAACATTTGTTTCCTGTGCTTTAAGCTGTTTTAACTTTGCAGCGTATTTAATTTATGTAACATATTCCTGGTAATTTGGCTTGTGAAATGTACCGTTATATGAGACTGATTTCAAGTTGGGTCATTCTCCCAAAGTTGTGTAATTTCAGCACTGCAACCAAGCATTGTCTTTGAATATATTAATAATTGATCATATAATTGTGACCATTATTCCCCAGAACTATAAAACATTGTGACATCCATCAGTTTAAGAAGTCATAACATTCACAGTTTCTTTAACAAGCCTGACGACAAACTAACTGTTCATCTGAAAGCATGGCTTCCATTCAGATTAGGTCTTCATACAAAATGGCTAGTTAATAGAATATAGAAATGACAAGGAATGATATTACTATGCTCAAAACACCAGAAAGTAACATAGCTCAACCCATTAGTGCCTGGTTCCTTTGTTAGTTTGGTTAAAGCAGTTCTTGGTTACTTCCCATTTCAGAGGCTGTGCCCATGAGCGGGCGTGTCCGAAACTTGAATGTGTATGGACACGTAAATAAAGTTTCACTTCTTTTCGTCCACTTC
>CBDCGX010000015.1:0-7503 GCA_965216965.1 Spirochaetia bacterium | reverse complement strand
AACGTAGCAAGTGTTTTTGTGCTTGTAAGATCATTTATGCCAATAATGTCAACCTCTTTCTCAAGAGCTATTTTAAATACATTACGTCCTATACGACCAAACCCATTTATAGCTATTTTCATTTAATACTCCTTTTTAATTAAATAATACATTTAGTAAAGTTATTTAATTTTTAATACATTAATACTTTTCTTTTCTTTTATTTTAATAAAAGAAACATCTCTTGTCAACTAAAATACTAACATGAAATGTCTTACGAAATAATATTCGCAAATGTTTTAACATCAATCTCTCCAAAAAGAAAAGCTATACTTAAACAATTAAAAACATCATTTATAAATGGGCCCTCTTACATTATAGAAAAAAGAAACTTACTCATTCCATTTATTGTCAGGTGCAGATACATTCGTATGGTACCCTATGTTTTTAAAGATATATAGAAAACAAAAAATAAAAAAAAGATGCTGGGGATAATGTTACTTTATTAAAGTAGGGTAGCACTCTTGTATCTTAATACATTTCTATGAGGAGCGTGCTTGAAAACATAAAACACAAGGATTAGGTTACTAGTTTATAATAAAAATAGGTATTTTCCCACTGTAACGGGCTTGTCTATAAAAAACATTTATGATATGATTAATCTGTATACGTATAATTATGTATAACATTCCACTACACTTAACCAATATTATAGTGTTGCTTTTACATAAGCAACCTACTTATTAAGGTGTGTGTAATTGAGAAATTATGAGAAGGAGAAACTATGGCAATAGTTACTATGAAAAGCTTGTTAGAAGCAGGCGTCCATTTTGGCCATCAGGTAAAACGATGGAATCCAAAAATGAAAAAGTTTATTTATGCTGCAAGAAACAATATTCACATTATTGACTTGCAAAAAACAACAGTGTGCATAAAAGTTGCGTTTGAAGCAGTTCGGAAAACCATAATCAATAAGAAAGGGCTCCTTTTTGTTGGAACAAAAAAACAAGCACAACAAGTCGTAGCAACTGCTGCAAAAGAATGTGGCATGTACTACGTAAACCATCATTGGATGGGTGGCATGCTTACTAATTTTAATACAATCAAAAAAACAGTTTCCCGTCTTAAGCAGCTTGAAAAAATGCAAATTGATGGCAGCTTTGATTCGCTTACAAAGAAAGAACGTATTCTTCTTATGAAAGAATGCAATAAACTAACTAAAAAACTAGGTGGCATTAAAGAAATGTCAGAACTACCTTCTCTCATATTTATACTTGATGTAAGGGTGGACGCTATTGCAGTTGCAGAAGCCCATAAATTAGGAATACCTATTATTGCAGTTGTAGATACTAATAGTGATCCTACATACGTTACCTATCCTATCCCTGGAAATGATGATGCAATTAGATCAATATCTCTTTACGCAAATATTATTTCACAAGCAGTTATTGAAGCAGACAAAGAAATTGGACTTGAAATAATTAACATGGAAGAAGGATTTAAAGAACAATTAGAAAAGCAAGAAATAATACAAGATAAAGATAAGCTAGAGGAAAGCCAAGAGGTATTCTCTTCTCATGATATGGAAGATTATTCAAATTACCAGCCCCCCGAAGACAAGGTTATATCGGACGAAGATAACACCCATGAAGAAAATATTGCACAAAAATCTGGGATGGAACATGAAAAATTATATGAAGAATAAAAACTCTTATTATTTTATTAACTGTAAGGAGCTAATATGACAACACTAATAAATGATATTAAAATATTGCGAAAAAAAACAAACGCAGGGTTTTCGGATTGTAAAAAAGCAATAGAGAAAGCAAATGGAGATATAGAAAAAGCAGAAAAAATACTGAAAGAAATGGGACTTGCAAACGCTGCGAAACGAGGAGATAGAATTACAGGAGAGGGAAGTATTTTTGTGAAAACAAGCTCCACTCATGCAGCTATCTTAGAGCTTGCTTGTGAAACCGATTTTGTTGCAAGAAATAATAATTTTCAAGTCTTAGGTAATGCTATTATAGATGATTTTTTAATAGCACAGTCAGATAAAATCACTGAAGAAATAAAAATAAAAATAACAGATCTTATTGGTACTATTAAAGAAAACATGGAAATAAAACGGGTGAAAATATTTGAGAAAAAAGAAAATGAAATATGTGCCGTCTATGCTCATGGGAAACCCGCAAGACTTGGAGCTATTGTAATGTTATCTTCAACCGCCCCCTCCTTACTTTCAAATGAAAAAGTAGCTAAATTTGCACATAACTGTGCACTTCATGCCGTTGCTCGAACTCCTCTCTTTTTAGACCCTCAAGCCATTACTGATACATATAAAAACACTCAAATAGATATTTTTACTACACAAGTCAATAAAATGGAGAAACCAGAAAATATTACCCAAGGAATTATACAAGGAAAATGGAAAAAACACCTTAAAGAGATATGTTTCATGCTCCAACCATGGGTGCATGATGAAAAAACCACACCTGCCACAGAAATACATTCTTTATCAGAGGAATTAGGAGTTAAATTCTCTATTACTTCTTTTGCAGTATTTGTATTAGGAGAAGAATAAAACGATGGAAACAGTAGAAATCATTGCTTACAGTAAAGAAAAAATGAAAAAAAGCATCCAATCTTTTGAGAATAAGCTTTCAGGTCTTCGTACTGGACAGGCTTCTATACAACAATTTGAAAATATAAATATAGATTGTTATGGCTCTGAGCAGCCTCTAAGCCAAATAAGCAATATAAGCGTTTCCGAATCTCGACAAGTAATTATTAAACCATGGGATTCTGCTCTACTCCCTTCTATAGAAAAAGCTCTTTCAAAATCAAATATGTCAATTAATCCACAAAATGATGGAAAAATCATACGAATTATTATCCCTCCTCTTACTGATGAAACCCGCAAAATGAGTATAAAACAAGCAAAAGAGCTATGCGAAGAGGCAAAAGTCTCAATCCGAAATATTCGAAAAGATGCAAATGAAAAACTGAAAAAACAAGAACATAATGGTGAAATAAGTGAAGACGAATTTAAAAAAGAAGAAAAAAATATTCAAGAACTCACCGATAAAACAATAACAACAGTACAAACACTTTTTCAAAAAAAAGAACAAGAAATCATGAGCGTATAATAAACATGTACAAAAAAAAACTTTTCCACGTCCCTACACACATCGGTATCATAATGGATGGGAATGGAAGATGGGCAGAAAAAAGAAACCTCAATCGTAATCGCGGGCATATGTCGGGAATAGACCCTATAAAAGACTCTCTTCTTTCTGCAATCAAACACAAAGTTAAATATATAAGTGTTTATATTTTCTCTACCGAAAATTGGAAAAGATCGAAAATAGAAATCTCATTTATTATGAAAACCATAGCGGGAAAATTAAGAGAACATTACCCTTTTTATAAAGAACACGGTGTGAAAATAATGCACTCTGGAGTAGTAGAGACTCTCTCAAAATCAATACAAAAAGAACTTATGTCCGCAATAGATAAAACAAAGCACAATAAAACGATAATTCTCAATTTAGCATTTAATTATGGAGGAAGAGATGAAATACTTAGAGCTTTTTATCGCTATCAAAAAACATGTAAGAAAACATCTCCTCCTTTAACAGAAGAACTTTTCTCAACTTATTTAGATCAACCTTTTCTCCCCTTTCCAGACCTCATTATACGAACAGGGGGACATAAAAGAATAAGCAACTTTCTACTGTGGCAAAGTGCATATTCCGAATTATATTTTTCTGATATACTATGGCCAGATTGGAAAAAAAGCGACATGGATAATGCCATTAGCTTTTATTCCTCACAAACTCGTAATTTTGGAGGATTGGAAAATAATAAGGGTTCAAATATCCTTATTAAAAGATAATATATGGAAAAAGAAATCTCCTGCAATCGCAACGATAACAATGCCATTCTACCGCTCAAGAAAAATAATAACGTACTTATGCGTGCTCTTACTACAGGAATAGGTATTCCTATATCATCAATTATTCTTTTTACTTCTCTAAAAAATGATTTTTTAATTACAAACGCCATTATTCTTCTTTTAACATTTTGTATGGTTTTAGAAACACACAAGCTACTTCCTAAAAAAATGAGACCTAATAAGATTCTTTCCTTTGTAATAGGAATATTATTCCCTTTATCTGCAATGGTTGAGCGCTACTCCCCAGAGCTTTCAGAATTTCTTTACTTATATACAATTAAATCCCACATACCAGTACTATTTCTAATCACTTTCTCATCTATTTTTATTTTCAAAAAAAATACTACAGGAATTATTTTCACACTTGGTGGCATACTATTTATATTATTTTATCCTGGACTGTTTGCTTATTATCTTATCCTTCTTTCAACACTACCTTCTCCTGAGGGCTTTTATCAACTATATCATGTAATTATGCCGATAGGCATTGCGTTTTCTAATGATGGTTTTGCTTATATTATAGGAAAATTATTTGGAAAGAATAAAAACATAGTAAAAGTAAGCCCTCAAAAGACGTTACAAGGATTTATTGGAGGCACACTTGGCGGGATCGTATATTTTTATATTCTCAACTTTATAAATCCAAGTGTTTATTCTTCCCACGAGGCTATAGTAGTATTTGTATTTGCAATAATATTGAATCTATCAGGCATTCTAGGAGATCTTTTTGAGTCAGCCATAAAAAGAGGAAGCAATTGTGAAAATAGCGGAGTGATTATTCCCGGAAGAGGTGGAGCTCTTGATACTTTTGATTCTCTATTATTTATAGGACCTGTATATTTTTTCCTCTATCCAATCTTATTCTTATAACTTGAACATTAAAGAAGGTTTTTTATGCAAATAATTGTCGGGATTATAGGGCTTGCCCTTATTATATTTGTACACGAACTAGGACATTATATAATGGCAAAAATATATAAAGTACGTGTAATTGAATTTGCTATTGGTATGGGGCCAAAGTTGTTTTCTTTCACAAAGGGAGACACCCTCTATAGTGTACGAATACTGCCTCTGGGTGGATTTTGTAGATTACACACACTTGAACTTCATTTAGAAGATCCCAATACCACGTTACCTAAAGCAGAGGGAACTTTATTTTCACTTCCTTTTTTTAAGAAAGCTTTCATACTACTCGGAGGGCCCCTTGCCAATATTCTGTGCTATCTATTTATATCATTCATATTATTTATGGCACAATACTCTAAAGAAGATTTAGGACCTTTCATTGAACCAATAAAGAATGCCCCGATTGAACAAGCAGGGCTTCTTATAGGAAACGAAATACTTTCAATAAACGGCGAAAAGACGGATTCTTTTTCAGAAATAGCAAGACTTGCAAAAAAATATAGGGGCACTACAATTACTGTTTTATATAGAAATAACAATACAATAAAGAGTACTCCTGTAAGTTTAAACAAAACCTCTCCTTTTTTAGGTGCCTATCCTTTTGTAGAACCTCGTATAACAAAAACACACAATAAAGAAAACCCACTCTTTCTAGAAGGAGATATTATTACAAAAGTAAATAAAAAAGATATAAAAAATGCAATTTATTTTGGAACACTATTAAATGAAAATAAAGGGTCCCCTACAACTATAGAAGTACTTAGAAATAACAAAAAAATTGTCCTTCAAGTTATTATAAACGACAAAACACCTTTATCCTCCTTAGGGCTCTCTTTTCCAACAGTTATAGTAACTCAGTGGAAAGATACAACAGATTTCTTTGTAAGTCAATTATCTCAAATATGGCTTACATTTACTTCCTCTATAGCTATATTACAAAAATTATTTACGTTCCAAACAAAAAAAATACAAAATCAAATTGCAGGACCTCTTAGGATAATATCAATTGTTGGCGAGAATACTATCTTAATAAAAAGAACAAGAGGTATTGTTACTGCAATTGAACATTTTTTATTTCTCATAGCTATGCTTAGCCTTGCAATCGCAATAATGAATCTTATTCCCATACCAATACTTGATGGAGGACAATTAGTATTTTATGCTTTTTTTGCAGCTATAAAGAAAGAACCAAAAATAAAGTATTTACTTTTTTTTCAAAAGCTAGGAGTTCTACTTATGCTTTTATTATTTATATTAGTAATGTTTGGGGATATATCTTATATTATAGGATCATTTATGTAGCAATGGACAATCTATTCTCATATAATAAAAATTATAAAGACTATGAAAATAATTCCATGTTATACTACTAAAAAAAATCCATATAGTAAATATCACTATGTATTATTTCTTTTATACTTTACTATATTGTCTCCACTATTAGCACAAGAATCGCTATTCTCACAAAAAACAGTACTGCCTTCTCAAGAAATACCATCACATGAAGCAAAAATAGTAATGCTTGCTACATATAAAGGTGTACTTTATTCTCTTGATAGCAATGGCTTGCTCATACTTACAAATAAAACAACAATAACTCCCTTTGATTTTCTTATACTTTCAAAAAAATCTATACAATCAGCAAAGTTTTCATATCCTTATATTGTATTTACAACAGAAGATAACACCATTTATGTCTATTCGTTAAAAAATATGTTTATAGTCTTTAGTTATAAAACTGATAAAAATAGTGTTTTTACAATTTCTCCATCTCTTTTTGCTTTTCCTAATGAGAATACACTTCTTTTATTTTCCACTAAAACATGGGAAATAAAAAAACATTTTTTTTTAAATTCACCGCCAATACATCTAGCAATATCTTCCTCAGAGAAAAACATCATGCTATATGATACAAAAGGGAATATTACATACCTCTCCATTGAAAATACAAACATTCTTAAACAAGTAGCAACTCTTTATAAATATGAAAAAATAATTCTCAATAAAAACAAACGTTATGCCGTTGGATTTATAAGAAACAAAATCTTTAGTTTAGATCTTATAAATGGGACAGTTGCTTCCTCATTAGAATTTCTATATCCAATTAAAAATATATATAAAACTATTATTAGCGATAAGCGTTTTGGGATATATGTAGTAAATGAAGGTTCATCAGATTTAGTAACATTGCGATATTTTACTTTTCTTAACGACGGGGCATTATTAGAAGACGATGGATTAAGAATCAATGAATTAAATTCACCCAATGCATTATTTTATGAAAACACAAATCTTTATATAGGATTTAATGATGGAAATATTGGGACATATAATATACACACAAAAAATTTCATTTCTTTTGTAAAAGATAAAACAGTTGCAAATTACGACAGTACCTTTATCAGTTCTTCACTTCTCCTTGCAAATACAGATGGGATAAGATCTGTTACAACGCAAGAAACTTTTAAAACAGTTCTTTTTAGACAAAAATTTTCCTTTCCTCTTTTTATTCCTCTTTATTACTCTCAAAACAAGAGTGCTATTCCTCGCCTTTTATTATCACAAGAAACACCTCTACCATTACTTTTCCGTCTTGATATAAGCGATTCTTCTCACAATATAAATATTCAAGCTCTCTTTCGTCTGCCTCTCTATCCCAC
>CBDCGX010000014.1:0-103286 GCA_965216965.1 Spirochaetia bacterium | reverse complement strand
CAAAAGCATGGCTCATCTCTATCGAGACCTTTTGATTAATTTTTGCAGCTACCTTTTTTGAGATACCTTTGCCTTCACTTCCCATCACCAGTACACGTTTTGCTGATACTTCTATCTCTTGAATATTAGTACCCTGCATATCTGCACCGTAAAAAGTAAACCCAACTTGACTAAGTTCATTCATATTGTCCAAAATATTAGGTGTGACCATAAAAGGCATATCTAGTAATGCCCCCGAACTTGTACGTGCGATAGCTGCAAAATTAAGGTGTTTTACACCAGAAGCTATGATGGCATCTGCACCCAAAGCATACGCAGAACGTACAATGGCACCTATGTTACCTACATCTGTTAAACCATCAAGTATCACAACAAAACTACTTTTTTTAATGTTTGAGAAGTCAGCTTGTTTATAGACATTCATCTCGACCAAGATACCTTGATGATTACCACCTTTAGCCATGGATTGCGCCCATTTTTCTTCTAAAAATTTTATTTTATCATGGTACTTATGAAAGAGCTCTTGAGGAAGAATGTTCTTCTTCGCTATATACACTGTTTTTATATATGCTTCTTTATGCTCTAAGGCATAAAGGCAGACTTGTTTTCCGTAAATTATCATAACATAGATTTTATCTAATTTTTACTAATTAACTCTTGATACCACTCTTTAACTGACTTATCACTAAGATTTGCTAAGAGTTTTGCTTTAGGTTTAGGGGGTAAATCAAGGTGTAACACTTCAAAAAAACTAAGACTTTTTTCTGTCTGTTCTTTGGCTTTTATAACCACGACCCACTCACCACGGATAGTCAGTGCTTTAAACTGTTCATTTAAAGACTTAGCTGTGCCTCTATAGTAATTTTGGTACTTTTTACTTATCTCTTTAGCTAAAAAAAGCTCTCTATTGCCATCCAATACCTCTACTTCATCTAAAAGTTTTTCTAAACGGTGTGGTGATTCATAGAGTACGGTGTTGTAGCCGTTATTCATAGCTTGTGCCAACGCAGTAGCTCGCTCTTTTCCCTTGTGTGGCAAGAAAGCATAAAATAAAAACTTACCCTCTTCAAAACCAGATGCTGCATAGGCTGTTGTCACTGCTGAAGCGCCAGGTAGGACATCATATTTGAGCTCATGCTCTTGTGCATAGGCAACAAGTAACTGCCCAGGGTCAGAGATAACAGGCATCCCTGCATCACTTACATAGACTACTTCTTTGTCAGAAAATGTCTCTCCAAGTGCATCGAGTCGCTCTTGTCCATTGTGTTCGTTAAATGAGTAAAAGTCTGCTTCAGGATACGTCATATCAAATCGCTCTTCAAGTAAACGTAAAAGCCGTTTGGTCTGACGTGTATCTTCACATAAGAAAAGTGTTGCTTTTTCAAAAAGCTTCATAGCGCGAATAGTAATGTCTTGAGGGTTACCAATAGGAGTAGGGATGAAAGTAATCATAAAATGCCTTTAGGCAATAAGTAAGTAAAATGGGGACAAGCGTCCCCAAAAGGTAAAAAGTCTTACGATAATTTGTATTTGCTTTTAAATTTCTCAACTCTACCAGCAGCATCAAGAATTTTTTCTGATCCTGTGAAGAATGGGTGACATTCGTTACAAATATCTACTGACATTTCAGCTTTGTTTGTTCTAATTTCAAACTTGTTTCCACAAGCACATGCTACTTTACACTCAACGTAATCTGGGTGAATATCTTTTCTCATTGTATTTCCTATAAAAGTTAATTTGGTGACAGATAACTAATCTGCTCTAGTCTTTGACTCTTCTTTTTCTAAAAAATTATGATAGAAAAAGGTTATTGCAACGCTCATTGGCGAGACAATTAAGACCGATATTTTACCGAAAAATGTTTAAAGAAAAATTAGAGTAGTATTTTTGAAGCCACAGCACACACTGCTGACTCAGACTTTAAAACCAATGGGGTATCAAAACCCACTATATTTTCCTGTCTAAAAAGTGCAACTTCATCTGCATGAAATCCACCCTCACATCCTATAACTATGGTATCTAAAGTAGTATTGGAAATAAAGTTTGTCTCTGAAAAGTTCAACATCTTACAGTTTGGATTTTCTACCATAAAAGCTTCTAAACTCTCAGCCATTTCGAGCTTCATTAGATTAGAACGTCCAGACTGTTGTGAAGAATTAAGTAAGATTTTTTCTAAGCGTTTAAAATCAAGTTTAAAACTTTTTTGAGAACGCTTACAGTAAATAAAAGTAATTTTTTCTACGCCCATTTCATTGAGTGAGGGCAGTACTTTTTCAACACTTTTAGGGTCTATGACACACCACCCGATATGTAACAACTGTTTTGCTTTTATCTCTAAGGTGCTACTCTCTTGGAGTTCCAACATCACCGTACGTTTGTCGATGTAGGTAACAAGATAGCGATGGAGAAGTCCATCTTCTAAGTTACGCAAGTAGAGCATATCATCTACTTTATGTCTGCGTACTTTAAAAATATAACGATGGTCATCACCCTCTAGGCTAAGCTGTGGTGTTCCTGCTTGTTGATTATAGAGATACAACATAATTAAAGAGCTACAACACCTTTAGCTTTTAAGTATCATCAAGACTACCATGATAGCTACAAGTAAGATTTGGACCACAGAGATTTTTAAAAATGCACCTTTAATCACTTTAAAAGTATCTGCATTATCTAAATTTGCCATTTTAACAAGTTTATGTTTTTTAATTTCTATATACATCATCACAGCCCAAACAGCTACCATAATAATCGTCGTAACCGTCCAACCTAAATCACCTGTAAATACAGCAACAATTCCTGCAAAAGCTATCATCGTAGCAAGTGCTTGAAAAACCATCGTATAGATAAAACTTGCTTTTTTAAATCCTGCAGGTTTTTTTACCATAAGTGGTATAAAAATACCTACAACTAAAAAGCCTAAAAAAGCTTTTACCAATATACTGTGTGCAGCTAACATTTGTGCTACTTCCATATTAAAATCCTTAATTTTTATTGTTTGTTTAAAAGTGGATTATACTATAATCATTACAATAAAACTTTAAAGGTCACACATGGCTAGTTCAATCCTCGAAGCACTCGAAATCATCGCAAATAACATTACACCTATAGATAAAGAAATCATCCCTATAGAACTCTCTGTAGGACGTGTCGTCACAGAAGATTATGTGGCAAGCTTTGACTTACCCCGTTTTAACAACTCTGCCATGGATGGCTATGCCGTAAAAATTGCAGATGCCACTAAAAAAGTCACTTGTGCTGAAGTTATTTATGCGGGTGATAATCCAGAAGATGACACTGGAAGAAAAAACAGCCATTAAGATTATGACAGGTGCACCTATCCCAAAGGGGTGTGAAGCTATCGTTCCCATCGAAAATGTAAGCATAGAAAATGACCTTATTACCCTCCCCTCAGATATACAAAATAACGGCTTTATCCGTATGGCCGGAGAAGACATTAAAAAAGGGACTATTTTTTTATCTAAAGGTGAAGTCATTAATGCCTATACCGTTGCTTCTCTTGCCAGTCAAGGTATAACACATGTCACGGTCTCTCGCATTATCAAAGTGGCTATCTTTGGTACGGGGGATGAACTTCGTCCTCACTTTGAGAAGATAGAGGCACACCAACTCTACAACTCTAACTCACCTATGTTTTTAACACGTTGTAAAGACTTAGGATGTGATGTAAGATTTATACGTACTTCAGCAGATACACTTGAAGCGTTAGAGGCTTCTATCAAATCTACCCTTGATGCAGATATCATTATCACATCAGGTGGTGTGAGTGTGGGAGATAAAGACTTCACTAAAGAGGCATTTACTAACCTTGGGATGCACGTACTCATAGACAAGATAGACATCAAACCGGGACGACCAACCATTGTAGGAACCATAGACAGAACGGTCATTATCAACTTACCCGGTAACCCTTTAGCCTCTATGGTAAACTATGAACTTTTCATCCGTGCCATACTCCGAAAGATGTCTGGAAGAACCGATTATCACCATGGGACTATTACTACCGTTATGAAAAGTGATTTTTCTGTGAGAGGTGGCAAACATGCTGTCATACTTGGAAGATTTGATGGACACTCTTTCGAACCTATTAAACCACAAATGCCTGGGATGGTCTCACCTATGCAAGAAGCAGATGGGATGATACTCATTACACCTGATGTAAAAGTACTCGAAACGGGAGAAACTGTAAAAATGATACCGATAAAGTGGGAATTTTGTTCTGAGAAAAACGAGGTGTTATTTATCAAGCTAAAGGGCATAAACCCTTTAAGCTTAATGATTAAAGCTGTGATAAATAATCAGCTACTGCTTCAATATCTGCATCACTCATAGAAGCTACCTGCCCCTTCATAAGCATACCCATACCAGCTACATTTCTTGTACCTGCTTTGTATTCAGTTAATAGCTGTAACAAGTGCTGCTTTATCTTGACCAGCAAGTACTGCAGATTTTCCAAGTGCTTTTGTTTTACCATCTGCCCCATGACACCCTTTACATTTCGCATACGCTGCTGGTGCTGTTAGTGTCGCTGATACAGCTGCTGTTGCTGCTGCCGCTCTCTCTTTAAGTGCATCTGCTGCTTCTGTTGCTTTCGCTGCTGCTGCCGCTGATACAGCTGCTGCTTTTTCTGCCGCTGCTGCTGCCATTTTATCTGCTTCATCTTTAGCAGAAGCTGCTAATTCTGCTGCTTTTGCTTTTGCGGCTTCCGCTGCATCTGCTGCTACTTTTTTCGTTGCATCAACTGCAGATGTAGCATCAGCTTTAACTGCTTCAGTTACTTTGTTTGCTGCATCAGATGCTGCTTCTTTTGTCTTTTCTCCACATGCTGTAAACAACAATGTTGCTGCTACAAGTGAAAGTAGTGTTAAATTTTTCATTCTTTTCCTTTGTGTTTGACTTAAGTAAATACTTAGTTGTCCGAATTATACCTAAACTTTTGTAGGGTTTTTAATAAGTGTGTGAGAAAGCAGTTTATCCCAAAGGGTACTATCTGACCACTCACTTTGTACCTGTTCTGAAAATACAATATCTTCAAGTGCTATCTTACCCATAAGTGTTGAATGCGCATCTTCTTTAAAACCTTGTGCATAACCTGTTTCTGTCTCATGTACAATGATACTATGAAGATTTACTTCACGTTCACCATTTTGCATATCGGTGCAAGCAAGTACACGCTCTACGATAAGGTAAATCACACGTGAAAACTGTTCAGCAGAAGGAGAAACAGGAAGTTCTACCCATCTGTTAGAGTATGTCTTCATCGCTTCTATGTATTGAGCGTCATCTTTCGACCAAAGTGTAATCGCATGATCAAAAGAGTCAATAAGCTCTTTTATATACCGTTTCGTAAGACCAAAGTCATACACCATCTGTCCATCATCCAAATAGTTAGACTCTAAGAGTACTTCTATCTTATAGGAGTGTCCATGTATATTTTCAGAGCATCTTTGTGTCGTACAGTCACGCACAATATGTGCATTTTCAAATTTAAAAAGTTTTCGTATTAACATTTAATATCCTAATAGGAGTAGTTAACTCTGATTTTATCACAGCTTACTTAAGGTATTTGTGGAGCATCTATCTCCTCACCCAAAAAAGCATAACTCTTTCCTATACGTGCCACAGGGTTAAAGGTAATAGTGAGTCGTTCTTTATCTGTGATTACTTCATCATCCACAAAAATCTGTTTTACATTTAAAACAATCGGAATAGTAGCCCCTCCACTTAAATCTATCTCTTGATTGAAAGTACAAAAATAAGCAGAAGGCACCTCTTTTATCATAGGAGGAAAGTCTTCAACCAAGCGCGTTGTCTCAATATCAAACATCGTTGCTTCGCTCACGTTTTTGTCTAATCCTTTAGATGAGAAATGCATTTTTTCCAAAGCTTCTTTTTTGACCATACAAATAGTACATTTTTTATTTTTTCGTATATTTGAAAGGGTGTCTTTCTCTGAACCATCAGGCTTGTGACCTACCGATATCAATACAGTAGCAGGTTCAGAGGACAATCCTATAAAATACGAAAAAGGTGCAATGTTTACAATTCCCTCATTTTCAGTTACCACCCAGGCAATAGGTCTTGGAATAATGGTTTGCGCCATTAACTTATAGGTTTCATTGACCGTATTATCTTTCACTAAATCAAATAACATCTTGATTTTCCTTTGAAAAAATATTTTTCACTTTATCCCAAACACTCACTTCTTCTACTTCATCCTCTAGCTCTTGTTCAGGTTCTACTTTGCCATACACGTCTTCAGGTAAAATATTTTCAGGCGTACCATCTACATTAATGACATTAATTTCAGGGTGTATAAGCTCTCTAAGTTTTTTCTGTACTACCATTTTTGTCGTCATCAAACTCATACTACATCCATGACAGGCACCTGTCAATTCTATGTATATTTTGCCATCTTTTGCTCCTAGTAACCTAATAGCACCTCCATGAGACTGAACGTATTCATTGACCGTAGGTAAGTGATGTTTAACTGCCTGATAAATATCTTCATCTGAAAATGTCATAATAATTCCTTTATTTTATTGATACTATCTATAATACAATTCATATTAAACCTCTATTTTTTAAAAAGTTCTCTTAAGCACTTAGCTTCAAATGAAACCATAGGCGTATCTTTACTATACGCTTCATATGCTTGTCCAAATTTTCTTTTTACTTCCATCTCTTCAAATAGTATAACCATCACAATAATAAAGAGCATTTCACTAGGAGCGATATATAAGATAAATGTGGGACTTCCAAGTAACAATGCCCAGGCCAAGGGTAAAAGCATCAGACCAAATAGCATAGGATGTCGCATACAACTGTAAATACCAGTTATGACAAGTCTATTTGTTTCTAGTCGAGGGATATCTCCTACTCTTCCTTTCGTTAATTCCCTACCACCGTTTCCTGCTGCACGAAAAGCCACTATCATAAGAAATAGCCCTATAATTGCTGAGCCTAGATGAAACCAAAAACTTCTAAACAGAGGATTTTCCCAATCCTCCACTAAGGCATACCAAGTACCTCCAAATAGCATGACTACCCAAAGTAAGATACGTACAACTACTGATAAAGTCATCTTTGTCCTTTCTTTATGTCAACCAAACCATTACAGATAAAAAACAAAGTAATAGTGTCAAATACTGTGTGTTTTTATATACTGTATGCATACCAAAAAGTGGTTTTCCATCTACAAATATACCCAACTGTACTGCAGTAATAAGCATCGCTGCAAGCACAAAGGAAATCAAAGAGACCAAAAGTAAAACATACCATGACATATGATTAAAGGCATAGATATATGTTACTAACGAGAGTGTAAGAACGATAAGATGTTGTACTTTCCAAAAAGAAGT
Organism: Spirochaetia bacterium; assembly: GCA_965216965.1. Classification (GTDB taxonomy): domain Bacteria; phylum Spirochaetota; class Spirochaetia; order WTKD01; genus CBDAKK01. The sequence goes on along the minus strand of CBDCGX010000014.1, from coordinate 95,907 downwards.
TAATTTCTCCTCTTTTTTATGTACCCTTGCTATTTTAAAGTAGATAAAAATCACTAATATTGTCATGTATATCATCGTCGTCAACCTTTTATATTAAATGAAGAAACATTCGTTTTCTTCTCTATCAAATCTTTTTTTAGTATAGAAAAAGCACTTTCTATATCTTCTTCATCCACATTACTATAGAGGTCAATATAGTAACTGTAGAGGACTTTAAATCCTTTTCTTAATTCAAAATGCAAAAAACTTTTTGGAAATTGTGAGACATTTTTCATATTAGGATTATACGGGCTATTACAGACTATGTCTTTTTTATATTTCATAATTAGTTTCAAATCACAATACGTATTAAAAGCATAGAGTGATTGCATTTTTGCTACAAAAGGTTTTTCTATTCCAATAGTATTCAATGCCATACATTGAATAGGGGTAGTTAATTGAGTGTCTATATTAATAGTAGGATCACTCTTTTTCTCACAAGCCAAAAGAAAAAAAATACTCGACGCTAAAATAAACTTCATTATATTTACTTTACTATACTTTGTTTGTTGTATGAACATGGGGGCGTTTTTTCTCATGATGTGCTAATATATCCCCAATATTCGTATCATTAATTAGTATTAGTTTATCAGCAGTAAATCTTTCCAATACGTCGTTAAGAAGTATACGTTCATGCCCCGCATGAAACAACTCTATTGTACCTACAGACTTTACCATTTCATAAGGTGTTTGACCCATTTCTTGAAAAATAACGTTATCTATTCCTTCACGCACAAACCATTCCACAACAGCTCTACCACCATGTGTGATATTAGGTACTATATCAACCTTACCATCTTCGACAAAAGCAATCCATTTTGCTTTTCCAAAAAGTGGCGATAAGGCTGTGTTCTCTTTATTCATCTTCACAGGTATTGCAATCTTCATGTTTATCCTTTTATTTTGAACATATGATACAAATATAGCACTTTTTTGGACATATGTCAATAAATACTAAGGTTTTTTTATTATAATTTTAACTTAAATAAATTATAATAAGGACTAATATATGAAAAACACTTTTCATTCAGCTCTCGCATTCTTGGTTTTAAACGTCTCTGCACATGCCTATGACAATACAAAAGCAAAAGAATTAAATACATTCTATTCACACATGACACAAAGAGCATGTGCGGATTCAAAACTCTTTGTCAAAGCAAGTGATGTCATGAAACTTTTAAAAGAAAAAAAAGATATTTCTCTCCTAGATGTACGTACGAATGGTGAATATTCTGTCATTGCACTAAACGGAGACAACGCATTACATATACCTATATCAAAACTCTTCAAAAAAGAAAATTTAGATAGGTTACCTACAAATAAACCTATTATGGTCATTTGTCATTCAGGCACACGCGCTACCTTGGCAGCCATAGGTCTAAAAAGACTCGGATTTAAAAAAATACATGTTGTAAAAGGTGGACTTATTGCATTAGCAAAAGTAGATAATCCTAAAAATGCGCCTGTAAAATAGTTTTGTATGTATGAATATTTACTTTATGGAGGACTAACTTTTATGCTCTCCATACTCTTCTCCATGGGAGGTGCTGGATCTGGGATAGCACTGATTCCAATTCTTAACTTTTTAGGTATTGATTTTACACTAGCAAAAGCCATAGGTCTCTTTGCTGGTGCATCAACGACTATCACTTCAAGTATCATGAATATCAAACGAAAAGTATTGGATTACCACTTTGTTTGGCCTATAGCTATTATGATGCTTATTTTTGCCCCTCTAGGTGCATACACTAGTCGATTTATGGACGAGGAAATTGTCAAATTTCTATTTATGCTCATGCTATGGTACAGTGCAAGTATGATGATGTCTGGAAAGAAAAAATCTTTAACCCATCTAAAAAACAAATGGATATATTTTATGCTCGGGGGAGTGGTAGGATATCTGGCAGGGTTATTAGGTGTAGGGGGAGGGAATATACTCATACCTCTTTTAATATTTTTGGGTTTTGAGCCTAAAAAAGTTGCGATTACTGTCAGTTTTGTTGTACCTTTTTCTGCTTTAAGTTCTTTCTTTACCTATGCATCCTATGTGCCACTTGACTGGAAACTACTTTTGATTGTGGGGAGCAGTGCAATTGCTGGTGGATATGTCGGAAATTATCTCATGCACTTTAAACTTAACCAGACACACATCAAAAAACTGATGGCACTTATCCTCTATCTTTTGGCATTCAAGCTACTCTACCATTTTTTAGTGACTCAAGATATCCCATTTTAAAATGTCATTTTCATGAAAGCTTCTCTTTGCAACAGTATAAATCCCTTTGGAAAGTAATGCGCTCTTAAAACCAGTACCGATACTCGTCGCTACAAAAAAGTTTATCTGATATTCATTACATAATGCTGGCAGCACCTGACCTGGTCTTTTATTTTCTACAAATACGGGGTTTTCCAAAACCTGTCTATCGACAATTTCATTTTGATGTATACGGTATACCATTAAAAAAGGTGCATCTGGTTTTCCAAGTGCTAAAACATCCTCTTTCATGCTTGTTAACATCACCGTATATTCATCTTTTTCATCTTCTATGGTAAGGTTGGCACCCGTAATGAGCATCATACTTACCTTTTCTCTTGCACTTTTAATAATACGTGCAAACGTTGTACGTGACACTTCCATTTGTGCAGCAGCCTCTGCTTGATAAAGTCCTTGATTGTCCATAAGATAAAGTGCTTCCATCTCTTCATGTAATAGATAGATAGTATCTTCACTTTGACAACCAAGAGAACCAAAAGAGGTACACATCGGTTTAAATTGTAATTTTCGTTTTAATTTATCACGTCCCATAAGAAAAGTATACCATAATTTTTAAAATACTTGACATATGACCAAAAAAGTGATATATTCATGTCATATGTCCAAAATAAGGAATATAATGCATCATCTTAAAAAGATTTATAATTTCTACTTTGAAGGCTTTAAAAGTATGAAATTAGGCAAGCGTTTGTGGTTACTGATAGCCATCAAGCTTTTTATACTCTTTGCTGTGATGAAATGGTTTTTCTTTCCAAATTATTTAGAAACACATTTTCAAAATGATGCACAAAGAAGTCATTACATCTTAGAACAATTAACAAAAAAGGAACAATAAATGGAACATACCGATTTACTGATAGACTGGTCTCGCGCACAATTTGCCTTGACTGCTCTGTATCATTGGCTCTTTGTACCACTCACTTTAGGCTTGACCTTTATTATCGCTATCATGGAGACCATCTATGTCAAAACAGGTGATATTTGGTGGAAAAAAACCACACAATTTTGGATGACTCTCCTTGCAATTAACTTTGCCATAGGGTTAGCCACTGGGATTATTATGGAATTTGAGTTTGGAACCAACTGGTCAAACTATTCATGGATAGTGGGAGATATATTTGGTGCGCCCCTTGCTATTGAAGGTCTCATGGCATTTTTTATGGAGTCAACATTTTTTGCTGTAATGTTTTTCGGATGGGATAAAGTAAGCAAAAAAATGCACTTGCTCTCTACATGGCTTGTGGCGATTGGTTCTAACCTCTCTGCCTTATGGATACTCATTGCCAATGGGTGGATGCAGCACCCTGTAGGTATGCACTTCAATCCAGATACGGCAAGAAATGAGATGGAGAACTTTGCAGAAGTTATTTTTAACCCTAACGCAGTCAGTAAATTTCTACATACTGTCAGTAGTGGGTACGTCTTAGCTTCTTTGTTTGTTATAGGTATTAGTGCATGGTATCTACTTAAAAAGCGTGATATCATGTTTGCAAAACGCAGTATGATAGTGGCTGCTTCATTTGGGCTTATTTCTTCCCTTTTTCTACTTAACTCAGGAGATGAATCTGCCTTTCAAGTGGCTCAACAACAACCTATGAAACTCGCAGCTATGGAGGGTCTTTACCAAGGAGAGTCAAGAGCAGGTATTATCGCTATTGGTCTTCTAAACAATGAAAAAACCTTGGGTGACGATAAAGAGGCTTTTCATTTTAAAGTAGAAATCCCTAATGCCCTTTCTTTTTTAGGGTATCACTCTTTATCGGCTTTTGTCCCAGGGATAGAAGATATACTTTATGGCAATGAAGAACAAGATATTATGTCTGTGAAAGATAAAATGATTCTAGGTAAAAAGGCTGTATCAGCACTGAAAGACTACAAAGAGGCTAAAAGAGAAGGCAATCAGAAAAAAGCACAACAGGCATTAAAAACCTTTGAAGAAAACCAATCTTATATGGGCTATGGATATTTAAAAAAGCCTGAAGATGCTGTACCCAATGTAGCACTCTCTTTTTACAGTTTTCATACGATGGTAGGTTTAGGTACATGGTTTTTGATTTTATTTATTATCGTGCTCTACTTTGCCATGATTAACGAAATTGAACACAAAAAATGGGTACTTCGTGCAGCACTCTTTACTATCCCTTTAGGATATGTCGCACAAGAGGCTGGATGGATAGTAGCTGAAGCAGGTCGCCAACCTTGGGCGATACAAGATCTTCTACCTGTAGGTATGGCAGCATCCAATGTAGCCTCAACCTCTGTCATGATTACCTTTTGGCTCTTTGCCATACTTTTTACAGGACTGCTTATCGCTGAAATAAAAATCATGCTTAAACAAATTAAAATTGGACCAGAGGGGGAACATTAAATGTTAGATTCTATTTCGTTGTTGACACTACAAACCTATTGCTGGCTTATTGTAAGTCTGTTGGGCGCACTTTTTGTCTTTATGACTTTTGTACAAGGAGGACAAACCCTCCTTTATACACTGGGAAAAACCGATGATGAACGTACACTCATCATCAATTCATTGGGACGAAAGTGGGAACTGACCTTCAGTACCTTGGTTATGTTCGGTGGTGCACTCTTTGCGGCTTTTCCACTTTTTTATGCTGTAAGTTTTGGTGGCGCATATTATGTATGGATGGCCATTCTTTTTTGTTTCATTATTCAAGCTGTCTCCTATGAGTACCGTAAAAAACCAGACAACGTTTTTGGAGAGAGATTTTACGAAAAGCTCCTCTTTATCAACGGCTCTTTAGGTGTATTTTTATTGGGCGTTGCGCTTGCAACACTTTATACAGGGGGGAACTTTGTGGTAAATGAAATGCATCTTTCACACTGGACAAAGGCAAGCTATGGACTCGAAGCACTACTCAACCCTTTTAATGTCTCTTTTGGTGTGATGCTTATCTTTCTTTCACGTATTCAAGCATCGCTTTATTTTTACAACAATCTGGACAATGAAGCCATAGCAAAACGTATCATGAGAACATTAAAAAACAACACTTTGATATTTTTACCTTTTTTTCTTTTTGTGTTTGGCTTTATATTATTTCAACAAGGGTATAGCTATACCCCAGAGACACAAATGGTTTTTATAGAACCTATGAAATTTTTACATACTCTTTTGGACTATCCGCTCTTACTCATCATACTACTTTTGGGTATAGGAACTTTACTCTATGGTATTTACAGTGCGCTTTACAAACACAACCATAAAGCCATTTGGTTCTCTGGTACAGGTACTGTCTTGGCCGTAACCGTGCTACTCTTTATTTTAGGATTTAACCATTCTGCCTATTACCCTTCTTTGGTCGACCTACAAAGTTCACTTACCATAGAAAACAGTTCAGGAAGCCACTATACATTGTCAGTCATGTCCATAGTCTCACTACTTATTCCTGTGGTACTTGGCTACATATTTTTAGTTTGGCGTTCTATGGACAAAAACAAAATGACTATCGAAGAAGTCAAGTCTGACTCACATCATTATTAGGAGATACAATGGAATACTTAGGAGAAATAATTTGGTACATATCTTTACCTATCACAGTTTGGATATCTGTAAAATTTGTACAACATAATTTACAACATTTTAACAAACTTGAACGACTGGAAATCTATGAAAAAAACCATCAAACATTACAACAAAAGGATAAAAAGTGAAATTAGAAAATGAACCAACCATGGACTATATTGATGACTATAACAATCAAGAATCTACTCAAAAACGTAAAATCATACGTTTGGTTATTGTAGGGTTAGTACTTTTTGCAGGGGTACTGAGTTATATTAAAATGACCCATGAAACAGTCAGTGACTATATTGGTACGCCAGATAGTCCTGGCATTAATGTGACACCCAATTAAATGGCACTACACCCCTTGGGTGGTGTCAAAAACTCTAATATGTAAGCGGTCGCTATAGCGAAAGTTATGCTGCATACAAAACTCAAAAACAGCTCTATCATTTTTCCAAATGGTATCTCTACTCTCACCTACAGGCATACAATACACCTCTAGCTCTGGTAAAATGTCTCTAATCTCATTAATTTCATCCAAAGCAGTGGTATTCACCAACTCTGCATCTATTGTAAATTTTAAAAAAGCTTCTTTTGCATGTGCTTGTACATTAATGAGTGCTTGAGGAATAATACGTTTTACTTCCGGTTCCCCAGAGTTTTTGAGTTTTAAAGAGAGTACAAAGATACAAGATTTATAAGCTGGGTACTTTTCAAAATCTATCTCGACAGTCCCATTGGTCTCAAAAGTAATCTCTATACCTTCTGAGACTAACCACGCTACCACTTCATAAAAGTTACTGTCCGTATGGTACATAAGAGGTTCTCCCCCAGTAATCACCATATGAGGGTTATACCCAATCTCCAAAAATTCTTTTGAAAGTGTATCGATAAGTATGGAGGCATTATCTGCTTTTATCCAAGACTTTGCAAAAGCAGAATCTACAGCAAAATAAGTATCACATCCTAAACGAATTTCTCCATCTACTTCATACTCTGCCCCAAAACCAGGACAGTTTAAATTACAGCCGCCTGTACGCAAAAAGTAAGAAGGCACCCCTGCGTATTTACCCTCACCTTGAATAGAGAAGAATTGTTCCGTCAGATAAAACATTAGCCACCAGTCTCATAAAAAGCACGTGTAGAGATCTCTCTATCTTCAAGTTCATCTTCTGACCAACGATTTTCTTTGGGTTTGTCTTTCAGTACTTTAGCTAGCACATCCGCAGCACCTTGAATATCACCTTTTTTTACTGATTCTGCAATACTTATATGCTTCATCAAAATAGAGACAAGGAATAAGATTTCCTTCCGCGGTAAGTCTTATACGGTTACAGTTTTCACAAAAATCATGTTTATGTGGGTCTATAAGTCCAAACTCATACCCTGTCTCTTCTATGAGATAATTAAACGATGGACTAGCACCCTCACGACCTAATGCCTTAATGGTATATTTTTCTTTTACTTTTTCAAGTATCTCTCTACCATGCATCCCTTTTAAGCGCTTGGTCCGCATGGGCATTTTCCATATACTCTATGAAACGTACTTTCATATTATTTTTTTCACAGTACGCCATCACATCTAAAATCTCATCATCATTAATACCTTTAAGTGGCACCATGTTGATTTTTACTTTTAAGCCTACTTCTAAAGCTTTGTCTATACCTTCAAATACTTTCCCCAAGCACATCTTTTCCTGCAATCTTGGCAGCAACATCTGCCTTCATAGAATCAAGCGAAATGTTAAGACGTTTAAGTCCAGCATCTTTAAGTCTTTGTGCTGCTTCTGGGAGTAAAAAGGCATTGGTAGTAAGTGCTAAATCTAATCCTGATTTATACTCATTAATCATCTTAATAAATGTATCAAGGTCTTCTCTTAAAAGTGGTTCACCACCTGTAAGACGTATCTTAGTGACACCACCATCTATGGCTACTTTTACAAATAAAAAAAGCTCTTCAAAAGAAAGGAGGTTCTCTTTGGGTACCCAAGAGAAAGGTTTTTCAGGCATACAATACTGACATCTAAAGTTACAACGTTCTGTTACTGATATACGAAGATAATTAACTTCGCGACCATGTCCATCTATAAGCATATGAAATCCAATGTATAATTTTTATATATTTTTATTAGGGTATCTAAATGTAGATAAAAGGGGGATAAAAGATAATAAGTTAGAACGTAAGTATATTATTTAAGCTGAATATTTTGTGTGTAGTTTGTTGTAGATTTGAAGGTTGTTGCGAAGGAGCGTACACTCAAAGTCACGTGACTGAGCAAACTCCTTCGAAGATGCGGCAAAATACCGCAAAAGATTTAGTGTAAATCTCTCCATTGTTCTTTTTTCCATAAGAACGCTAGTATCGTAAAGATAATGAAGAACCCAAGAACCCATGGACCTACTGCTTCTCTTTTAGGTTTACTTGGATCACCCACTTCTTCAAGATATGCTTTGACATGCTCATACCCTTCAGCACTTAACCCAACTCTAGGCATAGAAGTACCAGGAAGTTGAGACTGAGGATTTTCTACAAATGTTTCCATAAAGTGCTCAGACGTTTTTTTTGCCACGGATCAGGGAAAAATATTTGTATTCTATCAAGAGTGCAATCTGGAACCATATGTAGCAATATAGGAACTACATCATAATGAAATATAAGAATATTTTTGACGTTATTCTGCATTATTTTCGATAATAACGATTCTATCCCCTTTTTGTAAGGTTCTACTCCTATAAACAAGGTGTCAGGAGAATCTAATGCCATTTGGAAAATTGTTTCTCCTTTTCCAAAGCCTATGTCAAAACATATGTGTTTATATGCAATATTTCTGTGAGAAAGCATAGTTTCAATATTTTCACATGAATCGTAATGCAATCCATAGAGAGGAAACCCTTTTTCAAACCATTTCTTTTGTCTTTTATTGACTCTTTTATGTACTCTTACAAAACTTTTATTAGGAAACAATGAGCGGCAATCTATATTTCTTCGTATAGAAAGAGGCTGGCATATTGTAGCTTTTATGGTGTTGTAATAAGCCGTTTGATGTAGATAGTGATCTACTATAGTGTCTTCTTTTCTAATTTTTATTATTTTCATTTTTGCATCATAGATTATAGATTATTCTTTGAGGATATATAAAAGATGTTCTTCTAAAGATTTTAGAGCAGTGTCAAAACTTTTATATTCAAATATCAATATATGAGAGTATTTTTTATGAAATTGAAAGATTTTCCTCTTTATAAGTAAAGATATTTTTGTTTGAATGTTTTCTTTTTGTGTATTGGAACTGAAATACAATTCAAATATGTCTTTTTTTGTGCTAAGTTTTTGTATACATAGCATTCCCATAAGTATTTTTATCTTTGCAATATGCATGAGGGTATATATTTCGTTGGGAATTGGTCCAAACGTGTTTGTAAGATATTCTTTTACTTGCTTATATTCTTCAATACTTCGTATTCGCAGTATTTTTTTATATATACTCATTTTTATGCCCATATCAGGAATATATTTATTAGGAATATAGCCCCTATATTCTATTTCTATAAGAGGATTGCTATCTTGTATTTTTATTCCCGATGCTTTTTTAATGGCTTTATCTAAAAGTTGTAAGTAGTATTCATATCCTATTGAATAAATGCCTCCGCTTTGTTCTTTTCCCAAAAGATTTCCTGCACCTCGTATTTCAAGGTCTTGCATTGCAATATGAAATCCTGAGCCAAGTTCGCTATGATCACTTATTGTTGTAAGTCTTCTAAGGGCTATTTCTGATATTCTATTTTCATCGGGATATAACAAATAGGCATAGGCAGTTTTGTCGCTTCGCCCTACTCTTCCTCTTAGTTGGTAGAGTTGGGAAACACCATACATATCTGCTCTATCTATGATTATTGTATTGACGGAGGGAATATCAATTCCGTTTTCTATGATGGTTGTTGATACCAATACATTTGCACCACCATGTATAAAACGATGCATGGTGTTTTCAAGTTGTGCGGGAGGCATTTTTCCGCTTGCAGTTAGCACGGTTGCTCTTGGTACTAATCGCGTGATGTATTCTTTTATTTCTTCAAGTGATTGTACTCTATTGTGAAGAAAAAACACCTGTCCTTTTCTGTCAAGTTCTTTTATTATTGCACTTTGTATGATTTTTTCATCATATTTTTCTACAAATGTTTTAATTGGTTTTCGTATTTTAGGAGGAGTTGTAAGCGTTGATATGCTTCGTATATTTACAAGTGATTGATAGAGAGTTCTAGGTATTGGAGTTGCACTCAGTGCGAGGCAATCTACGCTTCTTTTAAGGTGTTTTATTCTTTCTTTGTCTTTTACTCCAAATTTATGCTCTTCGTCTATGATAATAAGCCCTAAATCATAAAAAGATATGTCGTTTTGTATTCCACGATGGGTTCCAATGAGCAAATCAATTTCTCCTGTTTTTAATAATTCTATTGTATTCTTTTGTGTTTTTTTGTCTATAAGACGAGAAAGTATTCCTATTTTCACAGGGAAATCTTCAAATCGTGTTAGCGTTACATTATAATGCTGCTCTGCAAGTATAGTTGTAGGCACTAAAAACAATGCTTGTTTTCCTGATACTATTGCTTTAAATATGGCACGCATAGCGAGTTCGGTTTTTCCAAACCCTACATCTCCAACAACGAGTCTATCCATTACTTGTGCACTTTCCATGTCTGATGCTATTTCTTTCCATGCATGTATTTGGTCATTTGTTTCTGTAAATTGAAAATTCTGTATGAATTTTTTTTCCCATTCTGTTTCTTTAGAATATGCAAATCCGATAAGATTATTTCGTTCTGCCTGTATTTCTAACAAGTCTTTTGAGAGATCTTCTACATGCTTTAGCACCTTATTTTTTTTCTTTTTCCATGTCCCCCCCCCTATTGTATCAAGTCTTACTTTGTTTTTTTCTTTTCCAATATATCGCTGAACCATAGTGATTTGTTCTATGGGGACATAGAGAGATTCGCCATCGGCATATTCAATATGCATAAAATCTTTTTCGCTTCCATGTATGGGAACTCGTTTAAGCCCCCTAAATATTCCTATTCCATGATGAATATGAACTACAATGGTATTTTCTTCTATCGCATCTATATTTGTTATATCTTCTATTTTTTCGTCCAATGATGAAAAAAGTTTTTTTCCTAAAATATTGCTTTCGTTATATACAGTAAATGAACCTGATTTTGTGTGTATAGAAAATCCCGAATGTATATCAAGTATTTCAATGGAAAACATATTGTTTTTAAGAAGTGATTCATTACATAAAGTTTCAATTCGTTCTTTTTGTTGAGTACTGGGAGCAAATATTGCATAATGTTCATTATTGTCTTGTATCCTTTTTTCTACATATTTCTCAAAGTAACGTATGTTTCCATTAAACCCACTTACTTTTTTATCTCCTACGATTATGTGGTGATGGTTCTTATTGTCTGTATTGTCATATATTTCTTTATGCAATACAGGTATTTGAATTGCTTTTTGCGAAATAGTATCGCATAATTCCCACATTCGCTCTGGGCGTGGAATGCATTTTATATGAGATTCATCTAAAAAAGCTTTTATATATTCTTCCTTATAACGAGTGTCTTGTTTTTTAAGATCTTCAAAATTACACATGAGAACAATGGGGGCATCCGAAAAATATTTTGTAATATGTGAAAATGTCTTGTAGAGAAATGGATAGTACATATAATCGTATTCATCAAAAGAGTGGGTTTTGATATGCGTTTGGGTTTTCTCTATAATGGAAGAAGGAATGTCTGGAAGTCGAGATTTAAGTGTATCTATGGAAGAATATGTATCCCATATATGTTCTGTGAGTGGGTGAATAGTAATTGTAGAAAGCGGAGAGGTTTCTTTTTGAAAATCATATGTAATATTGTTTCGTATTATTGTTCCTATTTGGGTTATTTTCTCTATATGGTCAAAATCAAAATGTATCCTGTATACAGAATTATACATTGCAATATCGCACATTTCTCCTCGAATGGAAAATTCTCCTATTCCACTTATTTGTGGTACACGAAGAAAATTATATGAGCTTATAAGTTCTGCAAGCACATCAGATTGCCACTCGTCTCCAACATTAAGAGAAATGCTTCTTTTATATATAATGTCTGAAGGAGGAAGCAAGGTGTACCATGATCGGATGCTACATGTGGCAATTGATGTAGTATTTTTCTGTTCTGCCATTATATATAGCATTTTTGCCCTTGTATAACGAGATTCCGCATATGATGAAAGAGGTCTTCCCATAATAGTTCCCCACGATGGGAAAGAAGGGACTATGCTTTCTGTTTTATTAGGATGTAACGTATAATTCCATGCTGTAATATCATTAGCAAGCTCTATGGCATGTTCATCAAATGGACTTACAATTAGAAGGGGTTTTTTTATATAATTTTGAAATGCAACGCACCATAATGGAAAATAACTGCTATGTGCACTTTGTATAAATAAAGAAGAGAGAGAGTCTAAGGGGAGTTTTCTTTGTAATGAGTCAGTGGCATTAAGATAAAGTTCCGTAAAGATTTTAGAATGAGGTCTCATATATTTATTGTACTCATTAAAAATATATTCTATATGTTATATATTATAAATATTCCTTGTTTTTCTATAAACAATATACCGATAAATTATATATAATAATACCATGCTAGTAAGTTTGTATTTTAGAAAGAAATGTATGGCAGTATTATTGTTTTTACTTCTCATTTATTCTAGCTTTTCTCAGACTTTTTCAGAAAGAAAACTAAATATATCATTACAACTTCAACCTAGAAAGATTGCATATTCTCTTAAAGAAGATAAAAAGTTTTTTCTTATATTTAAAAATAATTATTCCGTTTCACAAACTATAACGCTTGCAGATAACTATGTTCATAGCATAGTAATTGAGGCACTTGATGCCTTTGATGTTTCTCTTGCGGTAAAGCCTACTATCCTTACCCAAAGAAATAATCCTAAAATATTATACAGAACACTTACACTATTGCCCAATGAAGAGTTTTCCATTTGAAATAGATATTAATGATTATTTTATGTTTCTTTCTGTGGGAACGTATAAAATATCTCTTCGTTATTATCCTCAATTTTATAGTGATAGAAGCTTATCACAACAATACATTGCTTCAAATTCCCTTGTTGTTTCTGTAGTAGATTTTCCTTCTAGCACAATTGCAAATATACCTCAGGATTCTTTAAATCAGGACCCTTCGTATGCTGAGCGTGTTTTGTATCAGCCCAACGAGATTGTATTTTATGCATTTTCGGCCCTTAAAGAAATGTCTTGGAAAAAATTTTTCTCATTTCTTGATATAAAAAGGTTTTATCTTAATACTGTTGCAGACAATAATGCTTTTTCTTTTCTTAGTTCTTTACAACAACGAACTGAGCTAAAGAAATTTAAAGAAAGAATCATGAAAGGAAAAGATAAGAGCGACCTTTCAAAAATAGATTATTTTTCTATAGAAGAAACTCAGTTTACTCAGAACAATGCAAATGTAGAAGTTTTGACACAAGATAGAGGAGATTTAATTATAGTTTTTAAAAGATATACAATAAGACTTATGAGATTATACAATGTTTGGAAAATAGTTGACTATGATATAAAGGTTGTGGCAAGAAAAACTCGTACAGATAAAGAAAATTCTTTTGGTAATGTGAATAACTTTGTAAGCCCCGATGAAATGAGTATTAATAATTAATGAAAAAAATATTAATATATAAATATATAAAAAATTGTTATTTCCATTACAATTAATAAGGTAAAAATGGATATATCTCGATTTGAATTACTTTCTCCTATTGATCATAGGTATTATTTCTCTAACGTTGCTTTGTTTAAAAAGCTTCAATTATATTTAAGCGAAAAAGCCGCAGTTCAGTATTATATACAAGTAGAACTCTCATTGCTAAAGACGATTGCTCCCTATTTGAAATTATCAAAAACAGATATAAAAAAAGCTTTTGAGGTAGTAAAAAAAATTACTCCTAAAGAAATACACATAGAGGAGAAAAAAACACAGCATAATATAAAAGCTGTTGTGAATGTTATAAAAAAACATGTTCCTAAGTCGATAGCACCTTATATACACTTGGGAGCTACTTCGTTTGATATAACAGATACCGCATGGAGCATGCGGTTGAGAGATGTAAGTCGTATTATTATAATCCCCCTTTTGCAGGATGTACAAAGACGTCTTATACGGATTGCAGAAAAACATATGAGCGTTGTACAAATAGGCAGAACTCATGGGCAATATGCACTTCCTATTACGATTGGACATAGTTTTGCAGAATATGTAAGTCGTCTTGGAAATTCTATACAAGAAATAAATCGTAGAGTATTACTACTTACCGGAAAGCTTTCTGGTGCAGTGGGTGCATATAATGCACTCTTTCTTATAGTAAAAGATGATGCTTTAAGAATAGAAAAGGCACATTTGAAAAATCTCAATCTTATTCCTGCAGAATATTCTTCTCAAATTTGTGCACCAGAGCCCGTACTTCGACTTTTGCTTGAATATAATACGGCGTTTGGAATACTTGCCAACCTTGCCGATGATCTAAGGAATTTACAACGATCAGAAATAAGTGAAGTATATGAGTTTTTTGACAAGGAACAAGTGGGATCTTCTACGATGCCACAAAAACGTAACCCATGGAATAGCGAGCATGTGAAAAGTCTCTATAAAGTGTTTTCGCCCCGTGTAATTAGTTTTTATATGGATCAAATATCGGAGCATCAAAGAGACCTTACTAACTCTGCTTCTTTACGTTTTATAGTTGATTATCTTGTAGGTTTTTCAGCGGCAATAGCGCGTACGGAATCTATTCTTTCTCGATTAACTATAGATAAAAAAAATATACAAAAAAATATTATGAATGCGGGTGAAGGTATATTTACAGAGGCTATATATGTTATACTTGCTCTTGAAGGGATATCTAATGGATATGAGATGATAAAAAAAATGTTTGTAGAATCTGCTACTAAAGGAGTGTCTATGATTGAAATGTTAAAAAAGAATAAAAAGATATGGGAAGCTATTGAAAAACGTTTGGCAATTCTTTCTCTCCCTCCAATAAAAGATTTTTTTAAAAATCCCAAGTATTATTCTGGTCTTTCCATAAAAAGAAGCACACTTATTGTGAGAAAACATAAGAGTTTTTTAAAAAAGGAAAATGAAAGGAAGTATGTATGAAGCGATTGGTATGTGTTTTTCTCCTTGTTTTTCTTTTATTAAGTGCATGTGCATCTAGAAATAGAAAAACATACAATTTTCTCATTAAGGGAGATTTTAATTACGTAAGTAAATCGATAGAAAAAAACATATTGTATTATGCCACATCTTATTTGGACAATACAGATATGTTTTACGCTACAAAATATTCGGAAGATTATTATCAAGATATTCTTGTAAATAAAAAAGATGCTGTGATTATGTATGAAACATCTTCCTTGTATACATTTAAAATGTTTATAGATGCTATTGTGGCTAAGGCATTAAGAAATGCAGGTTTAAATATCCCCAGTCTTATTTTACTGGGTGCTCCTATTAAAGAAGATGCAGTACTTCCCCTTCCGTGGTCATTTATTGGATTTAATGCGAGAGATATAGCAAAAAAACTGCTTACAGTAATTCCTCAAGACAAAAATGATGGTATTATTATTATTTTATCGCCTTTTTCTCTTGATAATTTAGATATTACTAAAAAAGAAGAAACAAAAGATTCTAACGTGGATGTACAGATTACAAAGGACGAGCAACTTTATTTTGTAGATGATACGAAAAAAGAAAAAATGTTGCAATTCCAAAAGCAATTTTCTATGTATGCTAATGAGTCGTTAGCTCATGCAACATATCTTAATTTGAAAGAAAGTTTTACTGATGGAAGATTTAAAGAATTATTCCTTGGTGAGTATTCTCGAGATGCTTCTTATGCGGTGCTTACTAATCTTCTTAAGAAGACAGAGGAAAATATTAGTACTGTTATAGCTTTTAGCGATGAGGTTGCTATTGGTGCTTTGTTTGCCTTTGAAAATAATAATATGAAAATACCAACTATTACAGGGTTTGGATATAGTCCTGAAGCACAACGATACATAGAAAAAGGAAAGCTTAGGGCAAGTTTTAAAGTGGATTACCAAATATACACGAAAACCATTTTTGATATTGCGGAGCGAATGTTTTTTGAAAATGCCAATGTCCCTATTGGTATAAATAAGGGAAAAGCTCAGCCATATAAAGCTACTACTATAACATATATACCAGCTATTCTCAAATAGAATTAATTTGTATGAGGCGTTTTTTATTTTTCTTTTTATTAAAAGAATAGTAGATAAGTGGTGAGAGCAGAAGAGAGAGTAAGGCAGAGCTAGAAAGTCCTCCAACGATGGTGAGTGCTATTGGTCGAATGAGTTCTGTTCCATCTAAGTCAAACAATGCTATAGGAAAAAGACCAAATACCGTTGTGAGAGTTGTTATCATAATGGGGGTAAATCTACTTGTGGCTGCGTGAAGGATAGCATCGGTTAACGATTCTCCGCGTTTGATAAGAAGATTAATGTAATCTATTAAGACAATTCCGTGGTTTACAGCGACACCAACAAGTACAACCAGTCCTACCATAGTAAAAGAAGTAATTGGTAGTCCTACAATTGCATAGACTATCAGAACCCCAAAAAGCGTTAGTGGTATAGTAAAAATAATTATAAAGGGATCTAATAATGATTCAAACTGGCTTGCCATAATTCCAAACACAAAAACAACGGCAATTAGAAATATTTGTAACATAAGGGAAAAGTTTTTTTGTAAATCTTTGTAGCTACCATCAAAAATATATGTGAGATTGTCATCTTTAGGGATGCCCCTTAAGGTGGTTTTTATTTCGCTTATTACTTTTGTTACGCTTTCTCCTGGTATGATATCTGCTGTTATTTGTATTGTTCTTTGATATCCTTGGCGAGATATTTGAGAAATTCCAAGCGATTGTTTTTTTGAAACATAGTTAGATACAGGCAGAAGTACTCCTTTCTTATTTCTTACATCAATTTGGTCAATTATAGTGGTATCTTTTCTATATTTATCTGAGAGCTGTACGTATATATCTCTCTCCTTTGCTCCCTCAGTAAATCTTGAAGCAGTAGAACCAGCAATAGAATTTTTTAGTTCAGTTGCAATTGTATTTACGGTAAGATTATCAAGGTTTGCCTTTACGGTATCAATATTGAATGTATATTCAGGAATTCTATTTGCTTGATCATCTCGTACTCTTGATAGTTTAGGATTTTTTTCAAGGACTCTTTTATAGGTCTCCACTGTTTCAAGTAAATTATTATAGTTATCGGACTTTACTTTAAGGATAAATTTTGATCCCGAAAATACAGAATTACCACTTGCTCTATTGTCAGAAATATGGACAGAATATTCTATTCCTATGTATTGAGATGCAATTGTATTTATTTTTTCTATCGTTTTCTGAAGATCAGAAGTACTTTTTGATTTAGTAAGAATGTATGTGATTTTCCCCTTTCCTGGGGCTGCGGTATACCCGTTGTCTCTAACAATAGGGTTGCTATTTGCTCCTCCTTTGTTTGAAGAAGAGCTGAGCAATGTATATTTTATATCAGGAATAAATGATTTTATTTTTACATTGAGCTCTCGCATAATATCTCGCATATATTTGGGGTTTGTTCCACTTGGAAAGGTAAAATTTACCTGTAAATTATCTTTTTTTACGTCAGGATTGAATTGGAATTTGAATATTGGCATAAGTGCAAGGGGTAAAAGTGAAATCAGAAGTATCAATGCTATAAACCGTTTTCTCCTTGAAAGCATATAAGAAAGTATGTTTTTGTATACATCTAAAGTAGAAGCAAGCGTGTTTTCAAATTTTTTATCGAATTTTTTTAGTGTTCCCGTATGTTTTAGTGGATGTATTTTAATGTAAGTGCTTGTAATAACAGGAAGGACAAATGCTGCAATAAGAAATGATGCAATAATAGACATTACAACTGTAAAGGAAAGGTTAGCAAAAAGTGATCCAATAACACCTAATTCTTTTTTAAATATAATCATTGGTAAGAAAACAGAAATGGTAGTAAGCGTAGAAGTAAGTATGGGTCGCATCATTTCGGTAGATCCGTATTCTGATGCAGAAAGAAGGCGTAACCCACTCATTCTTTTTGCATATATGTTTTCAAGTACGACAATAGAATTGTCAACAAGCATACCTATTCCAAGGGCAAGTCCAGCAAGCGTAAATACATTAAGAGACATGTCAAAGAAATACATAAGCATAAGAGTAAGAACAATGGATGCAGGAATAGTAATGGAAATCACCATTACGGCGGCAATGTTTCTTAAAAAGATAAGTAATATTATAACGGCAAGAAAGGCACCTGAGATTATTGCACCTATAATTGTTTTTATGTTATTTCGTATCATGAGAGAATTATCAGCAATTATGTCAAAACTAAAATCAACTGGTGCAATTTCTTTTATTTGCTCTAGCGATGCTATGATATTATCTGACACTTCTACTATGCTCTTATCGTTTTGTTTTCTAATAAGAACAGTTATTGAAGGTTTTTCATTTACGTATATATATTGTTCGGACTCTTTTTTAAATCCTTTATATACCTCTGCAACGTCTTTAACGCGTATATAACTTGTAGTTCCATTAGCATTTTCTATGCTTTTAACAACAACATTTTTTACTTGATTTATGTCTGTAAATTTTGTATTGAGGAGAAGTGCAATACTAAGGGAGTCTGTGTCTATTGTTCCAAGGGAGGTACGTTTGCTATTGAGTGAAATAGCATTTTTTACATCAGTTGTGGTAATTCCAAAGGATTTTATCTTGTATAAATCTACATTTACAAATACCTTTTGTACTTCCCCACCGAGAATTTTTGTGTTAGCAATGCCATCTATTTGCTCAAAATATGGTAATAATACATCTTCAGTTATTTTTTGTATATCATTAACAGTTCTATTTCCAGAAATAGAAAGTGCTAAAACAGGAATCATACTAGGATTAAATTGAAAGACAATAGGAGATTTAGCATTAATTGGTAGAAAGTTTTTTGCTTGATCAAGTGCTTCTCTTAAGTTATTAATATTATCTGAATTAGAAGTTCCATATTCAAACTCTACAGTTACGGCACTTTGATTTTCTAAAGAAATTGAAGATATTTCTTTTACATTTTTAAGTGATTGAAGTGCTTGCTCTATAGGTTTTGTAATAGTTTCTTCTATTTCTTCGGCATTTGTATTTTGATACTTGGTAATAATAGATACCGTGGGAATCTCTATATTAGGTATTAGCTCTATAGGGAGATTAAACGTGACATAGATTCCAAATCCTATGGCTATAAGAAATAGAATGAGCACACTTATTGGTTTTTTAATGAGTTTTGAAATGATCATATATGTGCTTCTCCTCGTAAAAATACATTATATTTTTTGTAATTCGCCATTTATTTTCATAATAGTTACTTCTGTGTTTGGAAAGACAAAGGTTTGTCCTTCAGTAATTACAAAGTCACCTTCTTTTATGCCACTCGTAATTTCAGTTTTATTAGCATCCTCTATACCTGTTGTAACAGGATTGAAAGTTGTTTGTGGTGGTTTTTCTGACGGATCTACGGTAAAAATCCCTCTCATATATTGCCCATTATATGGTTTAATTACAATAGTGTTGCTATCCACGACAATTTTATTGGTATATGTTTTGATATCTATGACAAGAGCTCCGTACATCCCTGGCAAAAGAGTATCAATTATATTTTTATTCTTTTGGGGTGATTTAAATGTAAGAATAATATTTCCCAAGTGATTTTTTGATACTTTTGAGCTTATTTCGTTTATAGTAAGGCCTATGTTTGTTGTAGGAAATACAATTGGGTGGAATATAGCGGAAAGCCCCTTCTTAATTAGAAGTACTTTCTTTTCAGATACAGATGCAGTAACATGTTTCTTTTTACTATCAACTATAACAACAACAGGAGTCGCCGTTGTTACTGTATTTCCTACTCCTAATGGAAGAGATGCAATAATACCATCTATGGGAGTTCGTACAGGGTTGGGAAGGAATTTTTTTCCTGCTTTTGAAGAATCTACATACAAGAGTGTGGTGTTCTTTCTAACAAAGTCCCCTTCTTTTACTATGATGGATGTAATAGTACCTCCAGCATTGGGAGTAAGATTAACTCTTGATAAACTTGTAACCTGTGCACCCATACGTATTCGCTCTGTAATAGAAGAGGGTTTTATAGATTGAATTGCAATATTTATTATTTTTTCTTTTATTTTGTTATTTCTTTTTTTCTTGGAGTTTAATAGTTTTGTATTTTGTTTCTTACTAGGCTGTCCTTTTTGTGGAGTATTGGATTTATTACACGAAAACAAAAATGGGATAAATACCATCAGAAATATGATGAGAAGATACATAATAAAAGAATGTTTTTTTTTATGAGGAGAATAGAAAGTATTACTCGATTTTGTTTTCATGGTATATCTATAAATGAATTATATCATAAAACCATCTTTATAGATGATAGATATGTTTGTATGTTTTCTATAAGTATATCTGTTTATATATTCTATAAACAGATTAAATAAAGTGTATTAAAGTAATATAATAATCTCATGGGATCCTTTGAAAATACAAACCTTATTATTCAACTTATAATTCAAATAGGAGTTGTAACAATTGGTGGGTTAATGGCAGAGAAAATAAGCAAACTTCTTGCTATGCCAAGCACTATAGGATATATCATTTTTGGTATTATCATAGGTCCATTCATGCTAGGGTCAATATCACTTGGTTCTATATTTTCAAATGGTTTATTTGGCGAAGGCACAGGAGGGGGGCATGTTCAAGTTTTAGAATATTTTTCAAATATAGCAGCAATTACCCTACTCTTTTATTCGGGGCTTGAAACAGATGTCAATCTCTTCCTTCGTTATTCTATAAAAGGAAGTCTCATAGGAATAAGTGAAATTACTGTCTCATTTTTTAGGGGGCTACCTTGTAAGTAAATTTATTTTTCCAGACTTAAGTGCGTTTCATAGCACTCATTTATTTGTAGGCGTGGCAAGTAGTGCAACGTCAATAGGGATTATTACAAATGTACTCTCTAGTAAAAAGAAGATGAGTACTCCAGAAGGTGTTACTACACTTGCAGCTGCAATTTTTGATGATGTGATAAGCATTATATTGTTTGCTATAGTCCTAGGAGTTTCTGAGCTGCATAATACTAATGATGCGTCTTCTTCTATTAGTGCTGTTAAAATAATTATTATTACTATAAAAGCAATTGCTTTATGGGCTGGTTCTACTATTATTGGAATTGTTTGTTCAAGAAAAATAAGTTACTGGATTAAGAAAACAACAAAAAACACAATACACATGGCTCTTTTTGTATTTGGTATGACACTTATTATAGGGGGAGTTTTTGAAATATTAGGGTTGTCTATAATAGTGGGTGCCTACATTGTGGGGCTTACCATTTCTAATACAGATCTTTCATATGTTATACAAGAAAAGCTGTTTCCAATTTCTAAATTTTTTATACCAATATTTTTTATTGTAAGTGGAATGAAAGTAAACATACCAGAATTTCTAAACCCCTCTGTGCTTTTCTTAGGTATATTGCTTAGTTTTGCTGCTATTATAACAAAGTTTATTGGATCTGCTATTCCTTCTTTTTTTCTTGGTTTTAATAGCCTTGGTTCAACACGTATAGGAATAGGAATGGTATCACGAGGGGAAGTTTCGCTTATTGTAGGAAGCTTTGCCCTATCGGCAGGTTTTATAACAAGTTCTTTGTATAGTGCGATTATGTTTATGATTATAAGCAGTGCATTTGTTACCTCAATTGTAGCTCAAACACTATACACATCTCAGAAAATGGGGACTAAAAAAACAATTAAAAGTGAAGACCATTCTGTTGAAGTAGATATAGAAGACCCCAAACTTACTCGATTTATTGTAGATGATTTTTTATTGTTGATGGAAGAAGAAAGTTTTTTTATAAATAAGATTAGATCAAAAGAAAAAAACATCTATCACATTAGAAAAAATGCCATGTTTATTACTATGCATGTGCATTCTAAAGGAAAAATAGTTTTTCTTTCTGATATACAGAGTGTTCCCTTTTTTCAAACTGCACTCTACGAAGCCGCAATGAATATTACAGCGTCTGCCCATATATTGGAGAAAAAAATTAAAATATTTAATGAGAAAACAATCAAGAAACAAGAGGTGTCATTACCCCTTGTTTCTTCTCCAGAAAAAATTGATATAAAATCTGTTCTTTCTCCTTTCTTAATTCTTTTACAAATAAAGTCAAAAACTAAGAAAGAAGTAATAGAAGAACTTATCAATTTAATTGATAAGGGGGGTTTTTTGCATGACAAGCAAGTCTTTTTAAATGATATTTTGGAAAGAGAAAATACTTTTTCTACAGGTCTTGAGAAAGGAGTTGCATTCCCCCATGCCAAAAGTATTGCATGTAAAGAACCAAAAATAGTAATTGGAATTAAAAAAGAAGGAATTGATTTTGATTCTATGGATAAACAACCTTCAAATATTTTTATTTTATTTGCTATTCCTAAAGATTTTGCATATTTAGGCATCCTTTCACAGGTAACTAAGTTTTTAAATGATGCTATATTTAGAGAAAAACTACTTGCATGTACAAGTGAAACATCAGTAGTTGATCTTTTTTGTTCATATAGCTAATTTTCTATTACAAAATCACCAAATAGACTTAAGATTGGTGCTATACTATATGTAAATTATAGTTATCGGAGTTTAGATATGGAAGAAGGCACCAACGCACTTTATTCAACAACTGTATTGTTATTTCAACTATCTGTCATAATAGTATGTGCATTCCTTGTAGATAAGGTATCAAAGAAAATTTCAATCCCTAGTGTTGTTGGATATATTATTATAGGAGTATTCTTAAGTCCATTTGTTTTAGGGGGCATCCCTTTTACCTCTTTTTTCCCTCATGGTATATTTCCTAAGGGCATTGAAGGAGGAATAAATGTTTCTAGGAATCTTCTTGACCTTTCTATAATAGCCTCTGTAATGTTGTTATTCCATTCTGGGCTAGAAACAGATGTAAACCTATTTATGCGATATGCACTCAAGGGAACTATTGTTGGTCTAGGAGGAGTTATAGCTTCATTCTTTGGGGGATACTATATAAGCACACTATTTTTTCCTGGGTTGCCGCCATTTCATCCATCTCATTTATTAATGGGAACTATAGCTACTGCGACATCTGTAGGAGTTACTACAAGTGTTTTATCATCAAAAAGAAAAATAAGTAGCCCTGAAGGTGTTACTATTCTTTCGGCAGCAGTATTTGATGATGTTATAGGAATTGTTATTCTCGCTATAGTAATAGGGATTAGCGATGTGAAAACACAAGTAGGAGCTGCACCAGACATGATAAAAATATTTTTTATCGCTATAAAGTCTTTGGGTATATGGTTAGGTTCGACAGTCATAGGAATTCTTTTTGCAAGAAAGTTAGGGCGAGGGCTTAAAAAGACAATAGGTGATATAACAAGCATTTCTATAGTTGTTTTGGGAATGGCATTTTTTCTTGGGGCATTGTTTGAAACATGGGGGCTATCCATGATTATTGGAGCTTACGTTATAGGGCTTACAATTTCTAACACTGATCTGTCATATGTAATACAGGAAAAGCTTTCTCCTATTCTTTTATTATTTGTTCCCATATTTTTTATTGTAAGTGGAATGCAGATTTCTGTTCTTGAGTTTTTAAAACCTGAAATTTTCTTATTAGGTATGGGCTATAGCATAATGTGCATGATTGCAAAGTTTCTTGGGGCAGGACTCCCCTCTTTGGGGCTTGGGTTTAATGTGCTTGGAGCTACACGCATTGGAACAGGAATGGCACCTCGAGGAGAAGTTGCTCTCATTATTGGAAGTTTAGGTCTTTCTGCGGGAATAATAAATAACACATTGTATAATGCTGTAATGATGATGGTAATTATTAATGCGTTGTTAGCTCCATTCTTTCTCCATATATTGATTTCTTTACCTAAAAAAGGAACATATCACCCTGAGAAGACTAACACAGAAAAAACTGAAATTGATTTTGAACATTGGCAACTTGCACGATTTATAGTTTCTGATTTTCTAATTCTGATGGAAGAAGAAGGGTTCCTTACCAATAAAATTGGTCAGTCTGATAGAAACATATATCACATAAGAAAAGATAATATGTTTTTTACTCTTCATTCTTTTAATACAGGAAAGTTGATATTTTTTTCTGATAAACAAAGCATCCCTTTCTTTAAAACTGCATTATACGAAGCTGCCACTGATATTGCAGAATCTGCTCAAATAGTAAAAGAGCGAGTAAATCAAATTGCAAAAAACACACTAGGAATTGAAAGAGATGCTTCGCAAGATGCTTCGTTGGAAAATTTCATTTCACCTTTTTTAGTTAATATGTCAATACAAGCTCACTCAAAAAATAAGGTTATAGAAGAACTTGCGAGTCTTCTCGCAAAGGGCGGTTATTTAAGTGATATAAAACTTTTGTTGAAAGATATATTTGAGAGAGAAGAAACATTTTCCACAGGAATGCAATATGGTATAGCTATTCCCCATGCGAGGAGTCAAGCCTGCAAACTACCTAAGATTGTAATTGGCTTAAAGAAGGAAGGAGTTGATTTTGATTCATTTGATAAAAAACCTTCTCATATTTTCGTGCTAATAGCTGTTCCTAAAGAATACCCTCATTTAGGAATCCTTACTCAGGTTAATACATTCCTTCAACATGAGGAGTTTAGAGAGCAATTATTACAATGCAAAAAAGAAATTGAGGTAATTGAATTGTTTATGGGTAGTAATTATAATAAAAAGAAAAAACTTTAATGGAGGGAGAAGTATGTATCTTAGTATTTTTCGGTTTTCTTTTTTCTATTTTTTTAAGATTTTTTATTGTGGTAAGAACTTCTTTTCATCTATACTGTATTTATAGATAATATATTATCTATAAAAAAAAATAATGAGGAGTTTGTTATGAAAAAAATATTTTTATTTTTGTTGTTTATTTTGATATTGAGTTGCCAGAGACTTGTAAGAGATAATGTATCTGATGGCAGTAGAGCCCATTTAGTGATAATGTCAACTACTGATTTGCATGCTAATGCACTCAATTATGACTATTTTAAGGATGCGCCAAGCGAGAAAATTGGCCTTTCAAAATTAGTAACCATTATCAAAGAAATACGATCAAAAAAAACCAATACTCTCCTAGTAGACAATGGAGATACTTTTCAAGGAACCCCGTTGGGGGATTATTTTTCAAAAATAGAAAATTTAGATAATGGTCATCCCATGGTTAAGGCAATGAATGCTGCAGGGTATGATGTTATTAATTTAGGGAATCATGATTTTAATTATGGGTTAGATTTCATTACATACATAATCGAAAAATTAGATGCTTATGTTGTTTCTGCAAACGTATATAAACC
Organism: Spirochaetia bacterium; assembly: GCA_965216965.1. Lineage (GTDB taxonomy): Bacteria > Spirochaetota > Spirochaetia > WTKD01 > CBDAKK01. The sequence goes on along the minus strand of CBDCGX010000014.1, from coordinate 70,507 downwards.
TTCTGGAGAAAACTATTTTACTCCGTACGTTATTTTGAAGAAAGAAATAACAACTGAAAGCGGTACTAAGGGCATAGTAAATATAGGAGTGTTTGGGCTGGTTCCACCAAGGATATTAGTATGGGATAAGCTAAATTTAGAAGGAAAATTAAAGGTAAAGTCGACTGTAAATGAGGCAAAAAAATATGCGGCACTATTAAAGAGAAAAGGAGTTGATATAGTTGTTATGCTTAATCATGGAGGAATATCTTTAGATAAAGATGCCGAAGAAAACACCTCATATCTTATTGCAAGAGATGTTGATGACATTGATGTAATTATTACGGGACATTCTCATTTAAAATTTCCGTTTCCTAAAAAACCATATTATGAGGGAGAAGACATAGATAATGATAAGGGAACATTGTTTTCAAAACCAACTGTTATGGCAGCTTCATTGGGTAAATATCTTGGTGTAATAGATTTAGACTTACGTAAAGAAAAAGGAATATGGGTAGTTGATAAAGGAACTTCTAAAATTGAAGAAGGGAAAGACTATGAGGCTGATTCGGAAATATTAAACATATTGGCTAAAGATGATAAGTTAGTCAAAGCATACATTAGAAAACCTATTGGTACTATAAGCGATGATGTGAATAGTTATTTCGCATTGGTGAGAGATGATCCAAGTATTCAAATAATAAATGATGCTCAAAAATGGTATGCTAAAAAACATTTAAAGGGAACTGAATATGAAGGAATAGAGATTATTTCTGCTGCAGCACCGTTTAAATCTGGAGGAAGAATGGGGGCAGATTACTATACTGTAATAGAAAAGGGCTCTATTGCTGTTAAAAACACTGCCGATTTATATTTATATCCCAATACTATTATTGCTCTCAAAGTAAGTGGTGCCGAGCTAAAAGAAATGCTTGAATGGGCAGCACATATATTTAATCAAATAGATCCTAATGTAACTAAGGAACAAAATGTCATAAACGAAAAAGCTCCAGCATATAACTTTGATGTAATAGATGGTCTTGAATACGAAATAGATGTGACACAGCCTGCAAAATATGACAGAAGACAGAATCTGCTTAATAAAAATGCTAATAGGATCAAGAATATAAGGAAAAGCGATGGTACTCCTTTGAAAGATAATGACGTATTTATTTTGATTACAAATAATTATAGAGCTTCTACAAATAGAATTATAAATAAGGATGGTAAAAATATACTTATAGAATTTCCAGATGAAAATAGACAGGCTTTAATAAATTACATAATTGAGCAAAAGAATATAAATACAAAAATCAATAACAATTGGAAAATAGCAACGCTTCCAAAATCTACCAATATTGTTTTTAGAACTTCTACAAAAGCAAAGACATATGCAAAGAATATAGACTCCATATCTTTTGTAAGAAATGATAAAGATGGTTATGGGATTTTTAGATTGCAATAATATTTTGTTAAAGTTGAGCTACATTGTAGCTCAACTTTAACATATATCCCATTTCCTTTCTTTATTATTAGATCTTAATTTACATGTTTCTTAAGAAATGATATGAGGTTTGTGTTTAGGACGTAGTATTATAGAAAGTATGTCGTTTTTTTTAAGCCTAGAAAAAACGCTACAGCGTACAGTTATTTCTGTTTTATATGATGAAAGAAGAGACGTGCATGAGACATCAAAGTAGTCTCCTCTATACTTAACTTCTTCTATTCGAACTAACGAGGTTTTATTATCATTTCTTTCAGAAAGCATAAGTTCGTGCGGGCGAATGAGCATATAAAGCTGTTTTCGTGTTGTTCTTTTGCTATTATTTAAATCTTTTGGATGATGCGTTCCTATAGGGCTTTTAAATATATCCAAATGCTCATCATATTGTATAGGAAGAATATTTATATGCCCAAAATAGCGGGCAATATATGCATTATAAGGTTTCGTATATATTTCTTTTGGAGAAGCTTGTTGTAACAACTTACCTTCTTTAAGAATCGCAACAGTATCCGCTATTGAGAATACCTCGTTTTTGTTATGTGTAATATATAATATACTCATCTTGTATATTGAGGCAAGTTCTTTAAGATGTCTAAGCATTTCTTCTTTCATGTCATCCCCTATAGTATTAAAAGGTTCGTCTAAAATAAGAAGTTGTGGTCTAGAGGCTATGGAACGAGCGAGAGAGACTCTTTGCATTTGCCCTCCCGAAAGCTGATGGGGATATCGTTTCCCCATGAAGAGATCTAGTTTGAATATCTTCATAAGATATTGATATGTTGATTCTTGCTCTTGTATTGGAATGTCAGAAATACCAAATACGATATTTTGTTTGACTGTAAGATGTGGGAAAAGTGCAAAATCTTGAAAGACAACTCCTACTCTTCTTTTTTCAGGAGGAACCCACGTTTTTTCGGATGATACTTCTTTTTCTCCAATATAGACTCGCCCTTTACATGGTTTAATAAAACCTGCAAGAATTCTTAAAATAGTTGTTTTCCCAGATCCACTTTCTCCTGTAAGCACAGTGAATTTTTGAGAAGGAATGCTAAATGATATATTATGTATGCATTCTTTATAATGAGGAGGATAGCAAGAGTGTATGTTTTCTATATATGCAATATTCATATTGTTTACGTAGTATGTGTTTTTTTATAATGATTTTCTATAATCTTAAAGCATAATAAGAATATGCAACCCATAACTACTGTTAATAGTAAAGGTATAGAGGATTCTGTAATCCTTTCTTCTCTTGCTAATAAGTATGTTTTGAGAGAAAGTGTTGTAAAGTTATATGGGCGTAGTACAAGGGTAATTGGGATTTCTTTTAATACATCCATTACAAATAAAAACATTCCAGCGAGAATAAAAGGCATATTAAGCGGTAGTGCAATTTTCTTAAATGTTGTGAAGGTGTCTTTTCCTAAAGTATATGAAATCCTTTCATATTGCTTTCCGTAATATGCGAATCCAGTGTAAATAGGAGCTACTAAAACATAAAAATATCGTATTACTATTGCAAGTAGCAATGCCAAATATGTTTTGCTTAAGAAAAGTGAGGTTATGCTATACGAGGGGAAAATATATGTATCTAGTGTATAAAACAATCCTAATATTGTTATAGCAAGTACAGTTCCGGGGAGAGCATATCCAAAGGTTGTTATTTTATAGCCTAGTTGTTTTATTTTTGATTTTCTATGCAAGTGATATTCGTATGATATAATTATTGCTCCAACCGTAGTTATAACTAAGGCAATTATGATAAAGATAAATGTTTGAGATACTAATTGTAAACTGTCATATAGTGCAGAAATAGTATTACTACTGAGGACATAGATTGATTTTTTAGTAAATGATATAAGTGGTAATATGAGGCCAAATAATACTGGTAGTGAGCACCAGAGTGTTGCTACTATTCCTTTTCGTATTGGAAGAGGTCTTCGAATTACAGGGAGATGTTGAGTTATTTGATATGAAATGTTTTTTGTTTGTTTTTGCATAATTGATACAATACATAAAATAAATAATAAAACTCCCAGAGATATAACTTGAGCTGATCCAAGGTTTTTATATAAAAACCATGTTTTATATATGCCACTACTTATTGTATTATATCCAAAGTGAATGATTGAGGCAAACTCATTAAGAACATCCATAGATATAAATAAACTCCCCCCTATTATTGCTGTTTTTGCTATAGGTAGACCAATTTTAAAAAACAAACTTTTTTTCCCCTTATTAAGGAGTTGAGCTGATTGTATGATGGAAAATGAGTTTCTTTCATATGTAGCTTTTACAAACATATAGGTGTAAGGATAAAGGGAAAGAGAAAGAGAAAATACAAGAAAAATAAAATTGATAATCGATATGATTGCAGAATTACTAATGGCAAGCATAGGAAAGTGTGATACATATTTGATTATTGATATGCTAATACTATCTGCATAATCAGAAAAAAAGAGTGCGAGCATATATGGAGATATAATTATGCTAAAAGGCAATAGTGCACGTAGAATAGTGTGTAATGGAAAGGTAAATTGGAAGGATATCCATGCCATACTTGTTCCAAGTGCTATAGTAACAAAAAGGACTCCTGCGATAAGAAGTAGTGTTGAAAGAAGATAGCGAGGTAGTAAATTTATAACAAAGGTTTGTAATACAGATATATCTGCTGATTGTATTCCATATATCAAAAATATAAAGGGGGTAAGAAATGTTATTATAATTATTAGTATCACATAATTTGTTTTCACATGCGTTATTTCCATCCCTCTTCATCTGCTATCTTTGCAGCAAGAGGAATAAGCTCTCCTATCTTATTTAGGTCATCTGGAATATCAGAGATAAACTTCCCCCAATTTTTTAAAAGAGCAGTAGGAGATACTTCTGAGGATGCTGGGTATTCAAAATTCATATTTGTAATTTTCTTTTGAGCTTCTTTTGATAGTAGAAAAGTAATAAGTTGTATTGCTTCTTTCTTATTTGGGGCATTTCTTAATAATCCTATGCCACTTATATTTATATGGGTACCCTTTTTGTTTTGGTTAGGAAATATAATACCTAATTTTTCTCCTACTATTTTTTCTTTAGGGTCATTAGAGTTTATTAACAGTCCAATATAGTACATATTCATTATGGCATAGTCTGCAAGGCCAGCCACAACAGCTTTTGCTTGACTTCTATCATTTCCTTGTGGAGGTCGAGCAAGATGTTTTACGAGATTTTGTACCCATTTTCTTGCTTTTTCTTCTCCATTGTTATAAATAATTGATGCAAGCAGTGCTTGATTATAAGAATTAGACGATGAGCGAATAGCAATACTTACAGGAGATTCTACAATATCTTCGTAAGAAGTCACAGTTGGATTTTTTATTCTTGTTTTATCATATACAATTATTCTTGATCGAGTTGAAACACTAACCCACTCTCTATCGGGATCTTGTAAGTTGCTAGGAATATTTTTGGTTGCAGAAGCTGGAATTTTTTGTAGGAGTTTTTTCTTTTTGAGAAGAGTAAGATGTCCTATATCTACAATAAAAACAAGATCGGCCTCAGAATTTTTTCCTTCGGCTATTATCCTTTCTACAATTTCACCTGCACTTCCATCTATAAGGTTTATTTTTATTCCTGTTTTTTTGCTAAAAGTGTCATATAATTCCTTGTCGACTTTATAATGTCTATGGGAATAAACGTTAACAACCTTCTCTTTTGAAGTTTCTATAAGACCGCTTGTATAAGCTTTACTTACAAAGATAAAAAAGAGGAGAATACAAAATAGAATATTTTTTTTAAATAATTTCATAACTACAATCAATATTAGTCCCATGAAACTTTATTGTCAAGTACTATAAACAAGTTTTTTGTAGCAATAAATACATGTATTATTTATAATACAATATTATTTTGAATATGAAGTGTTTGTTTTTGAACCGAGAGTATATTTTGGTAATCTTTAGAAATTATTCGTATAAAGGCGTTCTTTTCTACATTCCAAGAGTCAAGAATATATTTTGCTTTTTTAGATGCAGTACGTTTATAGTGCTCCTTTATAAGAGCTTTCACTTCATTTTTTTCTGCTAAAGGAATAGCAGAGACTATCATTTCAGAATTTATATTTTTTCTTACTATGGAAGATGTATCGTATATATAAGCTATTCCCCCACTCATTCCAGAAGCAAAATTTTTACCGATATCTCCTAAAATTATTACACGCCCATTTGTCATATATTCGCATCCATGAGTACCAATACCTTCAACAACGACCTTTGCTCCACTGTTTCGTATACAAAATCGCTCTGCAACACGACCATTAAAGAAGGCTTTTCCACATGTGGCTCCATAGAGTGCAACGTTACCGGCAATTATATTGTCTTCTGCGATAAATTTCCTTTGTTTGGGAGGAGTTAATGCTATTATGCCTCCTGAGAGTCCTTTTCCTACATAATCATTTGCGTCTCCATTAAGAGACAAGGTTACTCCGTGAGCTAGAAATGCTCCAAAACTTTGTCCTGCATGTCCATCAAATGTAATATGTATTGTATCTTGGGGAAGCCCCTTCATTCCATATTTTTTTGCTATTGTATGACTAAGAAGTGTTCCAGTTGTTCGGTTTGTGTTTTTTATTGTATATTTATGTTTTATAGGAGAACCCGTTTCAATTGCTTTAGATGCATCGCGAATAAGCGTTTTATCAAGCACAGATGTAATATTATGTTCTTGTTCTGTAGTGCAACATTGAAGACCTTCATGTTTTTTATCACTTAATAGTGAAAATATGTTTATTTTTTTTGACTTCCAATTAAGAGCATTTGTATCTACAGTTAGAATATCACTTCTTCCTACCATTTCATTTACTGTTTTAAATCCTAATTGTGCCATTTCTTTACGAAGATCTTCTGCTAAAAATGTCATAAAAGCAATAACGTGTTCGGGTGTTCCCATAAATTTCTTTCGTAAAACGTTGTTTTGTGTTGCTATCCCTACTGGGCATGTATTATATTCACATTTGCGCATCATAATACATCCCATCGAAATAAGTGCCGATGTTGCAAATCCAAACTCTTCGGCACCTAGCATTGCTGCAATGGCAATGTCTCTACCAGTTTTGAGTTGTCCATCGGTTTGTAATATAACACGACTTCTAAGATTGTTTTTTATTAGAACTTGGTGTGTTTCGCTTATTCCAAGTTCCCATGGGAGACCTGTATGTTTTATGCTTGTAAGAGGAGATGCTCCTGTACCACCATCATGTCCAGATATAAGTATGTTGTCTGCTTTCCCTTTTGCAACGCCTGCAGCAATGACTCCCACACCCGATTTTGATACAAGTTTTACACTTATTTTTGCGGAAGGATTGGCATTCTTTAAATCAAAAATAAGTTGTGCTAAATCTTCTATTGAGTAAATATCATGATGTGGAGGGGGGCTTATGAGCCCTATTCCTGGTGTGGAGTGGCGTGTTTTTGCAATAATATCAAATACTTTGTGTCCAGGTAATTCTCCGCCTTCGCCAGGCTTTGCTCCTTGTGCCATTTTTATTTGGATTTCGTCTGCATTGGAAAGATATTCTATAGTAACACCAAAACGTCCAGATGCAACTTGTTTAATAGCAGAACGTTTAGAATCCCCATTGGCAAGTGATATATATCTGCTAGGATCTTCTCCCCCTTCACCTGTGTTTGATTTTCCTCCTATTCTGTTCATAGCTATTGCAAGTGTTTCATGAGCTTCTTGGGATATTGAGCCAAAGCTCATTGCCCCAGTAGCAAATCGCTTAATAATTGCATTTGTGGGTTCTACCTCATGTAATGAAATATTTTTTTGCTTTTTAAATGTGAGCATTCCTCTCAAAGTAGATTGATGGGGGGAACGTTGATTTTGGTAATTAACAAAATCATTAAATATATTCTTGTTGTTTTTTCTTACAGCACTTTGTAAAAGAATTATAGATTCAGGGTCCCACATATGGAGATGTCCTTTTTTTCTCCAATGAAAATTTCCAGCACTTATTATTGTTTCTCCCAATGAGTCATCTTCCCATTTCTTATATGCGTTTTCGTGATTGATAAACATCTCTTTTTCTAATTCAGCAAAGCCTACTCCGCTTATTCGCGAAATAGTATTCTTAAAGCAATGTGCAATTACTTCTTCTCCAATCCCAATGGCTTCAAATATTTGTGAGCCCTTATAGCTGTCTATGGTAGATATTCCCATTTTTGAAAACACTTTGCAAATGCCATATTCTACGGCGTTTTTATATCTTTTAACAATTTCTTTGTTAGTTAAAGAATTTTCAAGAATACCATTATCTCTCATTTCAAATGCATTTTCAAAGGCAAGATAAGGAAAAAGGGCATCTACTCCATATCCAAGTAACATAGAATAATGATGGACTTCTCTCATTTCTCCCGACTCCACAACAAGTGCTGACATTGATCGTAAACACTTATCAACAAGGTGATGATGAACCGCAGCGGATGCCATAAGAGTGCTTATTGGTATTCTTTCTTTATTTATAGCTTTATCGCTTAGTATAATAATTTGATAGCCTTTTTTCGCATATTCTTCTGCTTCTTTTTTAATTTGAGAAAGAGCATTTTTCAAACCTATTTCTCGTTCTCTTTTGTTATATGTTATATCTATTACGCATGATTTCCATTTTCTGTGTTGTATTTTCTTTAATAAAGCAAAATCTTCGTGTGATAATATTGGGTGTTCTAGCCATAATCTGTGACAACATGATTGATTGAATTTTAGAATATTCCCTTCTGGTCCTATATAAGTCCCTATGCTCATAATTATCCTTTCCCTTATAGAATCGATGGGAGGATTAGTAACTTGTGCAAACAATTGCTTGAAATAATCGTATAAAAGTCGTGGAGTAGTAGAAAGGCATGCAAGTGCAACATCATTGCCCATTGATCCCAAAGGTTCTTTTTCTTTTTCTATCATTGATTTAAGAATATGTATTTTATCTTCTTCGCTGTATATATAGACAATGCTTCGTCTTTTTCGTTCTTTATTAGAAAGATATGTTATATCGGTTGCTTTTAGAGAAGATTGCTCTATATGTGAAAGTTGTATTTCTTCTTCTTGTATCCAATCCATATAAGGATGATGCTCTGAAAGTTCTTTTTTTATTTGTTCATCGCTTATAATTTTTGCATTATCGGTATCAATAAGGAAAATCTTTCCCAATTTAATTCTATTTTTACTTATTATGTTTTCTGGTTCTATATCTACAACTCCAACTTCACTTGCAAGTATTACTCTGTCATCATTAGTTATGTAATATCGGCTTGGACGCAATCCACTTCTGTCTATAACAGCTCCAACATATCTTCCATTTGTAAAAGTTATGCATGCGGGACCATCCCAAGGTTCCATAATACAGCTGTATGCTTTATACATTGCTTTTTGTTTTTTGCTCATTGTTTTATCATGTTGCCATGCTTCGGGTATCATCATACATATTGCTTGTGGGAGTGAATATCCCGAGTGATATAAAAATTCTAATGTATTATCAAATGCTCCACTGTCAGATACATCATCTTGAATTATAGGGAATATGTTTTTTAATATTTCTTTAAACTCACCATTTTTTATTTTTCCTTCTCTAGCGTGCATTTTATTCTCATTACCATATAACGTATTGATTTCTCCGTTATGACTCATTATTCGTAATGGTTGTGCCCTATCCCAACTAGGGAATGTATTTGTAGAAAAACGAGAGTGAACCAGAGCCATATATGCACTGTATTCTTCTTCTTTTAAATCTTTATAAAAGATATCAAGTTGATCGTGAGTGAGCATCCCTTTATATGTTATGCTCTGTGAAGAAAGAGAGCATATATAAAACATAGATTCTGTATCATATTGAGAATTTCTAACAGTTGTTGTTGTTTCTTTTGATGCTATAAAAAGCGATCTTTCAAATTCTTTTGTGTTTATGAAAAAATTTGAGATAATAAAACATTGTTCTATTTCTGGTTTGCATGCAAGTGCTATTTTTCCTATTATAGCACTGTTTACAGGAACTTTTCTCCAAAATACTACTTGTAATGATTGCTTTATCATTATTTGTTCTAACAGTGTTTTACATTTTTTTTGTTCCTCTTTATTATTTGGTAAGAAGATATTACCCACTGCATATAATCCCGGTTGTGGGAGAGATAGGTTTTCTTTTTCGCATATTTTCTTAAAATATTCATGAGGAAGAGAAGTAAGTATGCCAGTCCCATCACCAGTATTTTTATCTGCACCACGTGCTCCGCGGTGTTGCATTCGTTTTAGCATGGTAAGTGCATCGTGAACTATGGAATGACTCGTTTTTTTCTTTATATTAACAATAAACCCTGTTCCACAACTATCTTGTTCAAAGAGAGGATCGTAGAGTTTTTCTGCTAGTGGTCTTTTTTTCATTTATAACATCGCATTAGGTTTTTATTCTCATTATAATAAAATAACTCTATCACACTATATAGCAATGTTTCTATTTTGTCAAATCATTATAATAAAACTCTCTTTTTTATATTAAAGTAACTTTCTTCCTCTTTTAAAGACTATTTTGCAAAAAAAAAATGTATTTTGAAAGATGTTTTAGACACATCAAACTATTTTTTTGAAATAGTAAGATATTCATTAATTTTTTTTGCTGCACCTCGTCCCTCTTGAATTGCCCATACTACGAGTGATTGCCCTCTTCGAGCATCACCAGCAGTGAATATTTTTTCATGAGATGTTTTAAATTCTTCAAAAGTTGCTTTTATAGTGGTGGTTTTTGTATTTCGTTCTATGTTAAGTTTTTTTAGTAGTTCCTGTTCTGGACCAAGAAATCCCATAGCAAGTAAAGCTATATCTGCTTTCCATGTTTCTTCTGAATTTTTTATTTCTACAAATCTAGGAGGAGCACTTGGAGGTTTTTCCCATTTTACACGACATGTTTTAATAGCAGAAAGATCATTGTCTTTATTAAGAATGAATTCTTTTGTAAGAATAGAAAATTCTCTCGGATCACGCCCGTGCCTATCGCTTGCTTCGCTATGCCCATAATCGCTTTTAAATACTCGAGGATATAGAGGCCAGGGGTGTTCACTACTTCGCTGAGGGTGGGGTTTGGGAAGCAATTCAAAGTTTGTTATGGATGCAGCATTGTGTCGTATTGCCGTTCCAATACAGTCATTTCCAGTATCTCCTCCACCTATAACTATGACGTGTTTTCCTTGAGTGTTTATAAACTTGTTATCCGTTAGATTGCTATCTAAAAGGCTTTTTGTGTTCATCTTTAGAAAGTCAACGGCAAAATAAATCCCATTGGCTTTTCTCCCTTTCACTTGCAAGTCACGAGGAACTGTTGCCCCACATGTAAGAAGAATCGCGTCATAATTTTTTATAATGTCTTTAGCTTGTATATCTTTTCCTATGTAAACATTTGTTTTAAAAACAACCCCTTCTTCTTGCATAATTGCACAGCGTTTTTCTACTAGTTTTTTATCTAGTTTCATATTTGGTATACCGTACATCAAAAGCCCGCCAATTCTATCGTTTTTTTCAAATACTGTAACAGTATATCCCATTTTATTAAGCTCATCTGCAGCTGCAAGCCCAGAAGGACCACTTCCTACAATACATATTTTTTTTTCATTTCGTTGTTTTGGGGGGCGTGGAACCATATATCCTTTATCGTATGCTTTATCAATAATTGCACATTCATTATCTTTTATGCTTACAGGATCGTTATTAATTCCAAGTACGCATGCGGTTTCGCATGGTGCAGGACATACTCGCCCAGTAAATTCTGGGAAATTATTTGTTTTTCTTAAGCGCTTAAAAGCGTCTTCCCATCTTCCGAGATACAAGAGATGATTCCATTCGGGGATGAGATTGTCTACCGGACACCCATAGGATGAATGACAAAATGGAATGCCACAATCCATGCAACGAGATGCTTGTATTTTCTGTTCTTCCTCATCTAAAGGAATTAAAAACTCATTAAAATGTTTTATTCGTTCTTGAGGAGATATATATTTAGTAAGCTTTTGCTTATAATCTATAAATCCAGTAAGCTTTCCCATTAATAAGCTCCTGCTAGAAATAATATTATGTAGATTAAGAATGTATTTTTACATATGGACATGATTTTATAAATAACTACATATACTATACGAAAATCCTTCTATTATGTCAATTTTTATATAGATTTTTATTTTATATGCAAGCTATCTCTTTTTTTAATATTGTATATATTAGAAGTTAAAATTTTAATTTTTTATTGCTTGAGTTATTTTTTTCATCAAAAAAACACCTAAAGTTAGCCAGATTTAAAGGTTTTTTAGGTACCCATCTGTTATTAGCAAATGAGTAGTTTGTATTAGTAAATTGCATTTTCAGCAGCAGATATTAAATAAATATTCACTTATGGATTTTTTAGTTTTCTTCAGTAAGAAGTGCTCTTACTTTCCTTGCGTATGCTCGAAGCTCCGAGGGAACAGTTACATCTTCTGAGATTAATTGTACATACTCTGTATATTGCACCATTTTATGCCTACTTATTGCTGTAAGTAGATTTTTCTTTATTTCCACATCGGGATTTGTTAGTAAAAGCCCCACCTCTTTAGACATGTTTATATCTTTTTCATATGCTATGATTCCTGATATATATTTAAGAATTGCTCTTGAACTTGAAAATGAATTATTAACACGTGTTTCTTCTGCTGCTGCTTGTGAGGCAATAAGTGCATTAAGCGACTCGTTTCCACCTTCGTTGTAAATTTTCTTTATAAGGACATCAATATATTTTTTATTTATTGCATTAAGAGTAGTAATGTTTTGTGCCTTTTCAAGCAGATACTGGTTCCCATTAGAGAATAAAGGCAATATATCAACTGCATACAACTTTACATTGTTAGAAGGATCATTGTCAGAAATATATTTTACTGCCATAAATAGTTGTTTGCTTTCTGATTGGTCAAACACAGATTCTAGCATGTTTTTTTCAATTGCAAAAAGACTTGCCTTTCGTACTACTTCATCATTGTCACGCAGCCCATCTTTTATCCAGAAGAAAATATTATTCTCGGTTGTTTCTATATTTTGTATAGATTTAGACACCCTAGGTAATAATGCCATAAATACTGCTTCTCTTAATGTTGCATTTTTTTCTCCACGTATTTGTTCAAAAAGTTCAAAACGGCTTGATATTATTTCTTGAGATGGTTCTTTTAGTTCTCCTAATGCTTTAATAGCAGATGTACGCAAACTTTGTGAATTATTTGTGTTTTTTACTACATCTACAAGTACAGGTGCTTGTTTATATGCTTGAGCAGATCCTAAAAAAACAAGAATGTCATTTTTAATTATTTCTACTGATGTTTCACTGAAAATCTCTACTATTCTATCCGAATATAGAGTGGCAGTAGGAATTTCTAATTGAACGTTTTTTTTAGTGTTGTTCATTTTTTGTTGTGTTAAGTTGCTTGGTTCTCTTGGCAGGTTTTCTTGTATTGTGTTCTGAGCATTTTCTGCAGGAGTATATATATCATATGGTTCTTTTTGCTCGTCATAAAACTTACTTATAAGTTCAAGCATTGCAAGAGAAATTGCTGGTTGTCCTTTTTTTATAACTACAAGAGCCAATTCTAAGATATCTTGTTTTTGGTTGATATCTAGAATGTTTATTACATCTTTAAGATAAAACGATGCATACTGTATGGATTTTGATTGATGGTTTTCGTGATTTTTAATTATAGAAAGTGCTTTGTCTATGGCGTCATTCTCTTGGTATTGAACTTCTCTTAAATAAGTGAATCCTTCTGCAATGAGGGTTGGATTTTTCGATTTTGAAATACGACTAAGTACTTCACTTGCAAGAGAGTCATATCCTAACTTAATAAGTTGTTTTAGTTCGTTTATAACAGATTGGTCTATTCCATATTCTAAAGTGTTTTTAATACGTTCTATTTCTTTCTCATTTGTTTGAGAAAATGATCTAAACGGAAGTATAAAGAGGAATACAAGAAATAGTGCGTAATGTAGCTTATATATTTTTTTCATTGTGTTTCTTTTTTAAAGGTATTGAAGGAAGTTTCAATATACCAAAGAGCATATATGAAATATAACCCACTAAGAATAGTATACTAGCTATGAGAAAAAGGATAAATATGTTAGTAGGGGTTGATCCACCATACCATTTCTCTTTTGTAAGTACAAATAAGAAGAAAGAAAGAAAATAAAAGGGTATCATAGCTAATATTACTTTTATTATTTTAAAAATAGAAACAGAAATGGGTATGTGGGAGTGCACATGCCTATACATAATGGGAAGTATTATTATAAGGGACAATGCATATGCTATAGAAAGACCCGCTATTTTTAGAGATGTTTGTATGAGAAAAAATGATAAGATTATATCTATGCATGTTAGAAGAAAAGAATATAAAAGAGCTATGGTGTTTTTTTGCAAGGCGTATAGAAGTTTATACAATAATTGGTATAATACAAAGGGAGCAAGAGAGAGCGCATAGCCCTGTAAAATTCTTGAGGAAACAATGACAGCGTTCACATCAAACTTGCCGCGCTGTAATGCCACTGCAATGCCCGCATGAGCAAAAAAATACATTCCTATGCTAAGAGGAATTGCAAAGATAAACATTTGAAATATTCCATCTTGTGCATATTGTTGGGCATCTTTTTTTCCACGCGAAATATCTTTGTTTCCTAAGGAGTTAATTACATAAGAAAATGTAACTGTAATTATTGAATTAAACACGACCCCTATTGGTAATTGCCAAAACACGATAGCATAACTAAACGCTGTTGTACTTCCTTTTTGGAGAGTACTTGCAAAATAAAAAGCAACTTGCTGTCCTATAATTGGTATAATAACCGCCAACGATGTTGGAATCATGCGTTTAAATGTATTTTTCATTTGTTTACTAAGAGTTAGTGAAAAAGAAAACCAATATCCAATTTTGAAAAGAGTTCCATACAGAATAAGCGTTTGCAACACTGCCCCAAATATAAATCCCCAGACAACAGAAAAAATATTAAGAGTGTCAAAAAAGGCAAGCATGGAAATTATAAGTGTGATAGAAATAATCAAGGGAGAAAGAGCTGCTATTACAAAACGTTTATGGGTATGCAATATGCCTATTGCAATAGAACATAGTGTCATTAAAAATAAAAAAAATATTATAATAGAAAAAAGCTGTGATGCGATTTTTCTGGCATCTATAGAATCAAAATGGAATAAAAACCCCACTATATGCCATGAAAAAATACTTGCAACAATCAAGGATAACAATATGGGGATGGCAACCCAAATGATGAGATCAGAAAAGAACCGTTGTGTTTTGAGTTCTGGTATCATTTTTCCTTTTTTTATATGTGTGTTAGACGAGAGTGTTTTTGCAAAAATAGGCATGAATACACTTGAGAGTGCCCCTTCTGCAAGTAGCTTGCGCAAATTATTTGGGACAGATAATACAAGATTGAGAATGTCAGAATATAGAGTGGAACCAAAAAGCATGCTCATAAGTGCGATACGAATAAGACCTAATATTCGGGATGTCATTGTGCATGAAGCAACAATAATGGTTGAGATGTTTTTCTTCTTTTTGCTAGCAAGTATGGGTAGTTGTATCATATTATTTTGAAGTAATTTTATAAAGTCCCACGCTAACAATAGAAATTATAAAAACTCCAAACCATGCTCCCATTATGGGTGGCAAAATTTGGCGAGAAGCTAATACAGTTCCTATAAGGTCTGATGAATAATATATGACTGCAGTAATAAGTGCAGTAAGAAGGCTCATAAGGAATGTATTTTTTCCATATGAATTGGCAGCAAAACAAGCAATAATCATTACAATTAGGGGGGAAATTGCCCAAGGAATTCGAGAATAAATGTTGGTAAGTAATTTTCTATACGGTTGACCTGTTTTTTTTAAACTTTTGATATATGCAAGTGCTTCGTCATATCTCATATCATCTACATTATTTGCTGTTTTTTTAAACAATTCGGGAGATAAGTTTAAAGTTGGGTTGGAGAAAGAATTTATTAGTTCAATATCAATGTTTCTTGTGTTTTTATTATAAGTATATAATTTTGCATCTTCAAATACCCATTTATTGGTTTTCCATCGTGCAATATTTGCATCTATGCGCCGAAAAAAAGTGTTTTCTTTTGTTTCTATTATTGTTACTTGTGAAAGGCTTATATTTGTATCATCATAATAATTTGCCCTGTATATGATGCCATCTTGAGATGCTACAACATCAACGTTACTTTTATCTCTTTTTTGATATAGCACTTGCCGTATTATTTCGGTTCGTTTTTTTGCCGAATTAATAACTACGTTTTCTTTAAAAAAGAAGTTTGCTATGCTTAGTATAAGTCCGAGTATGAGGAGTGGCTGAACAAATTTTAAAAGTGATATTCCTGAGCAATATATTGAAATAAGTTCGTTATGTGCATAAAAATTACTTACAGTAAAAGATATAGAGAATAATATGGATATAGGAAGTGCAAAACTAATACTTGTTGGGATATATAAATATTGTATTTGTAAGATAGTACTCAAGGGCACTTCTTTTATAAGATATCGCAATAAATTAGTAAGTATATCAATCATTTGTACAAAGAAAGAAAAAAGTAGCAATGAAACAATTATTGGGTAAAATACCATTTTCAACAGATATCTATGTATAATACCTAAGGAAATCATAATTTATTCCTCCTTATGATTATAAGAAGAATGCCTATGCTAAAAACAAATATATTGGGTAGCCACATAATAATAGGAGGTGAAATTTCCTTAACACTAAGTGCTATACTTTGTGCTATGATAAGCATGGTCCAATATAGAAATGATAATATAAGCCCAATTCCAAATCCTACTGTTTTTCCACTTCTTTTATAAAAGAGCCCTATGGGAAAAGCAATAAAAACAAACAATATAGAAGCAAAAGGAAATGCAATCTTTTTGTTTAAAATTACTTTATTTATAATATAACTTCTATTAAAAAATGGCGTTGTACGTAAGCTTGTTAATGTGGCATCCCAAGAATTTAAAGATGTACTAATTATTTTCCTCGTGCTTTCTTGAGAACGAGTACTATATATAGGAATATAAGAATTATATACGTCTAAGATATTCATTTTTAATTTTTGTGAAAGAATGTTTTTCTTAGATGTTTCTGGAAATACTATTTCTTCATTTATTTTTTGTAATTCTGATTTCAAATCTGTAATGCTTTTGCTATCGGCATTTATTTTTCTTATATCAAAGGTAATATCCTTAAGTAATAAATTGTATGTCATTACTTCGCCTATAACATAACTGTATTCTCCGACTTTATTTTCATTAACAATACTAACTACATCGTTAAGAGTAAGAGAAATTACCCCTTGGACACTAGAAGATATTGATGCGTTCTTTGCAAGAATTGTTCTTGCATTATTATCTGAATCTTTATCTAAGATAATTATTCCTTCAATAATATCTTCATTTATCCCTTTTGTAATAATAACATTATCTTGGTATCGAATAATAGAGTTTTCTTTAAGACTTAACCGTGGGGAAAGTAAGAGTAATTTTTGATACTGCTTAGAAAAATTAATAGCACCCCAAGGTTCTAATATTTCATTAACACCAAATGATAATAGCATTATAAGCACAGATGATATTATATAGGGTGCAAAGGTCGTAATAAACGGCATTCCTATCATCCTCATAGCAGTAAATTCATTGTGAGTAGAAAGCCCTCCCGTGCTCATCAAGCAAGAAACGAGGGCAGCAAAAGGAACAGAAAGAGATACTACTGTTGGCAATGCATACATAAGTAATTTAGCAACTTCAAATATCGGCACGTTTGTTTGGAGTACATTTTTTGCAAGAAGAAGAATTTGATTAATGATAAAGATTATTATAAAAAATACAAGTATAACTAAAAATGAAAAGAAGAAATCAATAAAAATGTATCTCCAAATGATAAATGGGATCTTTGTATTTAGAAATAGAAGCTGCTGACGGGTTTGTATTTTAGGGGTAAACATATAAATATAAAAAAATAATTTTTATTATAGCAGATTCACATATATTTTCCTGTAGACCCAAAACCTCTTTTCCCTCTTGTGGTTTTTGAAAGGGTGTTAAATGATGCTACTGGTAAAAATTCTGCTCTTTTATAAGAGCTAATAACTAATTGAGCAATCCTTTCTTTGTTCTTAATAGTATACGAAACATTTCCTAAATTAATTATCGGAAGTTTTATTTCACCTCTATAGTCAGAATCAATAGTACCAACAGCATTTATAAGCGTTATTCCATGTGTTATAGCAATTCCAGAACGAGGACGTACTTGTGCTTCTAATCCTCGTGGAAGTGCAATATATGTATTAGTGGGAATAAGTACTCGTTTTAAGGGCTCAAGAACAATGTCTTCTTTTAAAAAGGCACACAAATCTGCTCCAGAAGCCCATTCGCTTTGATATGTAGGAATGTTCCCATATACCATTATAGAAACTGTATTATCTTTCCTCGTTCCTTTATCATTCATTCTTTTTGTATAAAAATCGATTTGTAAAATTATTGCCTAGCTACGCCTGTTGTGCCTTTGTGAAGAATGTCTACGTTTATCCTGAAAAGAATTTCTATGAGAGGGTCGATGTGATCTTGTATCATGACTATGATTACGGCCGCCTCTAGAAGATTGAGAAGAATCTTCACTTTTTGCATTGAGGTTCATCGAAAGGTTGATCCTTCCTATTCTATCTATTTCGATTATTATTACTTGTACTTCTTGTTCAAGCGATAATACATCTTTTACATTTTGTACTCTCTCAGTAGAGATTCTGCTTATATGGCATAAACCTTCCTTACCTGGAAGTACTTCTATAAAGGCTCCAAAATCGGTAATACGTTTCACTACTCCTGTATATATCTTTCCTACTTCTGGTTCTTCAAGAAGATGGAGGAATTCATCCTTTGCAAGGATTGCCGCATCAGCTTTCTTTGAATACAGTGTGATTTTCCCATTATCTGCAATATCAACTTGAACATCATATTTTTCAGATATAGATCGAATTGTTTTTCCTCCAGAGCCAATGAGAGTCCCAATATTTTCTGGATCCACTTCAAAAGTAATAACACGCGGTGCATACTGTGAAAGTTTTTCTTTTGAATTTTCAATAGTCTTATTCATTATTTGTAAAATATGAATTCTGCCCTCTCTTGCTTGTTCAAGTGCTTCTTTCATAGTTTCGGTGCTTACATTTTTTATTTTGATATCCATTTGAAACGCTGTAATACCATTTTTTGTGCCAGCAACTTTAAAATCCATATCACCAAGATGATCTTCTTCTCCTAAAATGTCAGAAAGCACAACTGTTTTGTCGTCTTCTGCAATAAGACCCATTGCAATACCTGCAACTGCATTTTTAATGGGCACTCCAGAGTCCATAAGAGAAAGTGAGCTTGCACATACTGTCGCCATAGAAGATGATCCATTAGACTCTAATATTTCTGAGACAATTCGTATTGTATAAGAAAACACACTTTTGTCTGGAAGAATTGGTTGTACTGCACGGAATGCGAGATGGCCATGCCCTATCTCTCTCCTTCCAGTAAAAAGACGGCCTGTCTCTCCTACAGAATAAGGAGGAAAGTTATAATGCAATAAAAAATGTTCTTTTTTATCTCCATCTATATCATCACGGATTTGTTCATCACTTGCAGTGCCTAGAGTAACTGTAGCAAGTGCCTGGGTTTCTCCTCTTGTAAAGAGTGCTGTTCCATGTGTGCGAGGAAGAATTGTAATGGCACAATCAATATCTCTAATATCTGAAGGTCCACGTCCGTCTGTTCGTACTTTCTTTTCAATAATATTTTTTCTTACAATTTCTTGTTCAAGTTCATCAAGAGAGCTATATATGTTTTTTTCTGCATTTTCTTCTACCTTACCTTGAAAATGTGTGAATGTTTCCTCTATAACAGCTTTTATAGCAAGAGAGCGCTCATGCTTCCCTTTTACATAGCAAGCTTTCTCCATTTTTTCACGTGCAAAGGTTTTAATTTCGTCGGCAAGAATAAAATCTGGAACTTCAACAAGAGGAAGTTTTTCTTTTCCACATTTTTTTGCGAGCTCATTTTGAAGATCACATAGTTGTGATATAACGGGATGAGCAAAAGAAATAGCTTCAAGTATTTTCTCTTCTGAAATTTCTTTTGCACCACCTTCTACCATAGTAATACCATGAGTTGTTCCAGAAATAATAAGTTCTAATAGTGAACATTCTATTTCTTCAAAGGTTGGGTTAATAATGAAATCATCATCACAGAGTGCTACTCGTACAGCAGCAACTGGACCATCAAAAGGGATGTCACTGATTGTAACGCATGCTGATGTCGCACACATTGCAACTATGTCGGGCGGATTAATTTGATCTGTAGATATAGTTGTAGGGATAAGCTGGATTTCACGCATGAAATTTTTATAAAACAAAGGTCTCATAGGCCTATCAATAAGACGAGATACAAGAATTTCTTTGTCTTTAGGGCGAGCTTCTCTCTTTAAAAAGCCTCCGGGTATTTTACCTGCTGCATAATATTTCTCGTTATATTCAACTTGCAATGGAATAAAATCCAAATCTTCATTTGTGGCAGAAGAACAACATACGGTTGCTAAAACAGCCGCTCCTTCATATGTAGCAAATATTGCACCATTTGCTTGTTTTGCCACTCTTCCAGTTTGCAATGTAAGTGTTTTTCCACCTATCTCAGTTGACACTTCATGTATCATATTTATTTCCTCCAAAAAAACACATCATTAATTGTTATAAAAATTTAATTATGTAAAAACATATGTTTTTTTTTATATTTGCTAAAGTAATATGTTTTTTAAAAACGTAAATTAATACTATTTTTATATAAAATAAAAACACATTATTGATTCTTTTATTTATATTGAATATTCCCGCTATAGTTTTAAATATTTCTTTAATGCCTAATTTTCAAATTAGATAAAAGGTCTTTATAATTTTCTATATTTACTCGTTTAAAATATCGCAACAATCTTCTCCTTTTTCCAACAAGGGTTAATAGGGTATTTCTTGTATCAAAGTCTTTTTTATATTTTTTTAAATGTTCAGTAAGATGGCTAATTCTGTGAGTTACAAGTGCTATTTGCACTTTCACATCACCAGTATCCTTATCAGAATTTCCATATTTTTTATATATTTCTTTTTTTTGCTCAACGCTTAATTTCATTTAGCACTCCATTTTTATTTACTTTTATCATTAAAATGTTTATGAATACATTATGATAACTACTATCTTTTATGTCAAGGCGTCACAAAAGAAGTTTTTGAAATTAATTGATATATTTATATATTTACTATTTAATATCAATAATATACATGGAAAAGTTAAAAAATATTTATTTTCACTGCTAGATGGTATGTTTTACCCCTCAATAAGTTATGCAACATTCTAACAACAAATAAAGAAAGAACGCTTAATAATGATAGAAAAATATATAATGTTTTTTTGCATAATTTGAAAATACTATGACAATCTTTTCTAAGCAGTAAGATTAAAGAGGAAAACAAAGGAGTTATAATAATTTAAAGACACAATGACAAAAATTTAAAATATGAGTTAATTAATAAAAATGCTATTAGTTTATAATAAAAAGTTTCTTAGATTTTGTACCGATGATATTGGAATAATTCCATGCATACGTGCGAGATCTTTTTTTTGAGTAAAAAGCACTGAGATAAGCCCGGCCTTTTTTGCTCCTAACCCATCGTATAAAAAGTGATTTCCTACATATGCGGCATTAAGAGGATTACAATTCATATATTTACAGCAACGTAAGAATACAGCTGGATTGGGTTTAAGAATTCCCTCGTCTTCTCCCGATATAATTACATCAAAATATTGATTTAAACCCCATTGGGAAATCTTTTTTTCTGCTCTAAAATCAGACAGAATACCCAATTTTATATTAGCTCTATAAAGATCTCCTATAAGCTTTCTCATTCCTAGACGAAGTGGCACTTGTGCGGAAGCATTAATCCACATACTGTAAATATGCTTTTCAAGTAGGTATTCTGCTTTGTCCAAAGCGTATGAGTTTTGTTGCGAAAAGAGTGCTATGCTTTTTTTCCAAAAATCATCATGAGTTATTTTAATATTTTTATTTAAATCGTTTGAATAATATGCCCGTAAAGATTTACGCATTTTGCCATATCGTAATATCCATAAGATAGATCTAAGATGGACAAGGGGGGCGCTACACAAAGCTGTAGCGTTATTATAAAGTGTTCCGTCTATGTCAAAAATAACTGTTGTAATATTCATGAGATTATTGGGGGGGAGCTTTTAAGGGGGTCCGAAATGCATAAAGATATATTTCGTAGAAAACTCCCTCCTTTTCTTGTTTTATAAAGTTTCTAAGGTTTTTAGAGAAATATATTGAAAATTCTCCTAAGGCTGTAAAATATGGAATAAGAACTCCTATTATGTCATCAGAATTGTTTTTCGAAGAGGTAGCTGCTAGCTTTTTGAGCGTTACTATATACCAAAGCCCAGCGTATTGTTGAGTAATTAGATAGAGCTTCTTTAGAAAATCACCATAGCCCTTTGTTCTTATTAGATCGTTTTTTATAGTATTATGCATAGATGTATAAAAATCTGCTTGTGAAAGAAAAAAAATTGATACGTTTTCTACATATTGTTTGATATAAGAATCTTCTTTTTCAGACACCCTTTTTTTGTTAGCGTGAAGTGGAAAAAATTGTAGCTCATCTACAGGAAGAATGCCAGCATATATAAGGATTTTATTTATGGTATCAAAAACAATATATGTTTTATTTATTTTCAAACCTGTATTTGGCACGAACAAAGAATCGTTTTGAAATAGATACAAAGCAATGTTCTGGGATTTTCTGTTTTCTTTATAAGAATTTACTTTTGGCAATATTTTCTCCCATTCTATATAGAGTTTAGTATTTGTAATAATGTCATCAAAATTCATTTGGATTATTTGAAAAATACTTATGGGAATATAAACCTTTGATAAATATTGCTTATATTCTATATATATACTTATATGGGTTCTTTTTTCCTGTGGCGAAAATTCAATATAATATCCAGGGTGTGCTTGAAAATAATATCTCGCATATTGTATGTTGTGTAAATTATCAATGGAAATATTCCATTCTCCATATTCGTTAGGAGCGTTTTTTTTGTTTTTATCAGTTTGTTCTTGAATATCTGATTTATGTAGTAATGGATTTGAAACAGTATCTGCAGGACGGATATATATTTGGGTTCCTGTTTTATTAGTTTTTGGCTCATATATAACAATAAATATTTTCCCGTCCTTTTGAGTATGTATAAGTTTAGTGGAGCTTTTTAGCGATTGTAAAAATGATGTATTTAATATTTGAGAAAGTACAAATTTTCTCGTTTGAACAGAAGGTACAGTATAGAATTCAATTGAAAATACTGGAAAAGATACAATAAAAAAGAGAAATAATAAAAAATACAAGAAAGTATTATGAAAGTAGCTACTTTTTATTTTTAATTTCATCTATAATACCATGTGCTTTTTTAAGTATACCGCGCTGATCCTTAAATTTTTTAAGTGCGTCAAAATATGTTTTTCTTACGATTGGGTCCCATCCCTTACGAGCTTGCTCTACAATTTCATCCGATGCTCCACGTACAGTATATCGTTTTTTTTCTATAAGATGTGCCATTCGTGATAATATGAAAATATCTTGTTTCCCATATAGGCGTTTTCCCATATCATCTCGCTTAATAGAAATAAGAGGAATATGTTTTTCCCAATACCGTATTGTATGTACTTTGATACCGAGTAAATCAGAAACTTGTGTGATCGTATATGTACTCATTTATTTATAGTATAGCATAATTAAAGCACAGCTAAAAAAATATCTAAATCATATTAGATATTTTTTAATACTTTTATATCAAAAGGTATTTCATGAAGAAAGTCTTTCCGAATCTGATTTTTTATATATGTTATATAAGACTCTGTGAAAATATTAGGAGAATTTACGTACATAACAAAAAGAATTGGAAGACCACCTTTTTGAGCTATAAATTTAATTTTACCTTTTCGCCCCCTTTTTATTGGAGGTGGTGTGCGAAGTATCCATTTTTTCATGTGATTGTTTAGTTTTGATGTATTTATTCGCGTGTATAGCTGTGTGTTTATGTTTTGTAGTGTTTTAAATAGTTTGGAAATACCATAGCCTGTCTTTGCACTAAGAGGAAGTATTGGAGCAAAATGTATTTGTGGAAGTAAAAAGCATATTCTATCTTTTTCTGCCTGTAAACGATTAGAAGTAACATCTAAACAATCCCATTTATTGAGCCCTATAACAAGCCCCTTCCCTCTTCTAAGAACAAGAGAAGATAATTTTTTATCTTGTTCTGAAAAATCATTAAGGACAGAAACAAGAAGAAGTACAATATCAACATTTTCAATAGCAGTAATTGCTCGATGTATTGAATAATACTCAATTTCTTGTAGTATTTTATTTTTTTTTCGTATACCGGCACTATCTACAAGAGTATATGGTTTATTATTATACTCAAAGTGATTTTCACAAATATCTCTTGTAGTTCCTGGCGTATCGGAGACCATAAGATCACTATTACTTATTTTATTTATAAGAGAAGATTTCCCTGTATTTGGTTTGCCAAGAATTAAAAGCCGTATATGACTAGAATCGTTTATGTTTTCTTTTTTTACAGCAGTAGTATTGGAGGGTGTCGTATTACTATGGTCGTATTGCATAGATATTTTTTCACATATTAAGTTGAGAAGTCCATCTATATTTTTTTTATGAGTTGCAGAAACAAAAAAAGTTTTTCCAAAACCAAGCGAAGAAAAATTTTGAGCTTCCCATTCTAAACTAACAGTATCTACTTTATTAACAACAAGAATTGTTACAATATTTTGTTTTCGCAAAAAATCAATAATATAATAGTCTTCTGCGTTGAGATCATCTTTTACAGATACAACAAATATAATAAGCGAAGCACGTGAAAGTATGTCTTTGCTTCTTTTTGATATTTCTTTTGAGAATATTCCTTCATCAGTTATTCCCCCTGTATCTTGTAGTAAGAAAGTATGATTATTGTAATTAAATAGGCAATTTGTTCCTTCGTGCGTGACTCCTGGTGTTTTATGTGTAATGGCAAGTTTCTTATTTACAAGCGCATTAAAAAGAGTGGATTTTCCCACATTTGGTTTTCCAATTATTGCTACAAGGAGATCTTTCATACGTTTCAATAATTATATTGTTTTTTGTACTATTATGCTATTAATGTACGTTAAAGTTGTTTATAAATTCTTTTACTTCTTTTTCGACTGCTTTAACAGAATTGCACATAACAGCACGTTCAAATAGCTCTCGTGTATCTTTGGTATTGTATGATGTTGCGATATTGATTACTTCTGCAAGATTTGAAAGAGAAACACTAAAGTTTCTTAACCCTGCTCCCAATAAAAGAGGTATTGAATATATATCACTTGCCATTTCTCCACACATAATTACTTCTGTTTTATACTTGTATCCTTCGTAGAATATTTTTTGTAAGACTCTTAAAAAAGCAGGTTGCATATAGGAATAAAGATATTCTACATTACTATTGCTCCTATCGGTTGCCATTATGTATTGTAGGAGATCATTGGTTCCTATAGACCAAAAATCACAAATTTGTGATACTTCTTTCAATTGATATAAAAGTGAGGGAACTTCTATCATTACTCCTAATTTATATTGGGGAGTGCCTAAAATCCCCTGAGAAGAAATTTCTGCTTTTGTGGCTTCTAAATATTCTTTGATTGTATATATTTCTTCTAAAGTAGACACCATGGGAAGAAGAATATTAAGCTTTCCAATAAAAGATGCTCGAAGAAGTGCGCGCAATTGAGATAAAAATAGTTCTTGATTATCTTTATGGTAAAATCGTATTCCTCTTATTCCCAAAAGCGGATTGTTTTCTTTTGATGTTTGTATTTTTGTTGTTTTTTTTTCTCCTCCAAAATCAAATGTTCGGATAGTAATAGGTTTTCCTTTCATATATTTGAATATGTTTAGATAGGCTGTGTATTGTTCTTCTTCGCTATCTTGCAAGGGAGAAATATTAGGAAATATAAATTCTGTTCTAAACAGCCCTATACCATCAGTATATTCAATTGCACGGCAATCAAGCTCTTCTAGTATATCAACATTAATTTGGAAAGTCATAATTTGATTGTCCTTTTGTACAATGTTTTAAAGATTGAACTTTCTCCTCTTGAGAAGATTTTTCTTTTTTCTTTTTTTCATCTTCAATTTCAAATACTTTTATAGTATGCTCATTTGCATTAAGTATGATTTGTCCAGTGTTTGCGTCAAGTATGAGATTTTGCTTAGGAAGTATTTTGCTAATATTTTTTACATTAATAATCATAGGGATACTAAATGCTTTTGCTATTATGGTTACATGAGTTGTTTTTCCACCTTTTTCTAATATTATCCCTGCAATATTTTTTCTTGGAAGTCGTAAAAATTGCATTGGAAGAAGCGTATTAGCAACAATTATTTTTGGTGCATCTAGGTTGTTTTTTTCACATTTATTATTACTGCCTAATTTATTTATAATATGAAGTGCTATATCATTTACATCATGGGTCCTTTGCTGGAAATATTCATCTTCCATAATAGCAAATTTATGCATGTATTCTTTAGTAATAATTCTTACGGCCCATTCTGCATTAAAATATTCTTTTTCTATGGTACGAGTGATTTTTTCTATGAGTTCATTATCTTCAAGTATAAATGTATGTGTTTCTAAAATGTTTTTTGCTACTTTGTTATTTTGGTTTTCATATGTTTTATAAATATCGGTTCTCACTTCTTCCATTGCATTTTCTAAACGTAGTATTTCTTGTTTTATATTATAGTTTTCTACATAATAACGAGGAACCATCATGGTCGTATCGGAAAGAAATACATAGGCAGGAGCTATAGCAATTCCTTTAGATACGGACATTCCGTGTAAGATACACATCTATTTTTATTATACTTCACATTTATTATATTTATCACTATACTAGTGATAGTATTTATGTTCTTTTCAAAGAAAAAAAAAGTTAGAAAGCGCAAAAAAAAGATCTCACTTAATGCTATTTTATGGATTATTCTTGTTGCCTTTACATTTTTTTATGCTCTTTCAAATTTTGGGACAATAAGAACACTACTATACCAATTTACATCTACAGAAGAATCCACAACAAAAAAAGAAAAACAAACTCCTATAAAAGAAGATACTTCTTCATTACAATCTAAAGAAGAAAAAAAGAATGAAGATAGTTTTTCTACAGGTAATACACCAAGCAATGATCCCCCCCCACTTTCTACAAAGGATGTTGATAACATTGTAACTACCGTGTATTTTGTAAAAATGAATAATGATGGGTTATTCACAATGATTCCTAGGAAGCGAAATATAGAAAGAACAAATGCTATACTTACAAATACACTCAAAGAATTATTTAAAGGTCCTACTCAAAAAGAACAAAATAATAATATTAAAAGCTTTATCCCTAAAGCAGGTCTTGTTCGTTCAATTTATGTGAAAGATAACATTGCATATCTTGATTTTAACGATGAATTTCAATTCAATTCAGGAGGTCCTATTGCAAGCATGGCTCAACTGTTTCAAATTGTATACACAAGCACAGAGTTTCCAACAATAGATAAAGTTCAAATTCTTATAGAGGGAAAATCGGTTTTGTTTTTAAGTGGTGATTCAGGAATTGCTATAAAAAATCCTATAGATAAAATCTATCTTAGAAGCAAGTTATAGGTTATTCACATGCATGCTTTTGTCATATAACTCTTTGTAAAAAGAGTGGCAGATTTCATTTTTTGAAGTGCTACAATGTAGCAAGTCTTTTTCAAGTGTTTGGGGGATAATGTTACGTACATATAAAAAGAATTCTTGGTTTCCCCTCCGCCCATGAATGCCAGCAGGGCATATCGCATGAGTAAACACTTGTTCTTTTAAAAGAGAAAGTATTGTTTTAAGAATCACATTCTTTCTTATTATATCGTTCCTTATTACTCCAGAAAATTTTTCTTCACCATTTGTAGTGTTTTTTAGCTTATGTATTGCATTTGTAAGTATGGAGTTTTCATTTTTATCGATATCAACAGATCTTTGAGATGTTTTTTTTTTATTATTACGCAGGGTATAAGCAAGCTCAAATTGCGGTTTACACAATGCGAGTGCACATCCCTCTTTGCAAAGGGATAATACATGAGATAATACGTTTCTTAGAGATCTAAAAGACACGTCTACTACAGCAGAATCTACAGTAGGTGTAAGTGAGTTTACAGAAAATATATTGGTTTTTTCATGAACTAATACTCTTTTGTCTATTCGAAGTTTATACGCTAAGGCATTGTATGCAATGTCTACCGTATGCACAGCAGAAGCACCTAATGAAAGTAAATAATCTGTAAATCCTCCTGTTGCAGCACCGCAATCTAGCCAGATTTTATCCTTAACACGTATATTCCATTTTTCTATGGGGTGTACTATTTTATATGCGCCTCGAGAAACATAAGAATCTTTTCTAAGAATTAGAAGATGATCTCCTCTCTTTACTTTATGTAAGTGAGTTTTAATGATACTACCGTTCACTTTTATTTCACCACAAAATATAAATGATAACAATGTATCTTTTGAGAATCTTTTAAAATGTTTTTGTAATACAAAAAGCAAGCTTCCTGTTATGGAAGCTTTTACATGATAATCGTTTTCTTGAGCATTCTCGTTCTTTTTCTTTGATTCATACATCTTCATATTACAAGAAAAACCAAAAATGTAAAAGAATATACTCGTATTTAGCGAGCATATTCTATAATTCGTTGTTCTCGTATTGCAACGACTTTTATTCGTCCAGGATGTTTAAGATTTTCTTCTATTCGTTGACAAATACTTTTTGCTATATTTAACACTTCTGAGTCAGAAACTTCATCGCTTTTAATTATGACTCTTAATTCTCTTCCTGCATGAAGAGCATAGGTGTTTTGTATGCCCGGTATATCGGCTGTCATTGCTTCAAGTTTTTCAAGTCGCTCTATATAACTTTCAAGAGTATCTCGCCTTGCACCTGGTCGTGAAGCCGAAATAGCGTCTGCTGTTTGTACAATGACGGATTCTATACAAGTATGTGGAACATCGCCATGATGAGCTGCAATACAATTTATTACTTCTGGAGACTCATTGATACGTTTTGCTAAATCGACACCAAGTTCTACATGACTGAGAGACACATTGGAATCCATACTTTTACCAACATCGTGGAGCAGCGCTCCACGCTTTGCTATATCTACATTTGCAATGCCAATTTCTTTCGCAAGAATTCCAGCTATAGAAGCAACTTCCTTTGAGTGATTGAGAACATTTTGACCATAGCTTGTTCTAAATTTTAATCTTCCTATAGCACATAACCCATCTGAATGCATGGAGCCATGAAGTCCAAGATCTAAGAATGCCTTTTCTCCCTCTTCGTATACAACTTTATTGAGATTTTGTGTAACTTTGATAACTTCTTCTTCTATTTTTGCTGGGTGAATACGTCCATCTTTTACAAGATTAGAAAGAGTTTGTACTGCTATTGCTCTTCGTACTGGATTAAAGCATGATACAATTACCGCCTCGGGGGTGTCATCTATTATGATATCCGCACCAGTAAGTGTTTCTATAGATCGTATGTTTCGTCCGTCTTTTCCAATAACACGACCCTTCATTTCTTCATTGGGAAGTATTACTGTCGATATGGTTGCTTCTGCACTTACTTCAGAAGCAAGGCGCTGAGCTGCCATTACAATAAGCTCTTTTCCCCTTCGTTCTGCAGATTGAACAGCATCTTGTTCTATTTTGTGAGTAAGAAATTGCATTTGTTGTTTAGCACTTGCCGTAACCTGTTCTATAAGCAATTTTCTTGCTTCTTCAGCAGTGAGGCGAGCTATAGATTCAAGCTTGTGTATTATTTCATTTCTTTCTTTTTCTAATTCACTTTCACGTTGTTTTATCTTCTCTTTATTGTCAAGTACTTCTCTTTGTTGTTGTTCCAAACGGGATAATTTCTCCTCAATTTGGTCTTCTCGTTTTTGTAAACGGAACTTAAGCTGATTTAACTCTCGTTGAGCTTCTCTTACCTCATTATTGTGCTCTTTCTTTTCTTTTTGAAGTTGCTCTCTTGCCTCATAAAGGTATTCCTTATTAAGAGTTTCAGCTTGTAATTTAGCATCTGATATAACCCTCGCTGCTCTTTGCTCTGCAGATGTTAAAGAAGATTTTGAATATATCCATAATGATACTAATCCTATTACTATGCCAATTAAGAGAAGTGCTATTGATATTAATATTGTAATCATATATCACTCCCTATTTGTTAAAATAAATTTATATAAAATATAATTTTATATAATTGTGACTATTATAATAAATATCTTCCAAAATTACAAGCCTTTTAAACATTTTTAATATGTTCCTATACATTAATTTATATAAAATATTTTTACATCTATAAAGATTTGTAATAAAAAATAAATGAATAATGCTATGTATAAAATATACAGGGAATAAAGATGCTTTTTCATTGTATTTGTGATATAATAAAATTATATTTTTGTAGAAAAAAAATGTATCTTTTCTATATGAAAGATGACATATTTTAATATGATTACATCACAAATATTTTTTTACTACTTTCGCAAAACTTAATCTATTTTAGTTTATAGATCATTAAGGAGGCATTCATGTATTAACATATACTTCAAACGTTACTGGATTAATTTTATAATAATGAAAAATTTTATAAATTTTATAATAATGAAAAAATAAGGAGAAATTAAAAATGAAGAAATCAACGTTAACAACAAAAATTCTTATTGGTTTAATTGTGGGTATAATTTTTGGATTAATATTATATCCAATGAAAGAAATTCCATTTGTATCAAATTACATTATTGAATTTGCTCTCAAGACAGGTGGATCAATATTTATTAAACTAATTAAGATGATGGTAGTTCCACTAGTACTTATCTCTTTGACTGTAGGGGCAGCCTCAATAGGAGATATCAAAAAACTAGGAAGAATAGGTGCTAAAACCTTAGGGTTTTATTTAATTACAACAGCTATTGCAATTGTTATTGCCTTAGTAGTCTCAAACCTCATTGATCCCGGAGCTGGATTAACACCAAGTTCAATTAACACAGTTAATAAAACTATTGGAGAATCTAAACCGTTTGCAGACGTATTAATTGATATGGTACCATCAAATCCTATTGATGCAATGGCTAAAGGGAAGATGCTACAAATAATTGCTTTTGCATTATTAACAGGAGCCGTGTTAACGCTTCTTGGAGATAAGGCTAATAAGATAAAAAGTCTCTTTGATACTGCTAATAATTTAGTATTGGCAATGGTTAATTTCATTATGAAATTCGCACCTATTGGGGTATTTTGCTTAATTGCACAAACCTTTGCTTTACTAGGATATAGTGCTATGCTTCCTTTGCTGAAATATATGGCATCAGTACTAGGAGCATTGTTTATACATGCATTGTTCACTTATCAGGGGCTTTTAATAACTTTTGTAAAAATGAATCCACTTACATTCTTTAAAAAGTTTTTCCCAGCTATGTCTGTTGCGTTTTCAACTTCTAGTAGCGGAGCAACAATACCAGTTACATTGCAAACTGTTCAAAATAAATTTGGAGTATCAAAATCAGTCAGCTCTTTTACAATTCCATTAGGTGCTACTATAAACATGGATGGAACTGCTATTATGCAAGGGGTTGCTGTTGTATTTATTGCAGCCGTATACGGCATTAGCCTAACTATGGGAGACTATGTGGCAGTTATTCTAACAGCAACGTTAGCATCTATAGGAACAGCGGGTGTTCCAGGAGTAGGTTTAGTCATGCTATCAATGGTGCTTGTTCAAGTAGGACTCCCAGTTGAAGGTATAGGACTTATTATAGGCGTAGATAGAATTTTAGATATGACTAGAACTGTTGTAAATATTACAGGAGATGCAGTGTGTACTTTAATTATTGCTAAAACAGAAAAAGAAGACCTTGAAGAACAAGCAAACAAAACCACTATAGTGTAAAAAGAATAATTTTTATTTTTAGAAGTAAAAATATATTGTTTAGGGATAAGAAATAATATTAAAAAGATATATGTCTTTTTAAGGAAATTTCTTATCCCATTTTTATAAATAATGTTTTTTTACTCAAAACATCCAGATTGATGATGTTTTTATATTTTAAGTGCTATTGACACGAGAAAGAAGTGTGTCAGCTGGAATAAATGCATTATTGTATTGTTTTTTCTCAATATCTTTAAGTGATACTGCTTCTGAAAGATGTATAGAGTGGATTTGTGTTCTCTTGAGTTTATAGACATAAGCAACAGTGTTTGATGCAAGAGCTATATCTCGTGCAAGCGATCGTATATATGTTCCAGACGATACAGAAAACATACAATGAACAAAAGGTTCTTTCCACATTGTTATACCTGAGGAAAGCACTTTTACACGTCTTTTAGGGATTGAAACTTGATCTCCTGATTGGGCATATCTCCAGGCTCTTTTTCCACAAATATGAATTGCAGAATATATTGGAGGCTCTTGATCTAATGCCCCTTTATAATTATTAAAAGCCTTTTCAAATTCTTCTCTTTGGGGTAAAGGCCTTGTTTTTTCTAAGGTCCCTTCTGGATCAAGAGTGCTTGTTTGTTCTCCTAGTTTGATAATTGCTTCATATGTTTTATTAAGTCCCATAAAAAACTGCGAAAGCTTTGTAGCTTTTCCAAGTAATATAATCATAAGACCTGTTGCAAACTTATCTAAAGTGCCAGTGTGACCTGCTTTGAGAGAGAAATGATGCGATATTTTTTTTGTAAGCGTATGTGAAGTTATGCCCTCTGGCTTGTTTACAAGTAAGGCAATAGAAGGAAGAGAAGAAGACATGTTATTTTTTATTAGAAATAGTATTAATTATATTTAGCACCTTACTGGCATCAGTAAGTGCTTTGCTTGATTTAAAAAGAAGTTTAGGAGTATATTTAAAAGAATATTTCTTTGCTATATGAGATTGTATAAATCCTTTTGCATGATTTAGAGCATGTACACTTTGCTCTACACTAGTAATATCAGCATATGAAGAAACAAAAACTTGTGCTGAGGTACTATCTTTTGATAATTTTACATGCATAATAGTAAGAAACTTACTAACACGAGGGTCTTTTATTTTTCCCAATACTATCATTGAGCTTATTTCTTCTAAAAGAATTTGTTGAATACGAATGTTCCTTAATGACATTAATAAATCTTATAAGTTGCGAGTAATCTCTTTTTCTTCAAAAATATACATAATATCACCTATTTGCAAATCATGTGTTTCTTTGAGCATTATACCACACTCATAGCCAGTGTCTACCTTGTTAACATTATCATGAAACCGTTTAAGTGATGCAATTCTATCTTCTGCAATTTGCTTGTTATTTCTAAACACAACCACTAGAGATTTTTTTAGGATCATTCCACTGGTAACATAGGAACCTGCAATTGTTCCTATATTAGAAAGAGTAAATATTTCTTTTATCTCAAGTTCTCCTATTTTCTCTTTTTTTATTTCTGGTTTAAGCATTGTGCTGGCAAGAGTTTTCATTTTTTCAATGACGTCAAAAATTATACTAAACCGATGGATTTCTACCCTTTCTTGTTTTGCAAGCATTTGTACTTTTTGCGATGGCTTTACATTAAAGCCAATTATATCGGCATTTGAAGCAGATGCAAGCATTATATCGCTTTCATTAATTTGTCCTGTTATAGCACTTATAACTTGAAATTTCACTTCTTCATTTCCAATTTCTTCAAGAGAAAATTTTATTGCTTCCACAGAACCATATACATCACCTTTAATTATAATTTTTTTAACAAGAAGGTTTTTTTGAGTATCTATGTGCGTGAGAAAGGTATCAGCATTCATTTTTATTTTTTTATCAATGCTTTTATGTCTAACGAGTTCTTGACGTTTGAGTGAAATTTGTTTTGCAATTCTCTCATTTTCAGTAACTTGAAAAGGATCTCCTGCAGAGGGTATCCCTTCTAATCCAATAACTTCTACGGGCATACTGGGAGTAGCTTTTTCAAGAAATTCTCCCTTATCGCTAAGAATCACTCTAGCATTTCCAAAGTAAATGCCTGCAAGGAATTTATCTCCTATCTTTAATGTTCCCCGTTTAAGTAATACAGTTGCTACAATACCATGTCCTTTTTCTATACGAGATTCAATTATTATTCCTTCTGCCTTACAATGTGGGTTTGCTTTAAGATCAAGTAATTCTGCATGCAATATAACGTGAGTGAGTAAATCATCTATATTGTCTTCTTTAAGAGCCGAAATTTTACACACTGTGATATTTCCACCCCACTCTTCAGGAATAAGGTCAACTTCTGAAAGCTCTTTATATACCTTATCTACATTTGCTGCTGGACTGTCCATCTTATTAAGAGCAACAATAATAGGAACATTTGCTTCTCGTGCATGATTTATCGCTTCTTTTGTTTGGGGTTTTACCCCGTCATCGGCAGCTATTACTAATATAACAATGTCTGTAAGTTGTGCCCCACGTGCTCTCATAAGTGAAAATGCTGCATGACCTGGAGTGTCTAAAAATGTTATATTTTTTCCATCTTTCAAAACTACTTGGTATGCTCCAATATGTTGAGTTATGTTTCCTTGTTCTTTTTCTGTTATATTTGTTTGCCTAATAGTATCAAGTAAAGTTGTTTTTCCATGATCAACATGCCCCATTACTGTTACTATAGGAGCTCGAGGTAATAATGATGCGGGGGCATCTTTTTCTGTCTCTAAAATAGTTTGTTGATACAAAGAGACTATCGTGATTTCACAATTATATTCTGATGCTAAAAGTTGGGCAGTTTCTGCATCTATAATTGAATTGATCGTATGGATAGTGCCCATTTCCATTAATTTTGATAACAAGTCAGATGCTTTTAAGTTCATTTTTTTTGCAAGATCAGAAACAGAAATAGTTTCCATTATGGATATAGATTTTGGCACCGGGTTTACAATAACTTGAGGTTCTCGTTCTTTTTTTAGATTGAGCTCTTTTTCCTTAGTTTCTCTCTTTCTAGAAACAAATTGCCTCTTTCGAGTTGCTTTAAATACTCTTTTTCCATGTGAATCTACCTGCCCTTTTTCAAAAGGCGGTTGTGAATGTTGTGGCGAGCCATGTGAGAGAGAAAAGGTTTTTTTTTCTTTAGGTTTTTGCTTGCTGTTTTCCTTGTTTACTACAGCAGTTTTATTTCTAGGTTTTTGCCTTATTTCAAAAGCATCTTTTTTATATTTCTTTTTTGAAGCCACCTTAGAATATTCTGATGTTTTGGAAGGAGGTGCCGTTGGCGCAGGAGGAAATTTTGATGTAATAAGAAGCCCTTTTTCTTTTTCTTGCTTTTTTTCTTGTGTATTTTTCTTTTGCGTAGGAATGGCTGGAGACTCTATTTGTTTTTTAAGTTTTACTGTAAACTTCTTTTTTTTAAACTCTCTTTGTATTTCATTTGAATTGTAAGCATTTTTTGTTTTGATAAGCGTAGTTCGTATATGTCTTTTTTTTTCTTCTTTTGGCATGTTTTGATATTATATTGTATTCTAAGCACAATGTAAAGGGATAAGTAATGAAATGTTAAGTAGTTCTAGTTATTCTTCGTATTGAATATTGCTTTGTATTACTTGTTCTAGTTCTTTTTTTTCTTCATCTGTGAATTCTATTGTTGTAAATAATTTATTTTTAGAATAAAGCATTACAAGGTCATATAATTTATTAATATTTTCATTTACAAGTTTATAGAGTATTGATTCTCTCAATGGCAATGCATTTACAGACAGATTTTCTGCTTCAAAATATTCTTCCTCATCTTTTTTTATTGCCGAATCTTCATCTTCAGAAGTAGATTCAGAAGATTCCTTTATTGCTTTTTGTTCGCTAGCTTCTTCTTCTTTTATTTCTATAGTACTACTTATAACAGATCGAATATGATTTATTTCATCTTCTGTAAACCCTTTTTCTAATAGGTCATTATTAGATATCTGAAGAAGATCTTCTATATATCCAAGTTCTGTCGCCTCTAATTTTTTCACGATAGCTTCTTGTAACTCAGAAAGCTCTGATACTTTGGAAATATCAATTTCTTCTACTTCTTCAGGAGCACCTTGTGGCTCTTCGGAATCAAAAAGCATTTTTGCAGAAACACTAGAATCATCTATTTCTTTATATTCTGATTCGGTTTTCACATTAATGTTCCAATCGGTAAGCCTATTTGCTAATCTTACGTTAAGCCCTAATTTACCTATGGCGATAGAGAACTTTTCATCTTCTACTATGGCGAGTGCAGTTTTTTTCTCATAATCGGTAACAACCACTTGTTTAACCTCAACTGGAGAAAGTGCGTTGTGAATAAATTTTAATGGGTCTTTATCGTATTTCAATACATCTATTCTTTCATTATCAAGTTCAAGAATAATATTATTAATTCTAGCCCCTTTTGCTCCTACACATGTGCCGACTGGGTCAATGTCTGATTGATCAGATTGCACGGCAACTTTTATTCTATAGCCTGGTTCTCTTACAATTTTTACTATTTCAATAGCCCCATCATATACTTCGGGGATTTCAAGCTCAAATATTTTTTTTACAAAATCAACATGGACACGACTAAGTATAACGTCAAGCTTATTTCCTTTCTTTTCTACTGAATAAACAAGAGCCTTTATCTTATCTCCTATTCTGTATACTTCTTTAGGTGATTGAAAATTTGATGGCAATATACCCTCTACCCGACCTAAATCGACTATTATGTTTCTATTATTATCTCTAAGGTAGTACCCTATTACAATTTCACCGAGTTTATTTTTAAATTCGGATAAAATTGAATCGTTCTCAAATTCTTTTAATCGTTGAACAGCTCTTTGACTTCCAATAAGAATTTCAGTGCGAGTAAAACTTTCTGGTTTAATTTCTATGAGGAGCTTGTCTCCAATCTCACATTCTCTTTCAAACTTTCTTGCCTCTTCTAAAGATATTTCTAATACATCGTCTAGTACATTTTCTACTATACTTTTTTTTGAAAAAAGAGTTACATTATTATTGTCTTGAGTAAAATCTACTATTGCATTTTCATCGCTACCATAACGTTTTTTATATACAATTTTAAGAAAATCTTCAATAATGCTTTTTATTAAATCTTCTGGAAGGCTTTTTTGGGTTTTGAGTTCGTTAATAATATTAGAAAGGTCATTCATAGAATCTCGCTTAAATAATGATTTTGTTTATATTATGTATAGTATCTTAATTGCATGAAACATGTCAATGAGGGTACCAATGTTTTAATTTTTTTTTTATATGTATATTATATTACATTACATTTTTGTTTGAAATATTTATTTATACAAGATGTTTTTTTTAAAAAACCATTTTTTAACCATCACTTTACAAGTATCATAGCCTACAATTTTGCGTGAGGTAAAATAAAAGCTCATTGCAACAAGAATAATAGCCAGTATAAACACATATATTTGATTATTTAGAAAAAATGTGTGCTACCTACTCCCCAAAGGCAGAGAATTTCTAGGATACATGATGGACATGTAGTTGTTCCTAATAAACCTCCAAAAAGAGCAGAGAAAAATCCTAAAAAATCTTGTTTTGTAGCACGTAAAAATTCTCTTTTTAATCGAGAAAGTAAAAAGGTCTACTTGAGTATATAAGATAGAAATAGTTTATGAAAGTATAATAAATGATACATAATCACGTGTAGTAAGCAAGTTTAATTGGAGACTAAGGGGTATTTCTGAAGTTACTACAACAGGAAGAACAATATAAACACTAATAGAAAACAGTGTTAATCCACAAAACAAAAATTCATACCATTTAATGGTAAATATTGTTTTTGTTGCTAAAAAGACAGTAAATAATATATTTTTCATATACAACAACTCACCTCATGAATGTTTTTAGTGAATGAAAGCGAAACAATTTTTAACGTTTCTGACAATGTTGGAAATATAGGCAAAGAATCTGTTATATTATAAATAGCATTCTTGTTTTTTATTAATATCATTGTTTGCTTAATAATTTATGCAGCAGTCTCTCCAAGAATATGAACACCAAGAATTTATTTTGTTTTCGGATGTATTATCATTTTTATTGCTCCTTCTGTATTTACGCATAATAATTGCTTTTGGCATATCCGAAAAAATACAGTGCGGTACGCACAAGTCTTCATTTGTTGTATTTGTTCTTTTTCTGTCAACTCTCAACACCAATAAGTTGCGGTCAGTCAAAATCGTATATGATACCGCATTGTAATCAATAGAAACCTCTGTTCTTTCAAGGATGTTTTCGGCAGCATAGGTGCCTTCGCGTCCCGCAGTAGCTTCAATCCTAAGTGGAGCATTTGTTACATCACCTATTACAAAAATATTTTTATTTGAAGTTTGGAAATTCTTATTTACAATAATTACATTATTTTCATTAAGCAGAACTCCAGTTTTTTCAATCCTAATTTTTCTAGTGTTTGGCGTTTTTTCAGTAGCTAATAGTATTTCTTCGGCCACGATTTTTTATTTTTTTTCATTGTTGTCAAAAGTAATAGTTTTTTTTATCTGATTTTTCTATGTGTTTTAGTGTGATGTTTATTTTGATAGTAATATTTTCATTTATGAGTACTTGAGAAAGGCAATTAACAAGCTCTCTTTCAGAGCAAGAAAAAATAGAAGAACTCCGTTGTAAATGTGTTTACTTTTAATTCGTTAGCATGAATAGCAGCTGAAAATGCCCTGCACCACCGCCAATAATTATTAGATCAAAATGTTTCATAAAGAGGTAAGCCTCTTTTTTACCATTGTTGCAAGCGGTGATCTATTAAACAGTAATATACATTTTGAAAATGAATGCCACGATCCTTTACAAGATTTACTTGTTTCAATTTTTTGAGGGTATGCGAAACTTCTGATTATAGATACACCAACAGTTTTTGCTATTTCACCTAACAGATAATTCTTTATGACGGCATAATAAATAGCATATTTTAAGACGTGTAGGATCACCAATCATATTAAATTCTTCAGCACATATTTAAAGAGAGCCTTTTCATCTTCTAGTTCATTTTTAATTTATTGTTTTTCTTTATTTGCATGCCCATTCAAATGATAGTAAATATATAAATATTTGTGCAAGAGGGATTTTTAATATTTTTCATTTTTTAGATATAAAAAAGCCTTAATATTATCTTTCTAGTAAGCAGCATAATGCAATATCAAATACTTTATTTAGTTTTTGATATACATGTTTCGCATTAAACTGAGGTTCCCATTTCTCTGATCCTAAAACATCAGAAACAACAAAGGCAGCAGCAATTCTCACTTTTCTTAGTTTTGCAACTACAAACAAAGCAGATGATTCCATTTCTACAGTTGCAACATTTTGTTTTTTATATTTTTTAATTTCTG
The DNA here is from genome assembly GCA_965216965.1 of Spirochaetia bacterium. Lineage (GTDB taxonomy): Bacteria > Spirochaetota > Spirochaetia > WTKD01 > CBDAKK01. The sequence continues at coordinate 31,382 of CBDCGX010000014.1, read as the reverse complement.
CTATTGTTTCTCTGTAGGGAGCATCAATTGTCCATGACAATGCCTTTTGAAAAAAAAGAGAATTCTTTTTAAGATAATTTTCTAATTTTTGCGTAAGATCTTTATTGGGATATGCAAATTTTTCATGAGGAGCATAATGAAGGCTTGTTCCTTCGTCTCTAATAGATTTTTCACATAAAAAGACACCAAAATCTTGTAAGCCTCCCGCTAAACCTATATTTAAAAACTCTTTCCCTCCTAAAGCAATTAGTTCCTCAAATATTATTGTTGCATGTGGCGATCCAATACCAGTCATACAGACAATCCCAAGATTTTTGTATAGGTATACCGTAATTAATCTATGCAATACTATCTTTTGAGGTTTATATTTTTTTATAAAATAATTAAGAAGTTTTGGATAATACATAAGAATATATTTCTTAGGAAGAGTTGTTTTACAGTCGTTTTTTAGATGTTTTATCCAATTAACATAGTTTTTGGGAGTAAAAAGCGATTGTTCTTGATGCTTGTTTTTAAAATTTGGATAACTCATGTTTTTTGAAATATAATTTTATTTATTATAATATAATCTTGATATTATAAAATATAATATGCAGAATTGTAACCCTTTAATAGAAAACAGCAGTGTTATTTAGTAGGAAAACCAAATACTAGCATGGGTTTAGGCTAAATATAGTTTAAAAATATTTTTTACTAAATAAGATTTAGGTTAGATATTAAAGATAAAACGTGTAGGCGATACCGGACTTGAACCGGAGACCTCTTGCATGTCAAGCAAGTGCTCTAACCAACTGAGCTAATCGCCTCCTCTTTAGGTATATGTTGATACCCTATAGTCATAATATCTTTATTGGTAATTTTATCTATCGCTCTTAAAGCAAAATTCACCTCTTCTTTTATATCCTTATTTTTTGTTTGAAAAAGAGAATGTAGAAAAGTATCATAAGAAAAGCGCATTTTATCGTGAAGAGAGTATACAAATATTCCTGCTATTTCATAAAATACATCATCCATTATAAACTCGTTATATAACTTTTTTATAGTTTTATCTAGAAATTTCTCAATATAAGAAACCGTAGTCTTCCCAAAAAAAGAAAAATGTATTTTATAGTTTTCTTGATTATCTTTAAGAGTACAAGACATGTTTATAAAAAAGTCAGAGTTTATTGTTGTAATTTCATTTGTATGGAGTCTGAACACATTTGTAAGAATATTTGAAGTTGATTGTACAAAAATATTTGAAAAAAAATCTTCCATAAAAATCTCAATATTTATTACATTATACTAGAAAAGCACTTCTCAAATGAAGTGCTTTTCTATCTTTTTGCTTTTCAATAATTTTTTATATTAATTTTATAAAAATCACTATTGTGTAGGCGGAGCAGGCGCAACTTGTTGAGCATTAGCAGGATTTGAACTTCCGTAATCATATTTCTTTCGTCCTTCTAGATATTTTAAATATCGCCGTCCAAGGGATCTACGAAATTGAACTCTATCTCTAATGCTTGCAGTTTGCTCTATTATATTCCATACTGCTTCATTGTCTATGTCAAGTAAAAGAGCTTCGTCTATTGCTTGGTCATATGTAAGTTGAATATCACGAACGTATGTAACCATATCTATAGTTTTATTTTGATTAGGCTTAGTAATTTGAATGCCCTTTAGCCTTCTGTTAAATTCACTTGAAGGATAGAGAGGAAGCTCTTTTATATCTGCTGCTCTAGGTTTCTCAATATATCTTGGATTAACCCACTCAAGCGTTCTCCATCCAGTAAAGTTAAGCTGGCCGAAAGCATAAGTAAAATCATTTCCTGAACTATCAGTTGTTACAATATCGATTTTTTCTGAGTTATTAAGAGCATATATTGTTATATAAGCACTTCTTACAGGACCCACATTTTTAAGAGCACCTTTACCTACAAATTCATTTGAATATACATTAGGTACAAAGGGAGGAACAATAAGTGCAGACATTTTAACATTTTGGTAATTAGGAAAATGAAGACGAATACCCAATACTATTTCTCCTGCATGCTTCCCCGCATTTACTTCAACAGGTTTTGTAAAACTGTTTACTAATACATTAGGAATATAAATAGAGCTTTGCGGATATATTTCCCAATTACTAGGCGAGAATGTTGTTTTTAATTTATCAACTTCTTCTTGCGGTAAATCGAAAGTATTTAAGTATGCAAAATTAATCTCTGTGTCAGTATCATACTCAGGATCAATCTTAGTGAAATCAATAAGAACTTTAGCAAAGCTTTGTCTGTAATCTCGCTCCGCCGCTTGTTTTGCTTCAATTCCTTCCAATTTAGTTGTAGGCTCTGCTTGTTGATTTGTATTATTATCAGGAGGATTTTGAGCAAAAATGTCTCCCCCTACAAAACCAAGTATTAAAAGAAAAATAAATATTTTTTTCATATTATATATTAACCCCCTATAAATAACATTGCTCTAAATTTTAGTTTGTTAGTTATTATATTTAACATTAATCCTAAGCAATATTTAAAAGTATATTATACTTATTAGTATATACTAATAGTACCTTTAGTTGTCAACTAGTTATTACTATTTTTTTTGTTTTTTTGCAAAAAAAAAGCATGTTTATGTGAATATCATTATTTTAGCTAAAATAACAGTTTAAAATAATTCTCCATTTATAATTAATAATATTTCTTGTTTATATTCTATCGTTTTAAGGTTATAATATAGCCACTGTCTTATTGTATGTATTAGGTTCTTAGTAATGAGTCTAGTATTATCAGTTTTTAAAAGTAAAAACAATACTTCTTTTTTTCCAATGCTTCCTTTCATGACGCGTTCTATTGTAAACTCCTGGGGAACAACTGCTTTTAGATATATGGATTGAGGTCCCAAAAAGAGCTCGTAGATAAAATCTTTTACACGAGTTATTTCATCATAACCGCCCATAAAGCGAGATACAAAATTATTTTTGGGGATCATACGCAATTCTATTTTGAGAGTATCTTCAAACTTTTTTGATGATAGTGTTGTTGCAGAAGGAAAATAAAGAGGATATTGAATTAATTTTGGCGATGCAAAATATAGAAATAAACTTAATAGAAATACAATGAAAATTGTCATAAGCATTATATGTGAATGAGTAATGCTTTTATTTTTTTTTGCATAATTATTGTATGTTTGAGACATCAAATAACTCCATATAGTTTATAATCCCTTTGGCAATCCCCTTTGCAAGAAGATTTTGGTATTTTTCAGTTGCCATGGCAGCTCCTTCTTTGGGATTTGTTATAAACCCAAGCTCAACAAGTATAGCTGGCATTTTGGCATTACGAACAACATACCATTCTTCCTCTTTTATTCCTCTATTAGTAAATCGTGATCTTATCTCTAATGACATCCCTTTTATGACGTTTTTTGCAAGCTCTACGCTTTCTAATACAATTTCTTCTTGTCTTATACTATTAATAATAGAATAAATTTGTTTGTTTGTGCCAAGATCTTTACTTATAAGGTTGCGTTTATATTCCGGCGGAAGATACCATACTTCATAGCCATTGGGTTCTTTTGTTGGTACTCCATTTGCATGGATTGATACAAATAAAATAGCTTGGTTTTCTTTTAATTTTTGTAAGTGATTATTTGCAATTAGTATTCGTTCTTCTAGTGAAATATATTGATCTGTTTTACGAGTTATGACAATTTTCACTTGTGGAAATTGCTTTTGTAAAAGACTTTGTATCTTTTTGGAGACATTGAGCACAATGGTTTTTTCTAGAAGTCTATATGATTTCTTTTTGTACACAAATTCTCCTATAGTACCAGGATCTTTTCCCCCATGCCCTGGATCAAGAACAATAACTACTATATTAGAAAACGCTCCTGTGCTTTTAAATAACTCTTTCTTTTTTTGAGAAGAAATTGACGGTTGTTTTTTTGTGCTATCCACATTTGTATTATCATATTGAGATTGTAAGGGGAGTCTTTCTGGTTCATCTGCAAATATTTTAGATATTAACGATATTAATTTTTTACTTGCTAAAAGAGAATCTTTATATTTTATGACAGGATCAATAAAAACAACATCTTTAAAATTTATCAGCACATATGGTCTTGCTGGTTGAAAATTTACATATGTTCCCCCTTTACGAATAATGCCTATATCATATGTGCTATCCCAACTAAATTGGAGATTGTTTTTATTGACAAAAGCAAGAATGTCTTCGTAGTTAGAATAAGAAAAAGTGTTTTCTTCAGAAAACACTATGCCTAAAGGTATGAGTAATAAAACTATAATTACTGTTAATTGTGTTTTCATGTAAGACATTTCTGTATTAATTGTAACGTATAATGCAATCCTTGCCATCCTGTTCTCACAAAAGCAGGGAATAATAAAGAAGTTATACTCTCTTTTATATCTTGCACAGCATGTATATGTTTTTGTGTAATAGAAAGATTTATAGTTTTAGGTAGACTTACATGTGTCCATGAGCCACGTTCTTTTTTTGCCACAATTATTTTAGGAATGTAGAATGGAAAAGAAAAATTATTGTTATCTCGTTTTATTTTATGCACCTTGGCAATTTTTATGCAATTTTGTATTCTTTTAGAAATAGTATGTGCCATTGTTTGAAAAAGAAAGCATTGTATTATATCATTGTTTGCGGTTTGTTTAAGAAGCATTTTTCCTAATAATGGATAACAATACCATTTTCCATAATGGGAAAAATGATTTTGAGTAAACGCTCCATATAAAAAATGTTCTACTTTGTTATTTCGTTGTATATCAAAATAAACATCTAACAAGGCATGTGAGGATAGTGCTACTGCCTTATATCGTGATTGTGCCATAACTATAATACTTCCCGCTTTTTCTGTATTATTTTTTGGAAAATCATATTTTTTTTGTGCTTGTACTCCTATATACACATGTTGTATACCTTCTTTAGATATAAGACGCTTCTTTTTTAAACTAGTAGTACTATTGTCTTTGTTTTTTGAGGAAAAAGATGAATTATTATTTTCATGTACACAGGGAATATGTGTATAAGATGGAATAGTTTTTTTTATTCTCATAAGTTTTCCCGGGAGCATAAGAAGCGATCGTTCTAAAACATGATTTTTAGGAGATATTTTACTTAATTGAATAACTTTTTTCTTTATATTTCTATTTAAAGAAAGTTCTATTGCATAATACGTAGGGTGAGTATTATATGCATATGGGATAGTCCATCCGGACATATATCCCCCCGAAAGCCGAGCAGCACATTCTCCTATATATGCTTTTTTATGATGAAAAATAATATCCCCTTTACATACTCCATTTATTATTCCTAAGGACAATGCTGCTTTTTCTAATATATTAAGTGCATCTTTCTGCATTTCTAATGAACATTGCGAAGGTATGCTATGGCCAGTTTCTATAAAATATGGATCAAAAACTATATGCCTGTCAGCTATTCCTAAGGGATATATTTTTCCATCAAGAATAAAGGAATCTATGCTTAATTCGGGTCCAGTGAGTTTTTGTTCAAGTAAAATAGTATGAGAGACGCTATATAACATAGCATATTGTATTGCAGAAATGAGGTAAGATTCAGTTTCTACACATATTATTCCTCGGGCTCCCATATTGTCAGAAGGTTTTACAACAAGTGGATATCCAATTTCTTTTGCTTTTTCTTTACAATAATCTTCATTGCTTGTTTCTTCTTTTCTTATAGAGGTCCAATGTGGTATGGATATGTTCTTTTTTGAAAGAGCGTCTCTCATGTAATGTTTGAAATTTGCTTTTTTAGCGGCATCTACAGAGATAGAAGGCAAATCACACGCCTTTGCAATGCAGCTTACTACATAGCTAAAATCCGTTGCAGATGTAACTACAGCATCAATCTTTTTATGTTTTGCTTTTATTATAAGTGCTTTAATATTGCGAAGGTCTATATGCCAAAAATCTTCTGCCAGTTTTCTCGCTATGGCTTCCTTATTGCCATCAGCTATTATAAGCGTTAGTCCCATTGCACGAGCCGTATAGGCAACTGGAAGTTGCATGTAGCTTCCTCCCAATACAAGAAGGCGTTGTCCATGATTCATGGTAATTTCTCCACATATATTTCAAATGTTTCTCCTAATTTAAACACTTTACTTAGTATATATAATATATTTGAAAAAACAGGGTTTTTAATTACAATTGTTCTTTGTGATGAAAACAAGCGTTCCATATGATGTCCTGTAATTCGTATTTTCTTTACTATAAACCCCGTGTTCTCTAATAGCCGTATTAATCCTTTAGGAGTAAAAATATGAAAATGATCTATGGGATTTGACAATAAAAATCTTTTCCTGTTTATACGTGCAGATATCCCTACCCCATTAGGAACAGAAAGAGCACATATGCCTCCTACAGCAAGAAGTGAATGTATGTGAGAAAACAGCAGGGATACTAAGGGAGCATGTTCTGCAACATACCAGCATGTTATAATATCGCAAGGGGCATGCATGTCGTCTTTAGAAAGACCCCATTGTTTTGAAAGCCATATTCTTACATCTTTCAAAAACCCTTCTGAAAAAGCATTTAGAGGGGTTGCAGGAGAATTGAATGTGTTTTTCACATACTTGCATGCTAAAGGATTTATGTCTATGCCTGCTATGTCATAAGTATTTTTGCATTTTTGCAATGCACTAATCATTGCTCCATAGGCACAGCCTATATCAAGAAGACGAAGATCTTTTTTCTCCTTCGCTTGTAACCGAGGTATCATTTTTTCTAGAATTTGTATTCTATCTTTCATAAGAGATTCAATATGAGACATATCCTCAAGATATGTTTTTCCATATTGAGATTTATATTCATTAAAAAAATACTCTTTATTATATTTACGAGGAAGAACAAAAACAAGTTGAGTATATATCTTTGTTTTTTTATTAAAAAACACTGTTCTGTTTTTTAATCGTAGAATAACTGAAAGTCCTTTGCATTTTTCTTTTGTAAGAAATGGAAAAGAGGTCTTGTTTGTCTTTATATGTTTTCCATATGATTTATAATGACCTTCAAAGCTATCTACTGTATTTTGTAATACCTGAGGAAGAGAAAGCGTCGTTTTTGCAAGATAGATATTCTTACATTCTTGAACAAGGGTTTGATATTCTATATTATTAGTGGAACATTCAATGAGTTTTTTTGCACTATTTGTATAAGAGTTAAAATAATATTTGAATTTTGCAATACTACTTAACGTATTGTGATATTTGCTTGGATTTGTAAGAATAACTGGAACAGAAGAGCGAAGTGCTTCAAACGCAGTCAATCCAAAATGAGTTATTATATAATCGTATTGATGCATAGTAGACACAATTGAGTATGTAAAAGGAATTTCTATAATGTTCTTTTTTCTATATGCTTTGTTGTGCCCCTTTATAAGTACGCTTTGCCAATTTTGCGAGCATATTATATGGCACCTAATATGTGAATGCTCAAACATTTCAATCATTTTTTTAATGTCATTTTCTTTAGCATAGGCATGTATATAACAAAGAACTTTTGAATGAAGTATATTGTCTTGCCTCTTTTTGGAAATTATTTTTTCTGTGCTCATTCCTGGAGCATAAAGATTAGGAGAATGCGAAAATGTATTTGGAAGTGTATCTATTATATAATCAAGGTGTTTTCGAGATTGCCCTCCCATATCAATACCAATAGTTAATCCAACATTATATGTCTTGTAAAGGTTTAGTGGCATTTCTTTTGTATCCAAAAAAACAGCAGAATAATTATATGAAAGAATAGAATCTTGTAATTTAACATATTTGCTAAAAGAAAGCATGTCTATATGAGTAGAAAATGTATTAAATATTTTTTCTGCAGCATAAAAGTCTTTTCGTGTGTGCGTATATTCTTTTTTGATATTTACAATAATGATATCTATATGGCGTTTTTGAGAAGAAAAATAGAGTGCAGTTTTTAATGCACGCAGGAAATGCCCATAACCTGAGTGTTTGTGGTTAAAATAAGATACATAGAGATAACGCTTGTAAAAAGACATTGCTATTTCTAGTATAATTAAATAATAGTATTGCTATTATGCCATAATATTGGTACACTTCTTACATAAGAAAGAAACCTACTGTCTATTTTTATTGTAACTCTCATAAACCTGCAGATAAGGCATCATACCATCACTCTCTTGTTGGACTTGCTGACGGACTAAAAGAAATAGGAATCCCATTCTATTCAAATAGAATGTACTGGCAATTAGATCCTAAAACTAAAGACTATCTCTTTGTTCATAACACAGATATAAGCCCTTGTGATTGCGATGTGGTTGTATTAGATAGCGAGTGGTTATTTCACAATTCAACATTGCCAAAAGAAGTACTTGGGAAAAAGAAACCATATCAGAGAGTTTTTATAGATCTTTCTGATGGGGTTATTGGAAAAGGCTTCAATAGAAGTCTACGAGATTTCGACGTAGTTTTGAAAACCCATTTTAATGATAAAGTAGTTGGATATCCTTCAAATATGCTGCCATGGACATATGGCATAACAAATAGAATAATACAAGCATTACAACACAGGAAACCATGGAGAGAGAGAAAAAAGACATTGGTTACAAACTTTAGAATAATGCATCAATCCCGGGTTATTGCTCAAAACGAAATATATCCCCTACTAGAAAAAAAATATAAAATAGACACATTGCAAGATCCTTTTACTGTTCCTACAACAGCAGAATACGATAAGCTCATGTGGCACCAAACGGGACGAAGACATTATCCCGAATATTATAAAAAAATATCAAATTCTCAATTATTATCATGTTTTGGCGGTTTTTTTTACTATAGAAGAGTTTCTCTTTTCCGAGGAAGAATGTATTTTACACCCATTCAATTTATTTCTAAACATTCCAAAATACAAGGAATAATAAAATACATATCAGAACACCTTACACAAAAACATCTAGCATTTTTTCAATGGGATAGTTATAGACTTTGGGAAAGCTTTGTTGCAGAAACGCTTACACTTACTGTTGACTTTGTAAGCCAAGGGCTCAAACTCCCCATAATGCCAGAAAATAGAAAACACTATATTGGAATAGATATTAATAATATCAAAGAAGACATTGCGTTTTTACTTGACTCAACTGATAAAACACTTTCATCAGTTGCAATAGAAGGAAGAAAATGGGCACTCTCATTTTATTCTCCTCCATCGCTTGCTCGTATGTTCTTACAAATCTTAGGATATCAACTTTAAAAACATGCAAGTTTTAGTCTACAAATTCTCTTTTAGTTTTTTCTTGTTTTTCCTTACGTATCTAATAATATATCTTTGCTCAAAAGTGTTTCCATAAAAACTGTTTTTCTTCTTTTTATTTCTTTTAAGAGCATTCCAGCAATTCTTCAAAAAAAGAGGGAAAAGTGAAAGTAAGAATGAATGTTTTGAAGGCATAGACAATATGTCTTTAAAATCACAATGTTGATTCCTCTTTTTATTGAAAAATGAAGAAAAAAGAATATCTCTTACTCTATAAAATGAATTTACTTGCATTCTTTCACCCTTTACATATGCTCTTAGAGAAAATTCTAAAAGTTGTAAAAATGGGTTATGAATATCTTCTTCAAATCCTCCCAATGATATCATTTTCTTTCTATTATAAATACCAATAAATTTATAAGGAATAAATGTGTTTGTATGTTCTAGATATGTATTACGCGTCTTAATAGACATTGTTACATTGTTTATTTTTGCATCATATGCGGTAGGAATAAACTCTCCATTTTTATCTTCAAATACAGGAGATATACAGAGTGGCATTTCTTGCTCATATTTTGTAAACAAACTTGTTGATATGCCAAAAGGATCAATATCCGTCCAAGAAACAAAAATAGTTGGAATTTGCATTTCTTTGAACAATATATTAATCAAAGAACCTATGCTTATATCTTTTTCTTTTTTACTCATCTCTTTTTTTACACAGAGAAAAGAAACAGATGGAAATTGATTTTGAATATGTTCATTCACCATGCTTCCATCCATGTTTGTAACATACAATATGCTATGAGATATTTTGCTATATTCTCGTATTGCAATTTCCATTGATATGTTTTTTTTGCTTGTGTTATGCAAAAGAAGAATTCCAATACCTTCTTCTTGAAACAAAAGCATTTTTTTGTGACTACTTATTAGATATGAAATGTTCTTTGATAACATTTCAGGATTGGAGACATCATAATGTAATTTAGGCATTACAGATGTAATATTCATCACATTTTTCACATATCTTCATATATTCTTTATGAACATGCTTAACAAATTCTACTTCATTTAAGCTCCATAAATGTTCTATTTCATCAGTACATATATTTCCCAGTACATGTTCTTTTCTATAATCTTGTTGACATAAGAGGACATCTCCATCAAGACATATCACCATGTCTCTTTCTAAATGCCTACAGGGAAATCTTTTAATGGGAGAAAGATCTATAACTTTCTTCTGAGCAAGACCTCCGCACATATTGTTATACTTTTGAATAATAGGAGCTGCTTTTTTAGAATTCCAATACTTACAAAAAGCATCTAATTCACCCTCATTTTCTGATATTCGAGTTGCTTGAGCATGGCAGGGTATATTATGTTGTATAAGAAAATGTAAAAATTGCGAACTCTTTTCAAAAGCTGTGTAGGCAACATCAGAAGAATATGATTTTCTTATTGCATGATATGTTTCCTTTGTCAAAGCATCAAGAAAAACAATCCATGATATATTAGAAGGAATAGATTTCCACCATTCATTTTCCATATCCCAACAGAGCCCTGTTGTTTCTATATATACATGAGAAAATGCTTTTGCTGCCCTATATATTATAGAAAAAATATTTGGATGAAGAGATGTTTCTCCCATACACCCGAGACATATTATTGCTTCGTTATTATATGAAGAATATTTTTCAAGTAAAGAGTTAAATACCTTATCTGACATATACAAAACATTGCTCGTATTAAAAGGAATAGAATCTGAATTACAATAATCTAAAACTGATAAAGAGAAATCTATATCATAGATTGTTCCATGAGAAATATTGCTCACTTGCATATACACATATCGAGGAAGGCCTCTAAAGAGTTTTGGTTTTTTCATATATAATTCTGGAATATCGTTAGGATTCCTTAGACCTTCTTCCCATAGTTTTCTTGCTATATGAAAATTATTTCTTGTATCTGCAGTAAGAGAAATTCTATACATGCGCATATCAGAGGGCGAAAGGAAAGCTTCTATATCATAATCATTGATCCTTAATTCTACTACCTTAAAAAGACTTTCTCTTGTTATTGCTTGTGTAAGCAAGTTGTTATTGGATTGTTCTTTTGAAGTATAATAAAGCATTTGACATGCTACAAAATTGAAGATTTCAGGAACCACTCCATTGGGATATCCTTCGGATCGAGTATATTGAGATAAATAATTTTTATGCGTATCAATCATTTTTTCATATATGGGGATATAAGAAAACATAGAATCTGCCCATGTTATACAAACATCTTCTTTTTTACAAACAGCATAGATTTTATCTATAAGTGCTTGTATGGTGTTTTTTATACGATATGTTTTTTGTGTATATTGTAAAACCTTTTCTGGTATTTTTGATTCTTCTGTAGCAAGATATAATATCTCAGAAATACTCTCTTTTTCTTTCAAAAAGTTTACACATGAAAAAACATGATCTAAGGGGGCACTCCCATCAGAGAGTACTGTGTCTATATATTTCATAGTATGTGTTTGAATTATGAGAAATTTCATAAATGTACTTACATAGTATTATCGGATAGTTTATGTTTATTAATTACATATTTCTAAAAATGAAGTATAGTAAAAACATGCATGTTTACAAAATAAGTGAACTCAATATTCTCATTGAATCTACTTTGCGAATTCAATTTCCAACCTCTATTCATGTTGAGGGGGAAATAAGCAATTTCTCAGCTTCGGGAAATGGACATTGGTACTTTACTCTTAAAGATAACAAAAATCAAATTTCTGCTGTAATGTTTAGAAACGCAAACACATATGTTCAATCTATTCCTAAAGATGGTGACATGGTAACTATTATAGGCGAACTTTCATTTTATAAAATTCGTGGACAATGCCAAATAGTGTGTAGTCTGCTTACTCTCCAAGGAACGGGAGAAATCCTCGCTAGGATTCAAGCTCGAAAAGAAAAATTACAAAAAGAAGGGGTTTTTGATCAAGATAAGAAAAAGCCTCTTCCTGTATTTCCCCAAAAAATAGCAATAATAACGAGTAGGAATGCTGCCGCTTTTGAAGATATTAAAAAAACTTTTTTACAAAATGGAATCTTTGCCCATCTTTTTCTTCTCCATTGTTCTGTACAAGGAGATAATGCCGCTGAAGAAATTATAAAACAAATATCCTATGTAAACATGCATTTAACACTATTTGATGTAATCATTTTAACAAGAGGAGGCGGATCCCTAGAAGATCTCCTTCCCTTCTCTGACGAAAAACTTGTTCGGGTAGTAGCACATTCTACTGTTCCAATTGTATGTGGCGTAGGGCATGAAACTGATTCTCCGCTTTGTGAATTTGCAGCAGATATTTGTTCTCATACACCAACAAAGGCAGCAGAAATTATATGCAGACAATCTATTGACTTCCAAATGCAAATAGCCCGCATAAAAGAAACCATGCTGAAAGATTATAAAAATACTATTTCTAATGCTTTATATCTTACTTCTCAATTCAATCCAACAGCATTAATTCCTTCTTTTCTTAGGAGGACAAATAATTTGCGACAACTTATAGATACCAATGCCAAAAGACTTGAACAGAAAATAAAAGAATATAAAAACCACACTCATACTATTATTAAAAGCATGACTGAAGTATTGCAAAAATCGTCTCCTCTTACAATATTGTCTCGAGGATACACACTTATATTTGACAAGGAAAAGAAAACACTTTATAAGTGCTCTTCTAATCTCAAAAAAGATGATACTATTACTATACTATTTAAAGATGGCAATAAATCTGCTATCATAAAATAAATATGAAAGAAAAAAATACATCATTTAAATCACGTCTTACAGAACTTGAAGAAATATATCATCTTATTCAAAATAGCGATGATAGTGATTTAGACAAACTTATAGGGTTATACGAAAGAGGAATCAAACTTGCAAACTCACTTGAAAAAGACATCCAAAAATATGAATTAAGAATACAAGAAATAACAGCACAAAATACCATTACAAATAATGTGTCTACTAACACCGATGATTCTGATCAAAACATAGAAACCACGGGATATGAGTCATTAGAAGAAATTCAGAGTAATGCCAATAATGATACATTTCCTGATAATAATAAAATTCAAAAGAAAAGAAATAAATCTCAAAAAAAAGAAAACAACAATTCTCTTTTTTAGAATGTACTAATTAAAAAATTATTTTTCTACGATATTAAAGATATCTTTTGGAAAAGAAATAATACTTCCCTGTTTAAGGCCATATTTTTTAAAGGCTTCCTTTTCAACTTCAATTGCATATTGAGCAGATCCATTTGAAAATACGGACTTTTCAGAAAGAGGAGTCATATCTTCAATATTAAGTATTTTTCCATTAGAGTTTAAAAATGCAATTGAAAGCGGTATGTATGTATTTTTCATCCAAAAACTAAGCGGGTATTCTTGCTTAAAGACAAAAAGCATGCCAGTGTTAGGTACAAGTTTTTTTCTAAACATAAGTCCTCTTTGTCGTTCTTGAGGGGTTATTGCAAGCTCAAGGGTGAGAAATTTTTCAGAAGGTGTCAATATTTTTATTGTAATAGTACTTTCTTTTAGATTTCTTTCTTGGGTGCTTTTAGGACTTGCAAACACCCATGTTTTTTTTATATTAATAAAAATTTGTGATAATAAAAATACTAATAAAATTATAAAAATATTTTTCATGGAATATATTATATATTCTATTTAAAAATTAGATAAGAATTTTTCCCTTTCTTTTCTTTTTATTGATATCACACTTGACTCTTGAGCTTTGTCTTGATTTTTCCCTTTTTCAATAGAAACATATTTTATAGTGAGAGGCTTTTCTATAATAATGCGAACGTTATCATCTTTCCAAGATGCTTGAGTTGGGCTTATAGAATAAGGTCTCCCATATTTATCATAAAAAAGAGTATATAGAGTGAAATAATCGCTTTGTGTTTTATCTAGATATAATATGATTACCTTTAGGCTATTTTCTTTAGTAAATTGGAATAACCCCTCCTTAATAAATTTCTTTCCCTCCACTGTTAAGAGTTGCTCTTGAGTAGATGGCAAAAAACTAATTTCTGGTTCTCGGACAACTCTAAAATATTCATTTTTATTTATTATGCTTATAATTTCATCTTTTGTTTTATAAAGCTTTATTTCATCAAAACCTAGTGGAAGTGAGCGAGAGCTTTTTTCTTGAGTATTATTTTCTTCTTGAGTACTCCCTTTATTATCTAATTGAGTCTTTTTTAAAGCATCATTACTAGCATTTTGCTCTATATTTTGAGAAAATAATAGAACCCCAGTAAAAATTATTAGAAAAAAGAGTGAGAATATTATTTTCTTTTTAAAAAAAAAGGAATTTACCATAACCGAGTGAGATATACTAAAAGGATTATATTTAAAATTATTAATCCTAAGAAGCTAAATAAAAACAATTTCCTTTCAATTTGGCGAGGTTTCCCTTTGTTTTTTGAAAATAATGGGGTTTGATATTTACATTGAGGACAACCATTTGCAAACCAAAAAGCCTTTCCACTAAACTTACATTGAGGGCAACGTATAGTACTAAAGATCGATTTACATTCTGGACATTTTTCATCCGATATAGAAACCAATGCTCCGCAATAGTCACACACAAATTCTGCAGTATGTTTATCATGATATAAAGATTGTAATTTTTCCGTAGGGTTATTTTCCATATGTATATTATCCTACAACATTTCGAGGATTAATAAATTTATCTTTTTTCCAAATAGAAAAATATAGTACAGGTCTTTTTACAAGTGGCATTATTCCTAGAGTGCCAATAATATCCCCTTCACTTATCTTATCTCCTGATTTTACAAATAATGTCTTTTGTCCACCATATACATATAATTCTCCATTCTTATTTTGTATGACTACAATTTTACTAAATGCAGTATGTCCGGCAGCATACAGAACAGTTCCCGATGAAATAGCACGCACATCTGTATTTTCATTGCTTTCTATAAGAATGCCAGATAAGTTTCCATTTAACTCATATGAATTCCCACTTACAGGCCATTTATCGGACACAAAACCTATTGGCTTTGCTATTTTTAATAATGATGAACTTTGAAGGGGTTTCTTCTTAAAAACAGTATTTTCGGACTTAGTAGATGTAGTATTAGAGGGTTTTTTAGGAAGACTACTTATCAAATATTGTTTTTCTTTATTATCTTTTAAAAAGGTTGGTATTTTTATAGCTTTCCCAAATTTAATATTACTTGGATCTATAATTTTGTTTATTTGCATGATTTCTTCTACATCTGCATTGTATTCTCCCGCGATTGAATACAATGTATCTCCCTTTTTGACTTTGTAAGAAATAATTGTTTTTGTTTTTTGAGATTCTGTTAGATTATTATTAATAGGATCAGGAATCACAATCTTTTTTCCTATAGGAAGGTTTGAGGGAGCATTTATGGCATTAGAACTAAGTAATATTTTTATAGGAATATTATATCTCTCCGAAATTTGATAGATTGTTTCATCTTTTTTTAATTTGTAAACAATTTCCGAATAAACAGGAAAGGAGAATACAACACTTATAGTGCACATAAGGAAAATATTTCTTGTAATAGTAATATACATGATTAAGACAATAGCCCTCATACATGATTTCGACATATAAAGCGAATCTCTTTAGCATTTTCTTTATGAAAGGAGAAGAATAATATATATTATTACAATATGGGCTATGATAATGAGAAATTGTTATGAACTCTGTATTCTATATTGGATATATTTTTTTTTGATTATACCATAATTCTTCAAGCTCATAGAAATGCCGCATTTCATCACTCATAAGATGGATAATTATTTCTTGTATATGCAACAATATCCATCCTCCTTGTGCTTCTGTTTTTAATCGTACTGGACAATTATTAGCATGTGTATGCATGTTTTTTTCTTTAAAGAAAGATGGGAGGTTTTTTATAACTCCTTTAGAATGGATTGTTGATTTTATAGTTGCAATAATAGAGTAGTCCATATAAGTTATACTATCATCTATACAATATGCGTAAACAGACTCACATTGCATCTCTGTTAGAAACTCTGAAAGCTCTATTATAAGAGGCATATAAAGTTTATTTTGTTTAAATAGTACGTTATTCATCAAATTTTCAATAATTATTAACTTGCTCCCCATTAAAATCTTCACCCAAGATAAGAGTAAAATTTGCTCCAGCAGAATCTACTGTAGTAATATCTGTAATAATATTTTTTGCTCCTATAACCTCTGCTACAATATTTGCATTGACTTTATTCCCTATCCTATCAATAATCACCGTAGTTTGCACACTATCTTCTTGTGCATTTCCAACCGACAAGACAGTAAGTCCAGCGGCTTCATATAATTCTTTTGTCTTTGATGCAAGCCCATTTATAACTGTTCCATTTAATATAGTAAGAGTTATGTTTTCTCCATTAGATTTCCGAATACTATTTTCTTTAAGGCGTTTCTCAAAAATTTGGCTAATACGGCGTAGCCCACCAATTTCTGAACCAAGAAAGAATATAGCTACTTTTTTCTTTTTATCTTTGTTATCTATTTCTTTTACACTACCGTTTAGGGGTTGATAAAGAATTTTACTTACATCATATTTTAATAGATTTTGAGTAACAAGTTGTATATTCTTTGCAGAAAGCGTAGTGTCTGTTATTTTCAAGAATCGGTTTGCAATGCGAAAAGATTTAAATATATAAGATTCGGATCGTAGTTTTTGAAGAAGTGATATAATAATTTCTTTTCGTTGTGAAGCTTTTAATAAACGCATAGTATTAGAAAGCTCAATTTTATTATAATAACGAGCCATGTCAGGCCCATCTAAGTTTATACTTCCAATATGTGCTTGTTCATTTATAGATAAAGAGGAAGATTCTTCTATAAGATTTAAATATTCTATTATAATGAAAAGCTTTACTCCTCCTATCATATCAACAAACTGAGAAAGTGATGCTGTATCCATGAATAAGTATTTGATTCCTTCTCTCCCTATCTCGGTAGAAAGTTTCTCATAATATGCTTTATATCCACGATTTGCATAATAATATTCAATTGGTATATATTGCGATAGCGTCTTATCGTATACTCCTAAGTATGATGGAATTTCAAGAACGCCAATTTGTTTTTTCTTTGGTTCAAACAATAATAAGAAACTTGTAATATGCTTTTTATCACCATATTCCAGTGAAAGCAAAAGTGGTATTGTTTTTGCTTTTGAAAAGGCTTGAGACATTGCATCTGTTTGTATATTTTTAGATAAAAGCAAAATGAGCCCTGCGAAGACCCCAACTATTAATAGAAGCAATATATACACAAATATTTTTTTTCTCATACACAAAATTATATTATATTTTTCTTTTTATGCTATCATACATTTCTTGGGTTATCATATGAATTGTAGAAAATTTAGTCTTAAAATAAGTAATAAGCTGCAAGATAGCAAGATTAAGTGAAGTATTGTTATATATATCTGAATAGATATTTTCTTTACCAATCCATATGCTTCGCTCATAATCAAGAGCATCAGAAAGATAAATGATTTTCTGTAATGTTGTAGCATTAGGCTGCCCCAATGTATGCGTTTCTATAGCATCATATACAAACTGAGGAAGAGGATATGTTTCTTCTAATAACACTCGCACTGCTCTACCATGCAATAATAAAGAGATTTTATTTTCACACTTTGTTGATGATTTTTCAATAGCACTTACCATCTTAGAAAGTGTTGCATTGTCCTTTTCTCTACACATATCGTGTGCTATCCCTGCCAAAAAAGCGTATTCGGTATTAGAAGAAAATCGTTGAGCAAAATGAATAGAAGACTGGGCTACTCTCATACAATGATTTAGTCTTTTAAAACTTATATGATTTTTTATCATCTCAATGAGCTCTTTGTGCTTGCAAGCATATAAGGAATATAAGTAAACATCAAAACTGCTTGCAAAATAATCAGGTCTTTTCATTATATGTTTTACTATACACTATTAAGTGTACAGAATCTATTTCATCTATTCAATTTTATTTATACTTTTGTATAACCTGTAATCAGAACTATTTTTAATGTTTTATTATTTTAAGAAAGCATAAGAAAAAAAAGGCATAATTATATTATGCCTTTTTTTTAAACTCAAAAATATTTTTTGATCTTATTTTCCTAATTACTTGATAATGGTTCTCTTACGTTAAAAGCGACACTGTTTCTAAACCTAAAAAGAGTTACCCGTCTTTCACCCAATGAGTCATATAGACTTTGTGATACAAATACCCTTTGTAAAAATACTACTCCGAAAAACATCATTACCTATTAAAGTAACAGAATCTGGTATAGTAAGACTTGTTAATTTACTAGCAGCAAAAGCATTAGCGCACCAATTAACTCAACATTTCTTTCAAAAGTAATGCTCGTTAGTTTACTCAATCTAAAGTCATTTTGATGTATTTCAACAAGAGAAACAGGGGAACAACCGATGTAAATACGCTAAAATTATATCCAAATTGGTAAATAGTAGTTATAGCATTATTTATAACAAAACTATCCCCATTGTCATCAATGGTAATGCTAGCATTCCCCAATGTATTCCCTATAAAGAATCGAAAGATTTTATCTTTATTGTGTGTGTTTTTTCCATTTTTAGAAGCAAACACTACGTAATACTCTCCTATAGTTGGTGTGAGTGCTGTTTCTAACGTTATTTTTCCTTTTGAGCTATCTTTTGTAACAATAAAAAAAACAGGTTTCAATCTCTTCCTTTGTTTGTATTGTTATTGTAAATGCATCAAGATCAATATTGTTTTGTTCAGAAAAATCTTTAATGATTATCTCCTTTGGCCTAAAAGGTGTATTTGCATTTGGTAAAGTTCCAGTTTCGTAACCTATCAAAAATGATGGCTGAACAGGAAGTAGTGTATTGCCATCGGTTACAACGTCTACTTTTCAAGCTATAAAACTAAAACCAAGTACCATTATTAATAATGCCTTTAGATAATTTCTTTTCTTTTTCATAATATTTCCTTCATTTAAAGTTGAATTTACTTAACATGACAAATAAATATGCATAGTTATATAACATCCTTGCAATTGTATTACTTAAAACATATCGTTTTTTTCTTTTTTACTCAATATTATTAATCTTTTTTTATATAAAATCACATATTATGTGATTTTATATAAAATTTTCTCTCTTGTATATATTTATATACTAACTTTGGAATACTACTTTTATATATGGAATAATTATCTTTCTCTCCAGACATTCTAATATCATGTGATGAAATAGAAATCATTTCTTCAGGCGAAAATAAATGGTATTCTATTGTATCAGCTTTTATATTACCACAGAGATTTTTTACAAGAAGGTGTGACGTTTTATAAAATTCAGCTCGTGGAAATATGAGCAAGGTAGTCACACTTAAAAGATCATCTACTCTATACCAACGATGAAGATCTTCAATAATATCGCTACCAATTATAAGTCCAACCCTTGCCACATTCTTTGAATTTATAGCCTCTTTAATATCAGATATAGTGGGAGGAGTTTTGATATTAAAAATATTTTTTCTATAAATATCTATAACTGTATCTATCGTGTAAGAAATCCCCCCCCTTTCTATTTCTCCACTATATATTGATACATGAAACATGTTTTTAATTCCAAGTGCAAGCATTTCTAATCGTTGTTTAGCACTGGGAAGATTAGTAGAACATGTTTCTATTGTTTTTAAAGGATTTTTATTATTACAAACAAGCATTATATGTTCATAGCTTGTATGATTAAAAACATATTGTATTATATGAGCATGTCCATTATGAAAAGGATTAAAACTTCCCCCAAAAATTGCTAAAAAATCCATTTATTTTTTCTTTATTTATTTTATATCATACATTAAAAAAAATTCAATAATCACAATGTTGTATTACAATGTCTTTTATAAAGAAAATAGTTTCATTTTTCATATATTAAAGAGCAGCTCTATACAACATATCTTCTAATATATGCATGTGTTTCATCGTATATGCAGACACAGCACATATTCCCAATTGATGTATCTCCATAGTCTTAAAATATTCTTGAAGAATTGAAATGATACTATCAGCATCAATTAAAGCAATATCTAGTTTGCTTATAATAATCAGTATCGGTTTGTCAGCAAGCACATCATTATATTTGCTGATTTCTTTACAAACAAGCTCATACTGCCCCCCTATTATTTCTATCACAGTTTCCTTATCAACACAGGGAGATGCATCAAGGACATACGCTATGCAAGCAGCTCTTCGTATATGCCTTAAAAAATGAAAAGATAACCCCCTTCCTTCTGAGGCACCTTTTATAAGACCTGGTATATCTGAAAGAATAATCTCTCTATTATGAATAACAAGAGTGCCAAGATTTGGGATAAGTGTAGTAAACGGATAATTAGCAATTTTAGGATTTGCATTTGTTAACGCTTTCAATAAAGTAGATTTTCCAACATTAGGCAAGCCAACAAAACAGATATCAGAGTATAGTTCTAATTCAAATACAAAACCTCGCTCCATTCCTGGCATTCCTGATTGGGCATATGTAGGAGCTTGGTGTGTAGAACTTTTAAAATGAACATTCCCTTTTCCTCCCTTTCCTCCTTTTAGCAATATTATAGAATCGTCTTGAGAAAAAAGTTCGGCACAAATATTCCCCTGTTTCAGGATCTTTTATTACTGTTCCTAACGGTACTTCTATAAGAAGGTCATCTCCATCTTTCCCATGTTTTTGACGTTTTTTGCCATGTTCCCCATCCTGAGCTTTGTGTATTCTTTTGTGCCAGAGATATCTAAGAGTACGGCGATGAATAGAAGTTCTTACTATAACATTGCCACCTTTTCCTCCGTCGCCACCATCAGGTCCACCTTTAGGAATATATTTTTCACGCCTAAAGCTCACAGAGCCTGCTCCGCCTTTCCCTGAAATAAGGGTAACAGTAACTATATCTGCAAAATCCTTCACTTAAGTGTACATATTAATTTAATAGTAATAATTATTTCTAATTGTCATTAATATTGTTTCTACGAAACAATTGGTAATATAGAAATATGACTTCTTCCATATTTCTTTTTGAAAGAGACAGTTCCCCTACACATAGCAAACAATGTGTCATCTTTCCCTTTGCCAACGTTATCTCCTGGATGTATTCTTGTTCCCCGTTGTCTTACAAGAATTTCTCCTCCATTCACATTTTGACCTCCAAATCTCTTTACTCCAAGTCTTTGGGAATTAGAATCTCTTCCATTTCTAGAACTTCCACCACCTTTTTTATGTGCCATATATAAAACCTCTTATTATTTCCTTTATATTAATTATAAAAATATAGCATTAGTATTGCAAGTCCTTATTTTTCTAAATTAGATTTTTTTTTCATAGCAAATAAACATACTTATAGTTTTATAATATAATATATGCAATTTTCTGATTTCACACTTATTTATAAACCAATGCTTATTTCTACACTCAAAGAGTGTATTTCAAATATTTGTGATATAACCGAAGAAAACCACCCCCAATGGAGAAAAACTATAAAAAAACATCTTCTCCCTTATATACTTGCTGGAAAGATGAATAGAGGTCTCCTATGCGTATATTCCTATAAACACATATATAATGCTACATTATCATTGCAAAAAGAAAAAGATATTTATGTACTCGCTGCAATACTTGAATTATTGCAAAGTTTTTTGCTTATACACGATGACATAATGGACAAAGATATTATTACGAAGAGGAATGGCCAGCATGCATATTCTTCTTGCGGAACAGCATCTACATTCATCTTTTTCTCGTACTACAATGCACAAACATGGCGAAGCACTTGCAATATGCCTAGGTGATGTAGTATTTTCCTATGCTATAAAACTATTAAGCATGATTATGCCTCAAAAAACCGTGGGGCATACTATAGAAATAGTATGCGATTATATTTGCAAAGTAGGCGTAGCTCAAATGGATGATATACATTGGGAAATTACAAAAGAAAAACCAAGCATGCCAAAAATACTAAAAATGTATAAAGGGAAAACAGGCTATTATACTTTCACTCTTCCTCTTGTATTGGCATATATGTATTCATGCAAAAAGGGCTCCATAGATAGTAAAGAAATTAAAAAAATTGAGAAACTTGGCGGTCTTCTTGGTATTGCATTTCAAATTAAAGATGATGTTCTTGATCTTTACGATAGCAACGTAAGTAAAAAAACACAAGGGTCCGATATAAAACGAAAAAAAAACACGTTTTTACAAGCAATGTTTTATAAACAGGCAAAAAAAATATTCTAAACAAGCAAAACTTAATGTGCTTTTAGAAGGCACTATTACCAAGAAAAACATAACAACCTTGTTGGAATGCGCTAATAAATGGGAAGTGTGGGGAGAAATAAATAAAAAATCTAAAGGTTTAGAAGATTCAATCAAAAGGGAAATTAATACTTTGAATATATCAGCTCAAGCAAAAAAACATTTAGAGCACATAGCAAAACAAATAACAATAGAAATAGTAAAACACTAAAATTACATAACAAATGTATCCAAAAAGTACTTATGCAAAGTCATATCTTCTACAGCTTCTGGATGGAACGTTGACATAAGCATGTTTTTTTCTTTTATAATAACTGGATTGTCATGATAGTTTGCTAACACTGTAACAGTTCTGCTTATATTAGAAATAATGGGAGCACGAATAAACATCCCTTCTACTATTTTATCTTCTAAAAAGGAGACTCTTGCAAAAAAACTAAAATTCTGTCTTCCATAAGCATTTCGAAGCACCGTGATATTTGCAATGTTTAATGCTCCTTTCTCAATGCTTACATTGCCTATGCTTTTACTGTAATTTTTTATTTCTACAGTTTTTGCAAGCAATATAACTCCTGCACATGTAGAAAATACGGGGGTGTCTTGATTAATGATCATTTTTATTTTCTTTGTTATATGTAGATTCTCCATAAGTATAGCAAGCGTGCTACTTTCCCCCCCCGGAATAATAAGAGCATCCGGAGTTTCGTTAATATCATTTTCTTTTCTTATATAATAAAAATCCACATGAGAATATTTAGAAGAAGATTTTAGAAGAGCTAAAAGAACAGAAGCATGTTGTTCGTAATTTCCTTGCAGTGCAAGTATTCCTATTTTTTTTCTACGAACACCCATTATTATTTTCAATACAACTATGCCTAATCAAAATAACGCATGCCATAATATTCTTACCATCCGCGTGAAGAAAGTTTTTCAGACTCAGGTAAAGTTGAAGCTGCTATGCTACTCATAGATTCTCCTAAATCATAAGAGATTTTTGCAAGAACATCAGGATTGTCGTATTGAGCAGTTGCCTCCACAATGCTTTTTGCCCGTTTAGGAGGGTTGTCTGATTTAAAAATGCCAGAACCAACAAACACAGCTTCAGCTCCTAAAAATCTCATAAGTGCCGCATCTGCAGGAGTTGCAACACCACCTGCAGAGAAGTGAGGAACAGGCAATCTTCCTGTTTGAGAAACTTCCCTTACAAGATTATATGGAGCTCCCATTTCCTTCGCTTTTGCCATAATTTCTTCTGGGGAAAGTGTTGTTAGTAATTTTATTTCTTGTATAACCATTCTCATGTGGTTTACCGCTTCAACAATATCACCTGTTCCCGCCTCGCCTTTTGTCCGTATCATAGCTGCACCTTCTCCAATTCTTCTCAGTGCTTCACCAAGATTTCGACATCCACATACAAATGGTGTAATGAAGTCGTGTTTATATATATGGTATTTATTGTCAGCAGGTGTTAAAACCTCGCTTTCATCTATAAAATCCACTTCTAATGCTTGTAATATTTGGGCTTCTACCGTATGTCCAATTCGACATTTAGCCATTACTGGTATATTTACAGCCTTTTGTATTTCTTTAATTATTTTAGGGTCAGACATGCGTGCTATTCCCCCATCTCTACGAATATCTGAAGGAACTCGCTCAAGTGCCATAACAGCTTGTGCTCCCGAATCTTCGGCAATTTTTGCCTCAGTAGCATTAATTACATCCATAATGACACCACCTTTAAGCATTTCTGCAAAGTTTAGCTTAACTTTCCATTGTGAATTTTGAGTATTTATATACATCACCTTCCTTCTTTTGTTATTATAATATTAATATTGTGAATATGTCAACAAGTGTTTTAGCTCATCAACTTCAAAAATCCCATATGGAACTTCTTAGCGAAATTAGAAAGATAGCAAAGATATATAAAAGAAACCCGGACTCTATTAGAATCCTTACTGTAACTAAAAAACAAACAGAACAATCCATACTTGCTCTCTATCATATAGGAATGCGACTTTTTGGAGAAAGTACTGTGCAAGAAGCATATCAGAAATTTACCTCACAATTATTCTTGCCTTGCAATGCTATAGAATTACATCTCATTGGAACACTCCAAAAAAATAAAATAAAAAAAGCACTTACTATATTTAGTTGTATACAGAGCATTGATTCTATTTCTCTTACAGAAGAATTGCTGGATGTATATTTTCTTTCTTTAAATACACCTAAAACAAAAAATGTTTTCTTTCAAATAAATTTAACTGGAGAAATGACAAAACACGGATTTGAAGACTTTATAGATTTAAAAGAAGCAGCTCAACTCCTTAACTCAACGAACACTCTAGGAATAAGAGGGCTTATGTGTATTGGACCTCATACCAACAATATTAATTACATCACATCTTGCTTTAGAGAAACAAGGATATGGGCAGAAAGGCTTAAAAAAGAACTCAAACTGTCAAAACCGCTTGAAATTTCTATGGGAATGAGTAATGATTTCCCCATTGCAATAAAGGAGGGTGCAACAATGCTTAGAATAGGAACTGCTTTGTTTGGAAAAAAAACATGACAATGAAATATATATTTGTTATATATGTAAGCATTTTCATATTACTTACTCCAATTCTTTACGCAAAAGAACATTCTTCCAAAAAGGAAAGCAATACCTACTCATTGAAAGCACCAGAATACCTTATCTCCAAAGATGTAAATAAAGATCCCGAACCATACAATGTTAATGAATTTGAAGACTGGATGTACTTTGCATTTCGATTCTTGGCAGTGTCCGTTGGTAGCTTCCCATTTTCTATAATACTTAGTACAGCAATATTTGACACATATAGAACAATTGTTGAAAGTAAAAATGCAGGATACTTTAAATCACAATATCTCCCTCTTTTTTTTAAAGGAGCCGATGCCCCCCCCTACACTTCAGATGAAGTGTCAATAATATTGCTTACATCACTTGGAATATCTCTTACAGTAGGAATGATAGATCTTATCATAGCAGTCGTAAAGAATACCAAGAAAAAATCACTTGAAGATATTTTCAAGGAAGAATTCACTAGGAATACTTATTAAAAATGCGTAATGTTAAATAAAAGTTTATGAATAACCAGCATACATTTTCAATAGCATTTTCTGTCATACATAAACACTCTCAACGGTTGGACATATTTGCAAGCACACTACCATTGCCAATATCTATGAATAGATCACAACTTAAAAAGTACTGCATTAATATTATGGTCAACAATAAAAAAGTACAATTTTCTTATAAAATATCATATAAAGACTATATAATATTAACTTTTTTTACAGATATAAAAGAACAGAATATTATTCAACAAAAATCTGATTCTAATGCATTATTGCCCCCTATTATATACGAAGACAAATACACTCTTCATCTTAAACAAACCTCAAGGGCAAGTAGTTCACGCGGGAATAAATGCATACAAGGGAACAGTTGCTCACGCAATATTTCATAAATTGCACGATTATACGAAAGAAGAATACGAAAACCATCGTGCAGGAATCGTTCATAGAATAGACAAACACACTTCTGGACTCTTAGTTATAGCAAAAACAAAAGATTCTCATATATATTATTCCGAAGAATTTAAAAAGAGAAAAGTAGTCAAAAACTATCTATCAATAGTAAAGGGTTCACCAAAATATAGCCCAGAAAGTCATAGAAACATATATTGTAAGAAATCAAAAAAAGAGAACATCATTTATGGTTCACCTCTCAAAAGGGAAGTGGGCAAAATCAGAATATATAGTACTCTATAGCAATAACTTATATAGTGTTCTTAAATGGAATATATATACGGGAAGAACACATCAAATACGAGTGCACGCAAAATACATTCTCTGTCCTATATTGGGAGACCCTTTATATTCGCGCATGAACAAGAAAGAAAAAGAAACGCTTTCTCTTTGTCTCCATTCATGGAAATTAGACATAAAACTTTACAAAGGTAAAAACAAACAATTTATTGCACCCATTCCCAAAGACATGAAAACCATTTTTATTAAGATAGGATTCTCTTCTTTCAAGATATAAATTATTCTGTTTGAGACAGATGTGAAAGTTGTTGTTCTAATTGATATATATAGGGGAAAACACTATCTTTCAATTGTATTTTAGAAATATACTGTTGTGCTCTTTCTAAATCATTAAGCAATATTGCATTACGTGCCTGTTGTGCCCATATGTAGAGAAACCACACACTCCTATTTATATATGGAGTATATAATTTTTCTGCATTATTGAGATATTCTTTCGCATATATTATATCGTCTTTTTTGTTACTATTAGACAACCATATCCCAACATTAAGGTAATACCACCATGGAAAATTATAATTACCATCTTGTTCTATTTTGTTAATTTTTTTCTGTACAAGAATATTACTATTTCTTTGCATAGAAAAGATAAGATCATAAATCATAAGATTCATATCTGTAGGATATCTGTTTAATAAAATTTTAAAATCATCATATGATTTGCTTAATAAAAACAAAACTCCCCAAGAGATTCTTCCAGTATGTAAATTCTTCTTTATTTTCATTTTTAGAAATATTATTTATAATACTCCATATATATGCTAAAAATTGCTCTGTAGTAATTTCTTTTTTTTGCAAAAACATAAGCAATTCTAGTTTTTTATCTGTTTTTAAAAACTCTTCGGGAAAAACATTTAAAATTACTTCCTTGGGGATTATCCCCTTATGGGTTATATACAAAAATACATAACGATAATACAAAAGAATTTCATCATTGGGATATTGCAATAATGCTTCTTTATACATTTCTTCTATATCAGAGACATTCATACCTTGAATATAATTTTGCTTTCTGAATTGCTAACCAAAGATATAAAAGATACCACTCTATTGGAAATATTTTTTGATTCTTATGTGTGTTATTGTATTCTTGAAGCACTCTATATCCTTGTTTATATTGATATAACACTGTATGCACAGATGCAAGATCTAAAGCAGCTTGAAGAGAATTAGTATATTCTGAAATTTGTTTTAAATTCGCTGTGTCTCTAAAAAACAATGCAGCATTTCTTAACTTTATATTTTGAGTAAGAAATCTTTTATCCACTTGCGTATATAATTGTTTTGCAGATTTTAAATCGCCTTCTTTTTGAGCATATACTGCCGCTGCATATAAAAACAACTGATTTCCCATTGTATTCCACAGCATTAAATAGTCTTTTGATCTCACTGTAGTATTATTAATTTTCTTGTAAACACGCAATATATCATCTGTTATAAACACATTATCTATTAAAACCTCTTTATTATTTTTTGTGCGAAGTATGTAATATAAACGAACTAGATTGGGATATCGCCCCCACAATATCCCAATATTCTCTTCTATGTATTCTTTAAATAGATTTTTTTCTACAACAAGGCTGTTTTTATATGCTGTTATAGTATATTCAAGTGCTAATATTAAGAAACTTTGCATCCGCGGGTATTTCCAAAGTGCTCTTACAAGTGTTTTTCTATATTCATCTTTTAATTGAGCTACATCAAGCCGTTTGAGAAGAATAAGAAAATGTAAAGGGGTTTGTGCTTTTGAAGCAAGTAATGCCCAATTCCCCTTTAATGTATCGGTAGATACTTCAGCAGTTTTTAATGTCTGTAAAAACTGTTTAGAAGTATTCCGCGTTGCATAATAATATCCCCCCCCCCCCATAGCAATTACAAATATGCTTATACTAATAATAAAAAATATTTTTCTTGTCTTTGAACTATGCATTTTCCCCATAGTAATTATCTCTTTTATCTTTTAAAATATCTAAAATCCTATTAACAAACCTATATGATTTATCAGAAGAAAATAATTGAGCCACTTTAACAAACTCATCAATAATAGTTGCGCTTTCAACATATACATCAACAAAAAACATTTCTGCCACCGCAACTCTAATTATTGCTTTTTCTATTTCTATTATTATATTTTTTTTATGGGTAATAGGATCCCACAATGCATCTATTTTTTCCTTATTTTTCACGGTAGCATCAAAAAGAGTAATCGTATATTTAATATCTTCCTTTTTAACTTTTGTAATCCATAAGAAATTTTTATATAAATTACGATGCACTACTCCTGACACTTGCCACGCATATATAGCTTGCACACAAAACTGACGTTGCTTATATCGGGATATCATTATTTATATAATTTCCATTACTAAAGTAGTCTATAAATTTTTTTTAAAATATTTAATTTTCGCTTTTTTTCTGAGAAAATCAACTTCCTCCTTTACAAGTTTTAAAAATTGTTCTATTTGTTTTTGTTGAAGAAGAAGATCTTTTACTCGCTGTTTTACAGTTACCTTTTCTCCAGGAAAAATAGGATCATTTAATGTCAATAATTTTGGATCTCGTTTATCTGTAATTTTTACAATATGAAAACCACTTTTTGATTCAAGAACAGAACTTACATCTCCCTCATTAAGATCAAACAATGCCTCAATAAAACTAGTTCCTAATACATTTTGAGTGCGCGGCTCCATTATTATATAGCCCATATCTCTACCTTGGTAGCTAATATCGTCAAGAGATTTCTTGAAATATTTATCAAAGGTTTTTGCACTACCATTAATCTTTGATGCCATTGCATAGGCATCTTTTTTTTTCGTTTCTTTATTTACGGGAGAAGACCTAGTATCCCAGAATAAATGAGATGCTCTTAACATTGCAGGGTTAGTAAAATTTTGAGCATATTGTTGATATAGTTTCTTAATTTCTTTATCGGTAGGAGCATCGAAATTTTTAATTTTACTTCCATATTTTTTAACAATATATTGTTCTTGTATTATTTTATTTTCTACACTCTTTTTAAAATCCTTCCATACCAAACCTGTTTGCTGTTCTATAAGGTTTTTAAAATCACCATCAGAAATTGGAGGTGCCTAAAGATTGCTTTTGTATATTAAAAGCCTCATCAACTTGTTGCGAAGTAGCGAATATTCTATCTTTTCGTGCCGCTTGCATAATGAGAACATCATTAATAGTAGCTTCAAGGATACTCTTCTTATCTTCGTCTGTGGGAACCTTTTGAGTTTGCTGTTGCCATATTTTATATTGTCCCTTGAGTTTAGATTGAGATATGTTTTCTGTTTTATACAAAGTAACAGTTACAACTGTCTTATCTAAAACTTGTGCACCTAACTGCAAAGAGAAAATCAACAAAAATGCAAAAACTGCTAAAATATTTCTTTTTTTAATAACCACTTAATTTAACATTACTCCATAATTTATAGTTTTGTATGCAAACAAGGTTTCATACTTTAATCACTTCATTGTAACAGTTTTTTTCTATTTTTTGCTGTTTTTTGTTGATTTTTTACTCTTTTTTTATTTGAACAAGAAAGATTCCAATTTGTCATTTTTAGCAATATGTACTGAGTGTTTTTGACATCATTTTTATTTAAAATATATAATATTCTTTCAGCAACTTCATTCATATAATCTTTAAAATAATACAATTCTTCTTCAAGATCACCAAGCATTACATATAAAGAAAGTGCCTCATTTATATTATATTTTCTCTTGTTGGTATGATAATATTCTGCAAGCAAAAAAATTGAATCAAAGTAATCATAATTTCCTAATTCTTTTCTTAGTTGATTAAGCATCCCTGTATTTTTAATCTCCCACATATATTTTTGCAGCTTCGTGACCTTCTTTGCTTACTATATCATATAGGAACATTTTTGCTTTATATGAGAAAATATGTTTTCTTTCTCTTAGAAAAGCTTCATAATCAAAGGTTTTGATTTTTTTAGATTTTATATTATATGAAGAAATATAAAAATATTTTTTACTATTATTTAATGCAGAATCATATTCCTTTCGATATTGAGAATTAAGGAGTATTTTTGAGGCTTTAATAAGTTGTACCAATACTCTATTATTAAACGCACACGCTTTTCCAGCCACGTCTGGATGGATTTGCTTTATCTTTTTTCTAAATGCTTTTTTAATTTCTATTTCTGAAGATTCTTGTGGTATATCTAAAAAGATGATAGTAATTATTCACACATGTTTATCCTTTTATTTTTTTTGTAGATCTTTACTTTTTATTATTTCTTCCTCCGAAGAGATAGTAAATTGTGAAGCACTTCCAGTTTTACTATCTTTCTCAGCATTATTTGTAAAATTAGAATTATTTTCTATCTTCCACCAATCTGTTTGTTCGCTTTCCTGTGTTTTCTTAATAGATTTCTCTAGTCCTTGTGAATTATCAGAAATCTTAAATAGCACGGCAAGTGAAAAAGAAATCACAATAAAAAAGAAAGCAAGTATGCTTGTAGTTCTCGTTACAATATTTCCTTTCCTTATTCCATACTGCTGAGATGCAGCACTACCTAATATTATCCCCGCACCTTCAGACCCATCGTCTTGGATAAGAATAATGAGTACAAGCAATATACAATTAATTACTAATAATCCTATTAGCACACCTATTAGTATTTCCATGGGATTTTATTTTTACCTCATCGCCTTAATAATTGATAAGAATGACTCCGCATTAAGCGATGCACCCACCCACAAGGGCACCATCTATGTGTGGTTCAGCAAACAAACTTTCTGCATTGTCAGGTTTTACAGAGCCTCCATATATAATAGTAATATTATTTGCTCTCCCATCTCCATACATTTGTGTAATTCGTTCTCGTATTATTTTTTCATGAACATCATTGGCTTCTCCTGGAGAAGCTGTTTTCCCTGTT
>CBDCGX010000013.1:0-1658 GCA_965216965.1 Spirochaetia bacterium | reverse complement strand
ATCTTTCCATTGACTGGATTTATTTCAAGACTAAGAAGTAAATGAACTTCATTTCTTTGAACTACTGAGTCGATAATAATATCATTTTCATTATACACATCAATGGAAACCGTTGCGCCAAAAAGATAAGGTAAAGCAATAAAATATCTATTATCATAGTGAGAAGATATTATACCTATTTCATCATAATCATCTGCGCGTGTCGAGGCATATGTATTCAAAATATTTGTTGCTATTATATATTTTGGTCTTCCAGGCCTGAACTCAGAAGCATACATCTTTTCACCAATAGGCATTGAGCAATTAACTATAGCTTCAGATGCATTATTCAATTCATTGGCAAAATCAAGTTGATTAAGTCTTGATATCATAATTGTTTTTTCTCTTGTTATATTAAGAGTATAAAGACCATTTCCGTATTGGTTCTCCATATTGAACATAGTGTAGTCACTGTACCCAACATCTTTACTAAAAAGAATGTTTGATGTTGCAGAAAGGAAAGATTCAGATGGAAAGATCATGTTCGTATCTACTCCAGTTATATTAGCATATACTTCTTCCCTTATAAATATATTTGTATCTGCATCATATATCATCATACACAATTCAAAACAAACAATGGCTAGTCTTTGTTTACCCATAACAAAAGATCCTCTTATTCTTCCAGGATTTGTAGTTGATGGTTGCTGACCCTCTGATGATATATACTCTTTTTTTGTTACATTGTATTTGGCCATAGCAATATCATAGTTATCACCTTCAATATAGAAATATGCAGTATCTTCATCATATCTTCTTGGTGATACCTCAAGGTACGGATTAACCAATCTTCCGTTTATTGTTATGTCTTGAAACTCCTCTCTAACAAATGAGGAAAATGTAGAATTGAATGTACTTATTTTTAAATCAAAAGTTGAATCATCGAAGTTATCATCGAAGTGTTTAATATTATATGAGAAAAAAGAGAATGAACCGTTCTTGTTTTTCAAAAGAGTTCCACTAATAAGTAGTAACTCAAAATACGCCTGACTCTCAGCATTACCATCAATAATAGGACTTTCATTTATGATAAATTCAGACAATATCTTACCGGTATTCATATCTCTTGTTCTTGCTATAGTAAAATAGAAAGAAGAGTACTGTTCTTGAAGCAAACCAATATCAAGTTCTATAGATAAAAAAATAGAACCTGAGACTTTTATTATATCAATAGGAATCGTAACAGAATCTATTGAATCTCTTAGCTTGTGGCTTTCAAATATTATATCATCGTATGTTTTTATTCCTACGCCATTTATTATTTTAGACATATCTATTCCTTTTTATAATGCATATCTTAATCTGCTTCTATGAAACGTCTATTGCTTCTGCTGTAATTATTGGATTACCAACATCAATACATAATGGAGCAAGGTATATTAATTCGCCAAAAGACTCTTCTCTTCCATTTTGATGTCTTATTTGTGCGATTATTTGAAATATACCATTTTGGTATGTTGAACCCAATATCGGGAACAATACAACCTGAGCTTGTCCACCACTCCTCAATTATTTTATCTATTTCATATTTATCATTAAAGTACTCTGTTCACCGGTTCATCAGCTATCAAAATTTCAACTATATCAAATGTTTTGTTATCTATTTTTAATATAGAAAA
>CBDCGX010000012.1:0-2543 GCA_965216965.1 Spirochaetia bacterium | reverse complement strand
TGATATTTTGAAACTCATAAAGTACCTTCTGATTCTCTGAATGTATAACAGTAACAATGTTGATCATAGTTTTTATTGATTGCCTAATCATTCAACTCTCATAAACAAGGAAGAATAAAATCTTTCTCGCTTTTCTTTTCCCTCAAATAAATGAAAAGCAGAGGGGACTAGTGTCACGGAGGGGAAGTCACGGAGGGGAACATTTTGTCCATACAACTTTTCAATGTATTTCCTCTACAAAATCACAGTGTATATAGTGTATATTCATAGTACACTTTTTATTAACTGTAACAACTTGGATGTACATGTATATTAGGGCATTTTTTAAACAAACAAGTCTTAGTACTTATATATTATGTACAGTAATGATATGCCTCTATGAAGTTAGAACATATCAGTTT
Source organism: Spirochaetia bacterium (assembly GCA_965216965.1). Classification (GTDB taxonomy): domain Bacteria; phylum Spirochaetota; class Spirochaetia; order WTKD01; genus CBDAKK01. Next base: position 2,142 of record CBDCGX010000012.1, on the reverse strand, counting down.
AAATCTTGTGTTGTCTTTTGAAAGAGTACACCTTTTTGACTTTTCTTCTTTGTACTTTTCTTCATCTTCTTTTAACTTTTCCCTGTACTTCTTTGTCCTTTTTTTTGGGAGCGGGACGTAGCTCAGAGGTAGAGCATTCGCTCATGGTGCGATGGGTCGTCGGATCGATCCTTCATGGGATAGACCCATTGAGCTATTTCTCGTTCCAGCCAGTGCTCCATGACTGATGTAACAAAGGCTGTGGTATGTGTTATCCTGTCTGTGGGATGGTGCATATAAAAGAACCCTTGCTGTTAATCGATAAGAGTAGCCTATGTGGCGGCAGCGGGTTTCCTTTCTCGCTATCAGAATGGTCCTTAACCATATGTCTGACGCCATATAACCGTAGATAAAATGTGTTGAGTGCGTCGTTAAATAAAACATTTCTCTCTCTCTCTCTTTGTCCTTTCCTTGCTTGAACTCATGATTTATGCTATTATTTATACCAGTTATGAGAGAGATGTTATATATTTTGTAAGCACATGGAATATATTACCTACAATGCATGGCTCATAAGAGCATGCTCAGTGCTGATATATAATGAACCCATAATCCTCTATTCTTAATGAAAGCAGTTATTACCTCATGTATGACCCCATGAAAGGTAACTAATATTATTATTGAAAGGTCACTAATATTATTATCCATATTTGGGTCTATTCAAAAGGTACTCTGGAGCTACATTCTAATAGACCCAGATACAGGTTAATAATATTAGTTACCTTTTAATAATAATATTAGTTACCCATGAAATGAAGTAATAACCATTAAATGCAAATAAACATGTATGCAAAGGTATTGGAAAGATTATTTTTTTAAAGAAAACTTCCCCTCCGTGACAAAATTTCCCCTCCGTGACATTACTTTTTCTATAAATAAATATAAAACTATTTGAAAATCAACTATTTTTATTTTCCATATTGATTGAGTGAACCATGACTCAGAACTTTACAAATTATAGACAAGTCTCTTGTTACAGTTTTCAAATTATCTAAACTTTTTTACCTCATTTTGTCACGGAGGGGAAAATTAACTTTTGGACAAGCCATAAGTTCTTCAAATTAATACTAATGTGACAAAACTTTTATCCATCTGAATTAGTATGTAAATGTCTTTATGTCTCCATATTTCTTTTTCATTTTCATTCTAAATTTGTTAGATAGCAGCTGTTTTTTATTTTCCCCTCCGTGACAGTGATTCCTGTATCACAGCTAATATATGCTAATTTATGATAGGATAACAGTGTATCAAAATCTGAAAATTGTAATTTTCTGGCATTTGGGTATTTGTGTGACAAAAGAATGCAATTATATTGGAAGATTTCATAGTTTTATTTTGAAATTTTGATGGCTCAATTACTGTGAAATGCCCCTATAGCTGATTACTGGTGTGAAAAACTATTCCAAATATAAGGAAGGAAGGAAGGACATTCTTTATTTAATGACTGACTCAAGACATTTTATTTACAGTTATATGGCATCCGACCTATGGTAAAGGACCACAGATAGTCAGAAAGAAAACCCTCTGCTGCCACTACATGGAATACCCTTTTCGATTAGCAGCAAGGGTTATTTTATATGCACCATCCCCATACCAGTCATGGAACACTGGCTGGAACGAGATATTTAGCTCAATTGGTCTACCATGAGGGATCGATCCGAAGACCCATTGCACCATGAGCAGATGCTCTATCATAGAGCTACATCTTGCTCCTGTATTTCAAATATAGTCTGGGCATCTGATTTATGAAGAAAACAGTAAAGGGATAATGGAATGAGCGAGTGAGATAAAGAGAGAGAGAATGACAGAGAAAGGGTTAAATGTATAATAGACAGTTGGTGTCAGTAAAGGAAACCTGCTGCCGACACTACATGGAATACTGTCTTTAATTAGAGCAAGGGATCTTTAATTTGCACCATTCCATAGACAGGATAGCTCATACCATGGCTTTTGTTAAACCAATCATGGTGTAGAATAAGAAATAGCTCAATGAGTGAAAGGGGTTAGAAATAAAAATAATAAGAAAAGGAAAACAAAATACAGTGAGGTCAGTTTATTGTACGAATAATAGAAATGTAGATGCATGGTGTTATCTTTGTCTTC
>CBDCGX010000011.1:0-13156 GCA_965216965.1 Spirochaetia bacterium | reverse complement strand
ATTCTTTCCTGATGTCTACTTGCAATCTTCTACCTCCATTCCTAAAGCTATTAATATATCCCTGACCTCGTTTTGCTTAATGTGGTCTTCTACAATCATGACATCTACAAATTTATACAACCCTCTATCCTTAACGGTATGCACTTTTTTTATCCCACCTGTGATATTTAGGTAGTTGCACTTGTATTCTAAAGATTCTGTTTCCACTTTTTGACCGAATAACTCTAAATTAACCTTTGTCATGGATCCACCCCACATTTTCTTTTGTAGGCTCAAATATAGATCCTACTATCGCAGCAGTTCCGTGTCTTCCGTTTCTTCTACAAAGTTCTGACTTAACACCTGCTTTTTTTAATGCATGCCCTACTCTTGCCGAAGTGATATTTTTACCCGATAACTTGTTGTACTCGTCCGTGATGTCTGCTACCCACACTTTGTCGTCCATATCTCCAGTAGGTCTTACTGCTTGCTCTAAAATAATGCCACCTTATCTATTGCTTGTATCATCTTTTACCTCCACTTGTTGTTTAATTTCTGCTAAATCTTCTCTGTCCGACTCCATCAATAACTTTTTAAAAAACTCTTTCTTTTCTTCCGTTGTCATAACTTCTACCTCCACGGTTTAATATGTTCTATTATTATTATCGAAGGGGTTTGAGAACTGACGACTATCTACCTATTGAGTAATTTTTTTATCCAATATTTTGAGTTTTATCCATCGTTTTGACTGGTGTAGGAGTTTCGAAAAATAGGTTATGAGCTGGTGCGGGTATCCCCTATATCCCCAAACCCCTCCCCCTTTCCGAGGTACCCCCCCTCTTCTTTTCCACTATAAAATTTTTCCTGAGAGGTGGAACTTTTTTTCGCCACAAAAATCGGGAGTTCTGAGCCACCATAAAAATATTTATTTCTCACACCATTCTGAGTCGTGTCAAGTAATCACTTATAAATCTGTTTAGTGTAGTGTGCGTAAGAATAGGAGATACTGATGCCACGAGTTTCCCCCCGCATTTGAGTTTTACACCACATAACAAAAAAAGCCCCCAGTATTTAAGAGGATCCCTGTTTTCTAACTATACTTATTAACGAATTCTGTAAGTGCTTGATTTAATAAACTTGTCTTACTATATATTTTGTGTTTGCTTGCCAGCTTGTTAAACTCATCAATTACTTTTTTATTTAATCTAAGTTTATTACTTTTTGCCTAACATTGCAAATTTATTTTTACATATTTTTTAAACTTCTTTTTCTTGTCATAATTTCTTCTTCCTAAACTATGTAATAAGTAGTGGTCATTTATTTCTAACTTCTCGACTTCTCCAGTTTTTATTACCTTTAACATGATGTATTGCATAACCTTTTTTAAATTGTCCCCAATACTTTTCGTCAACTGGTGGAGTTCCTTTTGTGTGGAAACTAAAATTTCTTGTTCTTCTACATTGGCTAACTTTAATATCAAACCTTTTAGTTTTTCCGTACATCAAATCATTTATCTTATTAATTTCTTTCTCAACTTCTACAATACTAACATTTCCCCAATAAACGAATACATCAAAAACTCTATTATAAAACACATAAAAATTAGTCCAACTTCTACCTAGATTTCTATCCAGCAAAGCAACAGTCCAACATAACCACAATAAATAATTCTTCTTGTCGTCATCTTCTACACCGTGCAAAATCCTGCTTATCTTTTTTACTTCGAATTCTGTCAATTTTACATAACCATTTACGCCGCATTCTTTGTGGAGCTTTAAAATCTTTTTATATGATTTAGAGGACTCTTTTGTTGTTTTTGTTGTTGGATTGATCGGGATTGCTTTCTGTATTTTTAGTCTTGTAGAAATTTGGTGGTCTTCCGTTCTAATCATGCTTTTCCCCTTTCTCCAACTTCGCAACCGCTTCTTTTAATATAGTTCTAATCTCGCCGGCTTTGATGTTATATTTTTTTAAATCCCAGTACAATTCCTCTTCTACTCTTAATGCTAATCCTCTTGGGAATTCCTTCGGGTATAATCTTTTTTTACTCATACTTGTTCCTCCTATTTTTATTATAATTTCTTCGCCTCTGTACACCTTGCTACTACTGGGCTACAGACACAACCCCCTAAATCGACTGACTACATATATAGTATATAAGACTTGTAGTGTGTCAAAAAGGGGGGTTGTTGTTGTACACCTTGCTACTACTGGGCTACAGACCTACCTAAAATAGTTAATCCCTTGTATCTCGAAACACCTTTGTTTCTGTGTGGGCTTATGTATATAATTACACCTCTTCTTTCTAACTCCATGAGTGTACGACTAATTACAGATTTCGACATTCCAGTCTTACGAGTGATGTATTCGTCAGTCACACGACCATCGTTTCCCTTTCGTTGTAATTGCGACACCAGTGTAAGAAATATTATTTTCTCATTAGAAGAGAAGTTGACTCCACTAATATTAATTATTGATTCGTAAATCTTGATGTACTCGCCTTCGCTGTTTGCCTCCATTTTAACGAACTTCCCTTTTTTAACCCGAGTAAATAATCCTAACTTCTCGAGTTTCTGCATATCCTTTTGTATTTCTTTCCTACTTCGTCCACTCATAGCCTCTAATTCTTCCATAGAGTAGTGTCCGTTGCTTAGCATTAACCAAGCCAAGGTAGCAAACTGCTTAGGCCCTGTCGCCTTAATCACATCCACTGATAGTGGTATGCCCGTTCTTGACCCAACTACCAGTTCCAAAGATTTGACCTTCCCTCTTCTTACCTCAATTGCTTTATCATATTGTCGAGTGGCTACAAACGGATCACTCATCAACTTAGCTCGTTCTTTGGATACACCCACGACTAATGTTTCGTGCAATAACTTGTCAAATACCTTCTCTGCTGATAACTTCTTCTCTTCCAATGCGATTAGTTCCTCGTGCAACATAATCAATTCCGACATAATTTCTTGTGATGTCGTAATACTCTCAATCGGCTTTCTCATAAATTGTACCTCCTACTTTTAATATACCTACATTATACACCTATACCGTAAATATAACAACTCGTATTGCTTTAAATATCCACATACAACTGGATTACTCACACCTGCATACCTATAGTTATTATCGAAGGGGTTTCGTATAAGTGGAAATGTTTTACATTATATACACGCGATACACACGCACGACACGCACCCTCGTGGATACATATTACTCACACACGATATGCACGCGTAAACCTTTTTTTATGTTAGGAGATTTTAAAACCTTTTGTTGTTTTGTTGTTTTGTTGTAATTTAATTTGTAGAAGTTGTAGATTTCCTGACTTTAGGCAAACCGGACATTTGTCCACTTCCCCACCTGATAATTTATTTTTGCAAAACGGGACATTTGTCCTGTACTTCTTTAAAAATCCATGATAAAATATAACAAGTAAGCGAAGCGAAAGGCTTTACCGACCCAAAGCCGCAGCAAAAGCGAGGGGTGTGGTCTATCCAAATTCCGAGTTGCACATTATGCATACCCCTGTATCATTTCCGTGTACGATTATATGTCGAGTAAATTATGTTCCACGAATGTAGCGGATCCGAGCGACCTTCTCACAATCCGACCGATATACTAAAATGCATAATTACCCAGTTTAAGTCCCAGTTTTACATAAACCCTACCGAAAACCCTACCTAAAACTGTAATCTACTCATTTTCTACTCAATCAAGCCCTTGACCTTAACCATAAACAAATCTTTTGACCTTCGAACTTCTTTCGTGCACAAACAAAAAGCCCCTCCAATTACGGAAGAGCTTCTTTTTTTATTTCTATACTGGTTTGTATGCATTGTAGAAGATAATTTCTTTTCTCGCTAACTTCTCCATTGCTATAAAATCTAAATTTTTATCTTTGCAATATGACTCGAGGTCTGTAATTTCTACTACCTCATTGTCAGGGCTTAATAATTTACATGTAATCAGCTTTTTTTCTACTGCTTCTGGCTTAACCTCAGGCTTAGCAACTTTTACTCTCTTAGTTGTAAGTTCTCCAGATGTTAACTTCTTGATGTCTGCTAACTCCATGGGCTCAAATCCTTCCGTCATGACCTCCACTTTTACTTTCCCGTTAATATCAGGGCCTATTACTAACACATCGCAGGCCCCACATTTCGACTTGTAGCTATGACCCACTATTTTTATTCCGGTAGGCTTAAAGTCGAACCTATAAGGGTTAATAATTTTATTAATAATCTTATAATCCATCTCGGCTACTACATATTTTAGAACTATTTGCGGCTCTGATGTTGCAATCTTAGTAATTTTAATATGCTTGTCTCTGGGGTTAATCCCGGCTCTGATGTTAATCCTAAACTCTTTGTTGCTATATTCCGCGTATTCTTTCCTGATGTCTACTTGCAATCTTCTACCTCCATTCCTAAAGCTATTAATATATCCCTGACCTCGTTTTGCTTAATGTGGTCTTCTACAATCATGACATCTACAAATTTATACAACCCTCTATCCTTAACGGTATGCACTTTTTTTATCCCACCTGTGATATTTAGGTAGTTGCACTTGTATTCTAAAGATTCTGTTTCCACTTTTTGACCGAATAACTCTAAATTAACCTTTGTCATGGATCCACCCCACATTTTCTTTTGTAGGCTCAAATATAGATCCTACTATCGCAGCAGTTCCGTGTCTTCCGTTTCTTCTACAAAGTTCTGACTTAACACCTGCTTTTTTTAATGCATGCCCTACTCTTGCCGAAGTGATATTTTTACCCGATAACTTGTTGTACTCGTCCGTGATGTCTGCTACCCACACTTTGTCGTCCATATCTCCAGTAGGTCTTACTGCTTGCTCTAAAAATAATGCCACCTTATCTATTGCTTGTATCATCTTTTACCTCCACTTGTTGTTTAATTTCTGCTAAATCTTCTCTGTCCGACTCCATCAATAACTTTTTAAAAAACTCTTTCTTTTCTTCCGTTGTCATAACTTCTACCTCCACGGTTTAATATGTTCTATTATTATTATCGAAGGGGTTTGAGAACTGACGACTATCTACCTATTGAGTAATTTTTTTATCCAATATTTTGAGTTTTATCCATCGTTTTGACTGGTGTATGAGTTTCGAAAAATAGGTTATGAGCTGGTGCGGGTATCCCCTATATCCCCAATCCCCTCCCCCTTTCCGAGGTACCCCCCCTCTTCTTTTCCACTATAAAATTTTTCCTGAGAGGTGGAACTTTTTTTCGCCACAAAAATCGGGAGTTCTGAGCCACCATAAAAATATTTATTTCTCACACCATTCTGAGTCGTGTCAAGTAATCACTTATAAATCTGTTTAGTGTAGTGTGCGTAAGAATAGGAGATACTGATGCCACGAGTTTCCCCCCGCATTTGAGTTTTACACCACATAACAAAAAAAGCCCCCAGTATTTAAGAGGATCCCTGTTTTCTAACTATACTTATTAACGAATTCTGTAAGTGCTTGATTTAATAAACTTGTCTTACTATATATTTTGTGTTTGCTTGCCAGCTTGTTAAACTCATCAATTACTTTTTTATTTAATCTAAGTTTATTACTTTTTGCCTAACATTGCAAATTTATTTTTACATATTTTTTAAACTTCTTTTTCTTGTCATAATTTCTTCTTCCTAAACTATGTAATAAGTAGTGGTCATTTATTTCTAACTTCTCGACTTCTCCAGTTTTATTACCTTTAACATGATGTATTGCATAACCTTTTTTAAATTGTCCCCAATACTTTTCGTCAACTGGTGGAGTTCCTTTTGTGTGGAAACTAAAATTTCTTGTTCTTCTACATTGGCTAACTTTAATATCAAACCTTTTAGTTTTTCCGTACATCAAATCATTTATCTTATTAATTTCTTTCTCAACTTCTACAATACTAACATTTCCCCAATAAACGAATACATCAAAAACTCTATTATAAAACACATAAAAATTAGTCCAACTTCTACCTAGATTTCTATCCAGCAAAGCAACCGCCCAACATAACCACAATAAATAGTTCTTCTTGTCGTCATCTTCTACACCGTGCAAAATCCTGCTTATCTTTTTTACTTCGAATTCTGTCAATTTTACATAACCATTTACGCCGCATTCTTTGTGGAGCTTTAAAATCTTTTTATATGATTTAGAGGACTCTTTTGTTGTTTTTGTTGTTGGATTGATCGGGATTGCTTTCTGTATTTTTAGTCTTGTAGAAATTTGGTGGTCTTCCGTTCTAATCATGCTTTTCCCCTTTCTCCAACTTCGCAACCGCTTCTTTTAATATAGTTCTAATCTCGCCGGCTTTGATGTTATATTTTTTTAAATCCCAGTACAATTCCTCTTCTACTCTTAATGCTAATCCTCTTGGGAATTCCTTCGGGTATAATCTTTTTTTACTCATACTTGTTCCTCCTATTTTTATTATAATTTCTTCGCCTCTGTACACCTTGCTACTACTGGGCTACAGACACAACCCCCTAAATCGACTGACTACATATATAGTATATAAGACTTGTAGTGTGTCAAAAAGGGGGGTTGTTGTTGTACACCTTGCTACTACTGGGCTACAGACCTACCTAAAATAGTTAATCCCTTGTATCTCGAAACACCTTTGTTTCTGTGTGGGCTTATGTATAATAATTACACCTCTTCTTTCTAACTCCATGAGTGTACGACTAATTACAGATTTCGACATTCCAGTCTTACGAGTGATGTATTCGTCAGTCACACGACCATCGTTTCCCTTTCGTTGTAATTGCGACACCAGTGTAAGAAATATTATTTTCTCATTAGAAGAGAAGTTGACTCCACTAATATTAATTATTGATTCGTAAATCTTGATGTACTCGCCTTCGCTGTTTGCCTCCATTTTAACGAACTTCCCTTTTTTAACCCGAGTAAATAATCCTAACTTCTCGAGTTTCTGCATATCCTTTTGTATTTCTTTCCTACTTCGTCCACTCATAGCCTCTAATTCTTCCATAGAGTAGTGTCCGTTGCTTAGCATTAACCAAGCCAAGGTAGCAAACTGCTTAGGCCCTGTCGCCTTAATCACATCCACTGATAGTGGTATGCCCGTTCTTGACCCAACTACCAGTTCCAAAGATTTGACCTTCCCTCTTCTTACCTCAATTGCTTTATCATATTGTCGAGTGGCTACAAACGGATCACTCATCAACTTAGCTCGTTCTTTGGATACACCCACGACTAATGTTTCGTGCAATAACTTGTCAAATACCTTCTCTGCTGATAACTTCTTCTCTTCCAATGCGATTAGTTCCTCGTGCAACATAATCAATTCCGACATAATTTCTTGTGATGTCGTAATACTCTCAATCGGCTTTCTCATAAATTGTACCTCCTACTTTTAATATACCTACATTATACACCTATACCGTAAATATAACAACTCGTATTGCTTTAAATATCCACATACAACTGGATTACTCACACCTGCATACCTATAGTTATTATCGAAGGGGTTTCGTATAAGTGGAAATGTTTTACATTATATACACGCGATACACGCGCACGACACGCACCCTCGTGGATACATATTACTCACACACGATATGCACGCGTAAACCTTTTTTTATGTTAGGAGATTTTAAAACCTTTTGTTGTTTTGTTGTTTTGTTGTAATTTAATTTGTAGAAGTTGTAGATTTCCTGACTTTAGGCAAACCGGACATTTGTCCACTTCCCCACCTGATAATTTATTTTTGCAAAACGGGACATTTGTCCTGTACTTCTTTAAAAATCCATGATAAAATATAACAAGTAAGCGAAGCGAAAGGCTTTACCGACCCAAAGCCGCAGCAAAAGCGAGGGGTGTGGTCTATCCAAATTCCGAGTTGCACATTATGCATACCCCTGTATCATTTCCGTGTACGATTATATGTCGAGTAAATTATGTTCCACGAATGTAGCGGATCCGAGCGACCTTCTCACAATCCGACCGATATACTAAAATGCATAATTACCCAGTTTAAGTCCCAGTTTTACATAAACCCTACCGAAAACCCTACCTAAAACTGTAATCTACTCATTTTCTACTCAATCAAGCCCTTGACCTTAACCATAAACAAATCTTTTGACCTTCGAACTTCTTTCGTGCACAAACAAAAAGCCCCTCCAATTACGGAAGAGCTTCTTTTTTTATTTCTATACTGGTTTGTATGCATTGTAGAAGATAATTTCTTTTCTCGCTAACTTCTCCATTGCTATAAAATCTAAATTTTTATCTTTGCAATATGACTCGAGGTCTGTAATTTCTACTACCTCATTGTCAGGGCTTAATAATTTACATGTAATCAGCTTTTTTTCTACTGCTTCTGGCTTAACCTCAGGCTTAGCAACTTTTACTCTCTTAGTTGTAAGTTCTCCAGATGTTAACTTCTTGATGTCTGCTAACTCCATGGGCTCAAATCCTTCCGTCATGACCTCCACTTTTACTTTCCCGTTAATATCAGGGCCTATTACTAACACATCGCAGGCCCCACATTTCGACTTGTAGCTATGACCCACTATTTTTATTCCGGTAGGCTTAAAGTCGAACCTATAAGGGTTAATAATTTTATTAATAATCTTATAATCCATCTCGGCTACTACATATTTTAGAACTATTTGCGGCTCTGATGTTGCAATCTTAGTAATTTTAATATGCTTGTCTCTGGGGTTAATCCCGGCTCTGATGTTAATCCTAAACTCTTTGTTGCTATATTCCGCGTATTCTTTCCTGATGTCTACTTGCAATCTTCTACCTCCATTCCTAAAGCTATTAATATATCCCTGACCTCGTTTTGCTTAATGTGGTCTTCTACAATCATGACATCTACAAATTTATACAACCCTCTATCCTTAACGGTATGCACTTTTTTTATCCCACCTGTGATATTTAGGTAGTTGCACTTGTATTCTAAAGATTCTGTTTCCACTTTTTGACCGAATAACTCTAAATTAACCTTTGTCATGGATCCACCCCACATTTTCTTTTGTAGGCTCAAATATAGATCCTACTATCGCAGCAGTTCCGTGTCTTCCGTTTCTTCTACAAAGTTCTGACTTAACACCTGCTTTTTTTAATGCATGCCCTACTCTTGCCGAAGTGATATTTTTACCCGATAACTTGTTGTACTCGTCCGTGATGTCTGCTACCCACACTTTGTCGTCCATATCTCCAGTAGGTCTTACTGCTTGCTCTAAAAATAATGCCACCTTATCTATTGCTTGTATCATCTTTTACCTCCACTTGTTGTTTAATTTCTGCTAAATCTTCTCTGTCCGACTCCATCAATAACTTTTTAAAAAACTCTTTCTTTTCTTCCGTTGTCATAACTTCTACCTCCACGGTTTAATATGTTCTATTATTATTATCGAAGGGGTTTGAGAACTGACGACTATCTACCTATTGAGTAATTTTTTTATCCAATATTTTGAGTTTTATCCATCGTTTTGACTGGTGTAGGAGTTTCGAAAAATAGGTTATGAGCTGGTGCGGGTATCCCCTATATCCCCAATCCCCTCCCCCTTTCCGAGGTACCCCCCCTCTTCTTTTCCACTATAAAATTTTTCCTGAGAGGTGGAACTTTTTTTCGCCACAAAAATCGGGAGTTCTGAGCCACCATAAAAATATTTATTTCTCACACCATTCTGAGTCGTGTCAAGTAATCACTTATAAATCTGTTTAGTGTAGTGTGCGTAAGAATAGGAGATACTGATGCCACGAGTTTCCCCCCGCATTTGAGTTTTACACCACATAACAAAAAAAGCCCCCAGTATTTAAGAGGATCCCTGTTTTCTAACTATACTTATTAACGAATTCTGTAAGTGCTTGATTTAATAAACTTGTCTTACTATATATTTTGTGTTTGCTTGCCAGCTTGTTAAACTCATCAATTACTTTTTTATTTAATCTAAGTTTATTACTTTTTGCCTAACATTGCAAATTTATTTTTACATATTTTTTAAACTTCTTTTTCTTGTCATAATTTCTTCTTCCTAAACTATGTAATAAGTAGTGGTCATTTATTTCTAACTTCTCGACTTCTCCAGTTTTATTACCTTTAACATGATGTATTGCATAACCTTTTTTAAATTGTCCCCAATACTTTTCGTCAACTGGTGGAGTTCCTTTTGTGTGGAAACTAAAATTTCTTGTTCTTCTACATTGGCTAACTTTAATATCAAACCTTTTAGTTTTTCCGTACATCAAATCATTTATCTTATTAATTTCTTTCTCAACTTCTACAATACTAACATTTCCCCAATAAACGAATACATCAAAAACTCTATTATAAAACACATAAAAATTAGTCCAACTTCTACCTAGATTTCTATCCAGCAAAGCAACAGTCCAACATAACCACAATAAATAATTCTTCTTGTCGTCATCTTCTACACCGTGCAAAATCCTGCTTATCTTTTTTACTTCGAATTCTGTCAATTTTACATAACCATTTACGCCGCATTCTTTGTGGAGCTTTAAAATCTTTTTATATGATTTAGAGGACTCTTTTGTTGTTTTTGTTGTTGGATTGATCGGGATTGCTTTCTGTATTTTTAGTCTTGTAGAAATTTGGTGGTCTTCCGTTCTAATCATGCTTTTCCCCTTTCTCCAACTTCGCAACCGCTTCTTTTAATATAGTTCTAATCTCGCCGGCTTTGATGTTATATTTTTTTAAATCCCAGTACAATTCCTCTTCTACTCTTAATGCTAATCCTCTTGGGAATTCCTTCGGGTATAATCTTTTTTTACTCATACTTGTTCCTCCTATTTTTATTATAATTTCTTCGCCTCTGTACACCTTGCTACTACTGGGCTACAGACACAACCCCCTAAATCGACTGACTACATATATAGTATATAAGACTTGTAGTGTGTCAAAAAGGGGGGTTGTTGTTGTACACCTTGCTACTACTGGGCTACAGACCTACCTAAAATAGTTAATCCCTTGTATCTCGAAACACCTTTGTTTCTGTGTGGGCTTATGTATAATAATTACACCTCTTCTTTCTAACTCCATGAGTGTACGACTAATTACAGATTTCGACATTCCAGTCTTACGAGTGATGTATTCGTCAGTCACACGACCATCGTTTCCCTTTCGTTGTAATTGCGACACCAGTGTAAGAAATATTATTTTCTCATTAGAAGAGAAGTTGACTCCACTAATATTAATTATTGATTCGTAAATCTTGATGTACTCGCCTTCGCTGTTTGCCTCCATTTTAACGAACTTCCCTTTTTTAACCCGAGTAAATAATCCTAACTTCTCGAGTTTCTGCATATCCTTTTGTATTTCTTTCCTACTTCGTCCACTCATAGCCTCTAATTCTTCCATAGAGTAGTGTCCGTTGCTTAGCATTAACCAAGCCAAGGTAGCAAACTGCTTAGGCCCTGTCGCCTTAATCACATCCACTGATAGTGGTATGCCCGTTCTTGACCCAACTACCAGTTCCAAAGATTTGACCTTCCCTCTTCTTACCTCAATTGCTTTATCATATTGTCGAGTGGCTACAAACGGATCACTCATCAACTTAGCTCGTTCTTTGGATACACCCACGACTAATGTTTCGTGCAATAACTTGTCAAATACCTTCTCTGCTGATAACTTCTTCTCTTCCAATGCGATTAGTTCCTCGTGCAACATAATCAATTCCGACATAATTTCTTGTGATGTCGTAATACTCTCAATCGGCTTTCTCATAAATTGTACCTCCTACTTTTAATATACCTACATTATACACCTATACCGTAAATATAACAACTCGTATTGCTTTAAATATCCACATACAACTGGATTACTCACACCTGCATACCTATAGTTATTATCGAAGGGGTTTCGTATAAGTGGAAATGTTTTACATTATATACACGCGATACACACGCACGACACGCACCCTCGTGGATACATATTACTCACACACGATATGCACGCGTAAACCTTTTTTTATGTTAGGAGATTTTAAAACCTTTTGTTGTTTTGTTGTTTTGTTGTAATTTAATTTGTAGAAGTTGTAGATTTCCTGACTTTAGGCAAACCGGACATTTGTCCACTTCCCCACCTGATAATTTATTTTTGCAAAACGGGACATTTGTCCTGTACTTCTTTAAAAATCCATGATAAAATATAACAAGTAAGCGAAGCGAAAGGCTTTACCGACCCAAAGCCGCAGCAAAAGCGAGGGGTGTGGTCTATCCAAATTCCGAGTTGCACATTATGCATACCCCTGTATCATTTCCGTGTACGATTATATGTCGAGTAAATTATGTTCCACGAATGTAGCGGATCCGAGCGACCTTCTCACAATCCGACCGATATACTAAAATGCATAATTACCCAGTTTAAGTCCCAGTTTTACATAAACCCTACCGAAAACCCTACCTAAAACTGTAATCTACTCATTTTCTACTCAATCAAGCCCTTGACCTTAACCATAAACAAATCTTTTGACCTTCGAACTTCTTTCGTGCACAAACAAAAAGCCCCTCCAATTACGGAAGAGCTTCTTTTTTTATTTCTATACTGGTTTGTATGCATTGTAGAAGATAATTTCTTTTCTCGCTAACTTCTCCATTGCTATAAAATCTAAATTTTTATCTTTGCAATATGACTCGAGGTCTGTAATTTCTACTACCTCATTGTCAGGGCTTAATAATTTACATGTAATCAGCTTTTTTTCTACTACTTCTGGCTTAACCTCAGGCTTAGCAATTTTTACTCTCTTAGTTGTAAGTTCTCCAGATGTTAACTTCTTGATGTCTGCTAACTCCATGGGCTCAAATCCTTCCGTCATGACCTCCACTTTTACTTTCCCGTTAATATCAGGGCCTATTACTAACACATCGCAGGCCCCACATTTCGACTTGTAGCTATGACCCACTATTTTTATTCCGGTAGGCTTAAAGTCGAACCTATAAGGGTTAATAATTTTATTAATAATCTTATAATCCATCTCGGCTACTACATATTTTAGAACTATTTGCGGCTCTGATGTTGCAATCTTAGTAATTTTAATATGCTTGTCTCTGGGGTTAATCCCGGCTCTGATGTTAATCCTAAACTCTTTGTTGCTATATTCCGCGTATTCTTTCCTGATGTCTACTTGCAATCTTCTACCTCCATTCCTAAAGCTATTAATATATCCCTGACCTCGTTTTGCTTAA
>CBDCGX010000010.1:0-83132 GCA_965216965.1 Spirochaetia bacterium | reverse complement strand
AATTATTTTCATTTTTCACATTGCAATAACGGACATCGCCATATGTACATGCACACCACGTAGATGGATAACTCCCCAGTTTTGTGTTAATAGAAAGTTTTTTATAATCAAAAGTAAATTCAAAATATTTTTTATCCTTGTTGTATGTAATACAATTAAATCCCCCAAAAAAATCTTGTGATCTTTTTACACTTTCATATTTTGGTCGCAGAAAATCGATAAATCCCGTAACCGGATCAATACTCGAAGTATACGATGGCATTATGTAAAAAAGAATTCCACTTTGTTTCCCAAGTTTTTGGAAACTTTCAAAAGGAGCAGTAAGTTGGTATGCGTTGCAATACCCACCAGATTCACTAGGCAACCGATCTTTAAAAACAAGATAATTAAGCTTATCTATTAAAGCCTTCTCAAATTTTTGATATACCTGTTTTTCAATTTTGAAACGTCCTCTCTTAAACCCAAAATTCAAATCTTCTAACACCACGATGGCGTTATGTTTTTCTATAAGTTTTGCAATCTTGTGTATCACATGAGATAAATATCCAGCCTTCAGTTCTTTAATATTCTCAATGACATCCCATGATTTCCGAGCTTCATCGCGCTCTATTTCCCTAGCATCTAATTTTTCATGATAATCAACTTTATGCTCTTTGCTACCAATAGTATTAAAACTTCCCTGATCAAGAATTTCTCCTCTTGCATTAATTAAACTGTAATACAAAAGATGCCTTTCTCCTCGATCAATCCCAATTACACACACATCCTTGCTTTTTGTTATAATTTCAGCTGCCTTCTTATTATAAGTTTTCCCCTTCATTTCTCCACACCCAAAATTGAGAGTAATGGGTACATGTAAGAAAAACATATCTCTTGTATAACGACGATCTTTAATAATATCATACTTAAAAACACTTTTTTTCTTGGGGTTATTGGGGTTTTTATTGTTTATATATTTATTAGCAGGATGCTCAATCTTATCTTTGCTAAGAGAATGTCTACGAAAGAAAATCTCCGCCTCTCCATTGAGTTTTAATATTGTATTTCTAATATTTTTTTCTTCAAAAAGCCCTCGCCAATAGAGAGTATGTAAATTAGGTTTTCCCTTACTGTAAGAAGAAAAATCTTTATTATAAATTTGGAATAGCAAGAGTTTCCCTTCTTGTATTAATATATCTATACATTTTTTTGATATCTTACTAAACCATATCCGATAGTTCTGTTTTTCTATTTCTTTATAGAAGAAACTCATATCTTCATAACTTTCCGTGTCAGAAAACGAAAAATTAAAAACATCCCATCCAAACTCATCACTATCTTTTACTTTATACTTTGGTATCACCGACTTAAAATAATCAATAAGTTTATGACAACTCTCTTTTTTAAACACATCTCCTTTTTTATGTTCTCCCCTCTCATAAAGTTTTAATATTTCATCAGGTGGATTATATTTTGCCCTGCCTATTTTAGAAAAAAAGGCTTTGGGAAGCGTCATATGAGGATTAGGAAGCAATTTATAATTCATTTTTTCATAAAACTCATCATCTTGAGAAGATGATGAGGGTGTAAAACTATCAGAACAATTGCTCAGCATTATAGCGAGATAATAAGAATCATTCTTTCTCAAAATAATGCATCGATTAGCACGCTCTTTATTTATATCCCATCCAGCAAGTAAAGTCGGAGCATTAAAACTAATTTTGATTTTTTCTTTACTAAAAGGTTTTTTTGTTACGTAGTTGCGAATTTTATTATAAAGAGTATCGGTACAATCAGCAAATTGCTTATAATCTTCGAAAAAAGGAACATAAAACCCTTCGTCTACTTCTCCTACATCTAAATTTTTTCTTCCTTTCACAAGATGCAATGGCTTCAAAGCATTCCCAATATTCTTATAAGCATCCATCACATTTTTAATATTTTCTCGATTAGATGCTTTATTTTCCTCGTGGTCTTTATCTTTTTTCTGAAAATTTCCGTTAATAATTTTTAATATTTCTTTTAATTCTTCTTTTTTAGTTTTATATTCCTCTTGGATAAAAACAGTTACTAGATTACTAGTGTATTTCTCTATTTTATTTTTCTCATTATTATCATCAATATATTCTTTTACATAGTGTTTAATTGCATTATCAAGCTCTTGAAAAGAGTACACATCTTTTTTTATATATTGTTCATAATCTTTTTCCTTTTTCAAAAAAAGAACATCAACAGCATATCGCTGCATAATTATAGACATTTGTTTCCAATTATTAAAATAATACTGAGAAAGTGAATTTGAAAAACTAGAAAGAAAAAAAGTTCGCTCACAATCTATTGTGTCAAATTCCTTGAATAATAATGTATTTAATCTTTCTAAAATAATATTGCTTTCCTTTATAAAATCTACAATAGACGATAACATTTCATCATAACTTGTAAATGCAGTAGGAATAAAAGAATGGGTATGGCGATCACTCAATATTTGCTTATAGAGTTCAGAAAATACCGGGAGATTCTTAGAAGGAATTCCCTTTGATTGCCTAAAAAGGTTTATTTGTTTGTTAAGCCCATCAATTGAAGTACCGTCTTCATGCACCCTGCCACCACGTAATTCATTATACGCATCAATTCCATCTTGAGTGTATAGTTTTTTAAAATATTCGGGAATAAATACATAAGATAATTTAGAAACATCAAGAGGTTTTAAAAGTTCCCCCATGTTTTTAAATTTTAAATTTTCATAATTTTTTATTATTTTCTCATACAACAAACATCCATTAAAAAATTTAGGGAGATTCTCATGTATTAACCGAAATGCTATTGCCGTACCCTGTGCTTCGTCGGTATATAGATTTTTTCTATTTTCGTTTAACCCCGTAAAATACGTACTGAATTTTTTAAAATTCTCTAAAACATCAGGACTCTTCTCAGAAAGAGTGTTAATGAGATCTTTATTTATTTCATATTTTTTATCTTTAAAAGCCTTTACAAGTTTTTTTCTTAGTTCTTCTTGTTTTTTTTTCCATTTAGAAAGGTTTTCTTCGTTCTTTTTTATTTCTTCTTCTTTCTGTTCTTTTTTCCATTTAGAAAGATTTTCTTCAGAAAGGGTTTCTTTGGGTTTTTGTCTATATTGGATTTTTTTTATATATTTTTTATAGAGTTTATATGCATCTTTATAATCACTACATGTAATTACATCCTTCCCTTTATCATCTACTGCATTTTCTAAACGACTTTGAATATACTCCTTTTGATATTCATCGATTACTTCTTTCACCGCTTCGTAATCTTGAGACCTTCTTTTATCTTTTCTTGCTATTTTTTCTATTAATATCGATTCCTCTTCTTTAGAATCGCTTGTCGTTTCTTGATCATCTACTAAAATAGCAATCATTTTATCAATATATTGATCTGTTTTGCCAACTGGTCTCAGCTCAAAGCGAAGCGTTTTCTGAAGACTATAAAGTCTTGTCATATTATCTAATCTCATTTATTACTCCTTTAAAATTTGATAACATTAGTATTCTATATTTAAAATACTATATCCTTACATCTCAAATATTTACTTTGATGTATATTAAAAAATAAAAAATGCCTATAACTTACTCGAATATACTTCTTTCTTTTTTTTCCTAGATATAATATAGGGGTATATCTTTATATCCTTTTCCTTAACGCCTTGAAATAATTTTTTTTCATCTATTCCAATTCTCGAAGGGCTATTAGCAGGTGCATCACCAATAAGAAATATATATCGTCTATCACTCTTCCAATTAAACTCATTTACAGCAACATCTAATCCAGCAAACACTTCTTCTGACCAATCTCCGCCTCCTCCAACTCGTATGTTTTTAATATACTTTCCTATTTGTCTAAGATCATCTGTAAGATTATGTCGTCTTGTAACATATGCTTCGTTTATATCTCTATACTCCACTACGCCCACACGAATATTTCGACCTTTTTTTGTTCTTAAAACCATTTCTATAAATTTTTTCTTTATATTAGAAATATCGTTCACCATGCTTTGTGTGGTATCAATAACGAGAACGATATCAATGCTCATAGTGGCAGGAGTGTTTTCTAACAAGAACTTACTATTCCTAATTATGTCATCGCTTTCATTAACCAAGATTTCTGTACTTCCACTCGCACTAGCAATATTGGTAAATGATATTTTCACCGTATTACGGGTGTTATTTTTCTCTTTTTGAGTTTTTTCTTGTGTATCCGGCAAAGATGGATATTGATTGTTATATTCGCTTTCTAGCAATATTGTGGGGGGTACATCTTTTTTGCTTTTAATCTGCTCTCTTTTTATGAAAAAAGAATTATCTCTATATTCCCCTTTGTAATCAGCATATGGAAACTCAAACGTCCTTATGCTTATGTATGATCCACCATTAATAAAATCTACTACCCCATGTCGCTCTTGTACATATCCAAAATCAACCCTGTATGGAACAAAAAGCACAAACGCATTACCAAAATCTGGTATATCTTCTGTAGTGCTGTCTATTATGTAGTTTCCCTTCTCGGCTATAATGAACTCTCCATCAAGTATTCGAGGCTCATATTTATTTGTAGTGTTCTTAGTATCGTTGTTTCTAAGAGCATATGTTGCAAATTCATGTAAAACCATTTCTGATGATTCTGTCAAAAGGATAGATTTTATACCAGAAGATCTTTTCCTTATATACAGATAAAATCCATCTTCGTCGGGAGAATCTTTTATTTGCACATCATCTTCTAAAACAATAAGATTGTCTGTACTATCTCCAAGGCTTTGCCCAAATATAAAAGAAGTCTGAGCCATAAAAACTAATACTAACAAAAGAATGCTACATCTCACAATATAAATATCGACATCTTTTATAAAAAGATTATCTTTTTTCTCAATTTATATTGAAGTAAAATGAAGTTCTTAATGTATATATTAATATGTGCTACATATTGATTATACTTATTAGCATACTATATTCTTGCAGTACTCAAGAAATACAAGACATTTCAAAATCAGCTCAAATATGGACAGGAGGAGATATTACTCCTCCTGTGCTTACAAGCGTGTATCCCATAAGTAATACAAAGATCATTCTCACATTTAACGAGGCTCTTTATAAAGAAGCAAAAAATACATATATACATAATTCTATTTCTATAAAAGAATCAATAGTAAAAGATAATATACTTACTATTATACTCAACACGCCTACACACGCAGGTGTGCTTTACTCCCTTAGCACAAAAGTAAAAGATATAATAGGCAACTCACTACATATAGTAGAAAACATATATGGGTATAACAATAACATACCTCACCTTCTTATAAGTGAATTTACCACCGAAGGAAGTAAGAATAACCCCGATAAAACAGAACTTATAGTGCTTTCTGAGGGGAATCTTGCAGGTGTAACTTTGAGAGAAGGAGGCATAAGCTCTTTTACACAGCAAGTTATATTCCCCAATATTATTGTACAAAATGGGGATTTTATAATCATACACTGGAACCCAATCACAGAACCTTTGCCTAAAACAGAAACAAAAAACAAGAAACAATCTGCTCATACGATGAGTTATAATAATGCGTGGGATATATTTTCGAGCAATGGAAGGGGAATTTCGAATACAAATAGCGTGCTAGTATTACTCCAATCGCCACATGGGAAAGTGCTTGATTCTGTTATATATTCTACAAAAACAGATATTTCAAATAAGTATAATGGATTTAATAATAAAAAAGTGTTTTTTTGGACAAAAGAAATATTACAACACAATGAGTGGAAACCATCTCCCTCTCATGCTACTATTTTCCCTTCGGATACCGTTAATCCCAAAAATAGTAGTACTACACGCTCAATAAGCAGAAATTCATCGTATACAGACACTAATAGTAAGTCTGACTGGCACATCACGCCATCAAGAGGAAGTACTTTTGCATCAAAAAATACAAATACAGTATATAAAAAATAAATAAGCATTCCTTCCATTTAAGGTTGACCATGCAAGGATAAAACATTAAAATTATATATAATGAAGCAGCATCTCTTAGTCTTCCTTTTATTTACTCTTGTTTTTGCATATTCTTATTCTCAAGATACCCCCCAAAAAAACGATGATAAAACTCCTCCTCCATCAATTGCAACTACAAAAAAATACATTCCCAAATACGAATTAGGACAAGGGAGTATTTCTATGGGACTTGGTGTAATTGTTCCTCTCTTTTATCAGAAATTCACAGGACAATATATACCTGACACCCGCCTTACCGTTGGAGGTAATATATGGTTTGAATGGGATATATTCTTATGGAAAGGACTATCAACGGGAATGGAGATTGCAGGTATGTTTGCACTTACCCCAAATTCAAACACTCTCTTTATGGCCCCTATTACTATTCATCTAAAATACACCTTCCAAGTATATCCCATAGAATTTCCTATTTCTCTAGGAATAGGCATGAACATAGCATCATTAAAAAATAACGTAAAAATAGATTTTGCACTAAAACCAAAAGTGGGAATTACATATAGAATAAATCAAAACTGGTCAACTGGACTGTTTATAGCATACTGGCTAATAGTTCAATCATATGACTACTCACCTAACCTTGGAAAAGAATACTCTCGAATGGGAAATTTCATTGATGTATCAGCAGGCTTTACTTATGTATTTTAAATCTCGTATATATTCTTCTCTACCCATTGTGTTTTCTTTCATTGTAATCTCATCTTTTCTTTTTTCATGCGTAGAAGTTGAAGCTATATTTGCTAGCATAGAATCGGAAGAAAAAATTAAAACCGGGAATCTCAACAATAATATAACTGTAAATGGAATGGCTAGGATGGGAAATCTTTATCTAATATCTACTGGCGTTAGAATGTTTCATAGAAAAATAGATTCTGATTCGTGGGATACAACAGTACTTCCCAACGAATATAAAAAAGTACTCATGCTTACACAAGAGACTCCTAATACCGTCGCATATTTTGTAACATATAAAGAGAATGATAAAAAAACAATTGTAGATAGGGTTTTATATAAAATGAATCCTACCTCTACAAGCTACACCCTCACATTTATGCGAAATCTTGATAATGTACAAAATATAATTCTCCTAAATGGTGTCTTGTACGCAACAGAAAGAAATGCAGACGGAAAATATTACACCATTTATGCTAATTACGAAACTGCTTCTCCTACAAAAATCGCAGACTGGGACGACATACTGCATGATATGGCGTTCTTTAAGAATACCGTCTACCTTATAAGTAGAGGGGGACTTTTTTCCTTAGCAGGAACAACGATCACTCAAGTAGATATTGTTGATACCAAATCAAAATCCCCTCTCACCTCTTTTATAAACGGGATATACTCTTACACCGACTCTGCAACATCACAAGAAACCCTTGTACTTTCTAACAAGGGCTACATATGGGCAACATCCGATGGTACCACATGGACTCGCTCAACTCAAGAAAGCAACACAGTTTACACTGATTTTATTTTTATTAATCAAAGTAAATTTACTGGACTCTTAGTAGGAACACGATATTTTATACAAATAGGACGCGATAAGGGATATCAAGAACTTCCTGATGGGAAGATAAATACACGAAGAAAACCATCGGGAAACAAATACACGTCTGGAACACTCAATACCGCAGCCGTTCTAGGATTTTTTCTAGACGAAGATACGCTCTTTGTAAGAACAAAAAAACAAGGGCTTTGGCGTGGAAATTATACATCATCAATTAAAATTGATTGGTTTCAAGAATAATAATACATTTCTAATTATATTAGGTAAGCACATCAAACCCATCTTTTGTTACTAATACTGTATGCTCAAAATGAGCAGAAAGTGAATTGTCCTTTGTTTTAACCGTAAAATCATCGTGTTCATCTATAGTGATGTCATCTGTCCCAAGAGTAAACATTGGCTCTATTGCAAATATCATTCCTTCTCGCATTCTAGGATTTGCACCTGTATAAGGACAGTAATTAGGAATTTCAGGAGGCTCGTGTATATTTACACCTACTCCATGCCCACAGAATTCTCTTACAACGCCCAGTTTTTCTTTTTGAGCATGAAGATAAATAGTAGACGATACATCGCTTATTCTATTTTTAGGCTTTACCGCATGTATTCCAAATTGAAGAGCTTCTTTCGTAGTAGTAATAAGCCGTTTTATATGGGGAGGAATATCTTCTCCTATATAGAATGTATATGCACTATCAGCTATGTTTCCTTGATACGCAACTCCAATATCAATAGAAACAATATCACCTTTTTGAATGTTTTTTTTTGAAGAAGGGACGCCATGTATGATTTCTTCATTTATAGAAATACACGCCACCCCTGTAAAGCCTTGATACCCTAGAAAAGCCGGTTTTCCTCCCTCTTTTACTATTGCTTGATGTATATATTTATCAATTTCAAGAGTATTGATCCCCGCCACTATCACATCAGACAGTTGAGCAAACACATGCTTAATTATACTTCCTGCAACACGAACATTAGAAATTTGTGTTTCATTCTTAATAATTATTGACACCTTATTTTTGTTTAGAATAGAGAATAAGTTGGCGTTTCATATCAACCTCGTCAAGAAAAGTAATACAATTGTTTTGTACGGCAATAAGCCCCTGTTGGCTAAGATAATCTATAACTTTTTTACACTCTTTATCACTAAGTCTTACCCATTTAGCAATATCATCTACCGATGATTTAACAACACTTACTTTTTCATTTTTCCTACTGAGAATAACTCTCAAATTAAATAAACACGCTATTACGCGCCCAATAGGCTCTTTATACATAAAAATATGAAGCCTCTTTTTTTGGATATTTATCCTATTTACAAGTGCTTTTATTAATCGAACAGCTAATTCTTTATTTTCAAGAAAAACAGATTCAAAGTTGTTTTGTGAGAATTTTAAAATATGTACAGTACCACTTGCTGTTGCAGAAGCTGATCTTGGAGCAGACTCAATAACGGCCATTTCTCCAAAAAACATTCCATGTTGGAGAATGTCTATAATAACTTCTTTCTTATTGACAATCTTCGTAAGCCGAACTTTTCCACTTTTTATAAAGTAAAACTCTTTTCCTAATTCATATTCACAAAATATTATTTCATTATCATGAAATACCATTTCGCATTTATCAATTAAATTCTCACTCATATTTACTCTCCATTGTCCAGAGATGCTAATAAATCTCTCACTTTACTAAGGTTATTACTTTTCGGGTATTGCTCTATAAATTTTTCCAAAACATACTTTGCTTTCTCATACTCTTTTTTATTACAAAAAAAGTTAGCACACATAAAAAGACCTGATTCAGGGTCAACTCGTACAGCATGGTCTATTCCTTCTATTTCTTTTCCTTTTTCATGTACACTTCGCAGCTCATGAGAAAGCATTTTCATAAGCTGTAATGATAAATTAGGTTTTGTTGTTATTAACTTATGAAATTCATCTACATCAAATCCAATAAGCTCAACATCAGTAACTGCAATTGCATCATCTTGCCTTGGTATTTTATCAAGAGCAGAGTGAAGACCTAAAAAGCCCCCCTTATCAATTTGATGTTTCTTTTCCACTCCTAGGTGGATATCAGAAGATACTACTACACTTCCACTTTTAATGAGGAAAATTTCACCCGCATTTTCGCCATGAAAATAAATAACCGAGCCTTTAGGAAAACGCAATGTCTTAGGCATATAAAACTATTATACTTCACAATAGGTATAAAAGCAAGAGGAAAATATACTAAACACCCTCTCTTTATTAGAGTATGATCTCCAGCAATACATAGTAAGTAAAGATACCGTCATTACTATAAATATACAGATTATAATAAATATCGAAACAACTTTACAAACAGCGAGAATTTTTTTTCATCAATAATAATATTATCTTTTTTTCTCTTTTGCAGCGGTGGAATAGAAAAAATTACTTTTGCTACAAGTTCTACCTCATCTCCATCTTTTAAATCAAGTATGCTAGGAATAAAAAGCGGAACAATACCTTTAAGTTCACTACTATTGCCAGTAAACCCTACTAAAAACTGAAAATCTTTTTTATCATCCTTTTCCATAAAAACAACAGTCCCCTTCCATTTTATAGTAACATTATTATACTTCCATGGGATTTGAGATACCTCAGAATAGTCAAACCACGTAACATTAGTTTCTGAAGCAAAATTTTTATCTTGTAAATACTTACTAATAAGAAAGGCACGTTTTTTTTGAGACACCAAAGCATTAGAATATAAAATTGTATTAACGCTTACCCATGCCCTATTATCGTCATGAGCAATAAATTGTTTTTCTAAGTTTATGAGCGTATCTCTAATTGCATTGGGAGAAAGGCTAATATAATGAATATTAAAATCCTTTTCATCAGGAAGGTTTTTGGCAAAGGAAGAATCGTTAAGTTGGCTTATTATATTCTTTCGCTCATTATTTTTTTGTGTTTGAACATATGTTTTATATCCTCGCATCCCCGTCCATATTGCACCAAAGAGAAGTCCAGATATCACAATACTCATTCCTGTTATAGTAAGAGCTTTTGTGAGCCGTTGCCCTGCAAATACAAGCAATGGAACTATTCCGCTTTTATAAGGATTTCCACTGATTGTTACAATTTTTTCAAGATCATCACCAATATTTTCAACATGCTTTAATCCTCGCAAAGCATATTTATTTTCTGGTTCACTTTCTAAAATACGAAGCCAATATTCAAGCGATCTGGGCAGATTATTAGATACGAGTGCAATAACAGAAAGATACAGTAATGGATCTGACTGTGTTGAAGAGATTTCTCTGGCTCTTGAAAAATATGCATATGCATCATCATAATTATCTAAATTAAATGATATAACGCCAAGAAGATACATAAAATAATAATGAGATTTGTATTTTGTTACGTGAGGAATAAGTACTTTACTTGCTTGCAAGAATTTCTTCTGTATAATGCACTTTTCTGCTGTTTGTAAAATCTTTGATAGTTCTTTTCCCATAATTTATATTTTTTCTTTAATGTGAGATACAAAGTCACATCGGTCTTCTCTTCTTACAGAAAAAAATGCACTCCCCATAACTAAGATATCAGCACCACTTGCTATGATATTCCGCACATTATTCTTATTTACTCCCCCATCAACTGATATCATAAATGAATAATCCTTTTCTTGTTTTATAGAGTTAAGCCTAGCAATTTTATCTAAAGACTGTGGAATAAATGCTTGCCCACCAAACCCCGGGTCTACAGACATTATTACAACAATATCAAGAATCGGCAGTATTTCTGCTATCTGCTGTAACGGGGTTTGGGGATTTATAGCAATGCCTGCCTTCATATTTTTTTTGTGAATCGCATCTATAGCTCGCGTAGAAAAAGATTCCGCTTCTATATGAAATGTAACCGCATCTGCCCCCGCATTGGCATATTCATCTATATATTTTGTAGGATTAAGCACCATCAAATGTACATCATAAACACTTTTAGAATATTTTCGTACATCCGCCACAAATTTAGACCCAAAAGAAATAGTTGGAACAAATGATCCATCCATTACGTCAAAATGGATCCACTCTACCCCACTCTCATTGCATGAGATAAGTTCATCTTTGAGATTGCCCCAATTAGCCGCTAATACAGAAGGTGCTATAAAAAAAGGATGTGCCATATTCTACATTATATACTTATTCACAAATATCCGCTATTTAATATATAATGCATAAAAAACACCATATGCTATTGATAGAAATGTTATTTTTCAATATACTATGTCTAATGCCACTATCAGATAATATCCAACAGGAATCATCATCACTATTACAAAAGAATATTAATAGCCCATCACATAGTACCCATAAGGATACAATCTCTCTTCTTTATGAAGCATATAAATGCCTCCATGAAAATGATATTACCCACGCAATAAACGCTGTTAAAGAAGCTCGAACAATCAATGTAGACAATAATGAACTACGAATACTTGACACTGCACTCCAAGAATGCATAGAGAAAATTGAAGATATAAAACTCATAAGCACATTTGAAGAAAAGGGAGATTTTCTATTTGATTATTGGGAAACATTTATACAACATCACAAAAACATATCATCGCCTCGATTTACTCTATCTCAACAAGGTATTGATTCCCTCCAACAATTTGTAATGAGTGTAGTAAAAACATGTTATAAGCATGTAATACAAGAAAATCCCGAAAAAAACCGCAATGTGGAATTTAAAATTAAAATATTTCGTTGCCTCAAACTATTAGGAGAATATGAAAAAACAATTCACATAATAAAATCTCTCCTTTCAAAAGGATTAGAAAAAGCATACCTCCATAGCCATCTCGCAGATTGTTATTATTTAACAAACAAAATACCATATGCAAAACTCCTTTTTAGAGAAGCATTTTTTCATAACCCTACAAAAATAAAACTTAATGAAATAGAAGCAGAACCTATACATACTATAGCCTCTCTTATAAGAGAAGAAAATAGATATAGCGAAGAATATGTAAAAGAATGGATCCCAGTATATGGATATATAACAAAGGAATTTTCATTGTCACGAGAACTCACTCCTATAGAATTTCACAATATCTTAATAGACATAGGTGAAATGGAATCAAAACTTGATGACATGCATGCCTTAGGAAAAGATGATCCCTTTGTTATACTTCCCCGATTACTCAATCGCTATTTTTGGCTCATTGAACATTACAAAAACACAACAAAATCCCAACAAGAAATAACCGCCATACTGGATAAAGTTGCAAAATATGAAAATCATATTTATCTAAAAATTGAAATATAATTATACGCAAAGCATACAATTACCATCGTATGCTTTGATACTAGCACTTTACAAGTTTTTGTAAACACGCTATAATAGCAAATGATAATATAATTATTATAATCTACATGCGTGCAGATTATAAAAAACTGAGGTGTAATGAGTGAGTACAACATTAGAACAAGTAAAAAAACTTGTATATACAGAACAATGGACAAGAGCTGATTTCCAGTCGTTTTCCAAAGATTCTTTTCACGAAGCAAATGAATTACTGAAAACACTTTCAGAAAAAGAAAAAGAATCCTTATTTGAGTTTGCCAAAGAACATCTTAAAAACAACAAGCATAGCATTTATGGGCTATACGTTGCAGGTATGTTCCGTCTTGAACAAAATTCAATTGACGATATGTACATGATGCAGCTAATCAATATATTTATTGAAGGAAAAAAATGGGACTGCGTGGAAACACTTGCAAAAGCAATTCTTACATTCAATAATAGCCTTAATGCTCTACGAGTGTTGGTCAGCGTATATGAAGAAAACAAACAAACCGAAAAACTTATGCCCATATGGGAAGCTATAATACATGAAGATTTTGAAGAAGCAGATATTCTTGTGAAATTAGCATCTCATAAAGCAAAAAACAATGATACTATCAAAGAAGCTATAAAAGACTATAAAAAAGCTATCAACCGCTATCTCTTAAAAAAAGATTATGACAATGCCAAAAACATATGGAAAACGCTCCTACAGTATGATTCTCTTGATACCGAATTTTATTTTTCGTTCACCCAAAACCTAGAGCGCAACCAAGCTGGAGAAAAATCAGAAGAACTGTTATGCCTTTTAAAAGATTCCATATACGAACAACATCCAAATAATTTCAATCTACAAATAACTGTATTAAAACACTTACTTAAACTAAAACCAAACAATGAACAATACAGAGAAGAACTCGTTAATGTCTACCGAAAGAAATATAAAAGCAACCCCAAACTTGAAGATTTTATTAGAATGTCTAACCTCTCGCAAAACTGGAGAAATGTTAACGAGGCAATTTCGGATTTTGAGAAACACATCGCATTTTCTCCCAATAGTTTTGTCTACCACAATAAATGGGGCATAGGACGCATAAAAGAAACAACGCACCGTTATTTATGCATAGATTTTGCAAAAAAACGAAATCATCAAATGGATATTGGAATGGCAGTATCCTCTCTTGAACCCTTACCAAAGAACCACTTTAGAGTACTCTCAAGCGTACTTCCAAAAGAGAAACTTCGAGAGAAAATTCTTTCTGATCCTTTGTGGACGCTTACTCGCATAGTAAAAAGTCTCGGCTCTGCAAACATGAAAACAATAAAATCCGAACTAACACCACAATTACTAACCGAAAAAGAATGGAATTCGTGGAGCCTAAAAGCACGAAAGCACTTTGCAAATAACTTATCTTTTAAAATGCTCTCAAATACAAGCGATCAATATACATATTCTAACACCCCCATTGGACATGGTGACAAAGTACTTTCTCTTTTTAGAATGGAAGAAAAGTTT
The DNA here is from genome assembly GCA_965216965.1 of Spirochaetia bacterium. Lineage (GTDB taxonomy): Bacteria > Spirochaetota > Spirochaetia > WTKD01 > CBDAKK01. Next base: position 68,776 of record CBDCGX010000010.1, on the reverse strand, counting down.
GTAGGAAAAGCAAAATGCTTTAAAAAATCATTAAAAACTAATTCTTTAGACGATAATGAATATATTGATGCATTTTGGCAAATGTTTGAATATTGTAATGCACACTTAAAAACAAAAACAAATACTTTCACTGAACTTCCATTTACAGAAGACTATGTACACGCACTTTTTATATGTAATGATGTCTGCAATTATATGAAAACAGCACAACAAAAGCTAGAACTTTCACTCGCAACAATAATACCAGAACTAACAATAAAAAATTTAAAAACAATTATACAAACACTACAAATTACCGATTACAAAAACTGGCTCTTTATACTCATCAAAGACTTATGTCCCAATTGGAAAGAATTATATATAGAACTTATTCCGCATCACTATACCACAGACATAGTAAAATTGCTCGAAAAAGAAGAGGAATATGATTTTTTAAAAGAAATATATATATCTCTCCAACAAAACTGTCAATCATCCAAAAATGCTTTTATTTGGTTTACTGTTACCCAGCATAGCAAAAAATGGCTTGAGGATGTAGATGTGTTTAAAATATATGCAGATATCATTAAAACAGCCATTCTAATAACACGAGATATCCAAAACAAACATAATACTCCTCAAAACAAACGAATTATGCAACATGTAGAAGATTATCTCTTTACAACAGATAGAATTACCACTGTTTTTAAAACAAAAAAACTCGACGACATACAATATCTTTATTCTCTCTTGAGTCAGCTAAGTGACATTATTCCATCGCATATACTCGCTATCCGAGAAATTATTGAAAAACGCTTCCCTGATTTTGAATTTAATGATGGATTTGATATTGATGATGTAACTTCTTCTACAGGATTTCTCACTCTTGAAAAATCATACAAGAAAAAACAAAAGGAGCTACAGCATTTGCATGAGATAGAAGTTCCAGAAAACAGCAAAGAAATTGAAAAAGCACGCTCCTTTGGAGACCTTAAAGAAAATGCAGAATATAAAGCAGCACTTGAACATCAGGAAATGCTTAATACCAGAGCAGCCCTTTTAAAACAAGAGCTTGAGCAGGCAAAAATCTTCAAAGAAGATAATCTTTCTACAGATTTTGTGAGCTTTGGAACTCGCATCATTTTTGAAAATGTCAACGATAAGGCTCGTAAAGAGTTTACCATACTCGGTCCCTGGGAATCTTCACCTGAAAAGAATATAATATCATATCTTTCACCAATTGGAAAGAAGTTATACAAAAGGAAGCTAAACGAACTATGTAGTTTTACCATTAATGACAAAGAATACAACGTGAAAATAAAAGAAATTCATAAGGCGAAATTATAAATAGTACGTAGTATTGTACAAAGATATTGACATAAAAGATAGTATATGCAACAATTATATATATACATTCCCCTGTAGCTCAGCTGGTAGAGCAGATGGCTGTTAACCATCGGGTCGTTGGTTCGAGTCCAACTGGGGGAGCTACGATTAGCAATGCATTTTGAATTACGGAGAAGAATATTTTGCAAGGATACAAAAAACTGTTAAGAAACCCATTAACATTTTCAAAATTGGTAAAAAGACTTCTAAAATAGCAAGTTAACATAATATTAAATCGCATTACAATAAAAAAATTAGATTAATTAAAAACATATCAAAAAATAACAAAAAAGATATACAAATTTCCTAACTTTATAAAACCTCCCCAAAAAAATCAAAGTATTGTTCAAATAAACTGGACAATGGAACAGAGATGATATATTCAAGACCATAGGTTTGATACACATCAGGATCAACAGCATAAAGAATATGTTTTAAAATTTTGGTTAGCAATATTTATTATTGTGATGAAGACTATAAAAACAGCCTGCTTCTATGTTGCCCCCTAATTGGAAAGATTGGCTTGTTATTGTTATTTCTCTTTACTCCTATTGCTTTCTTTCTTTCCTTCTTCTTTTGGAGTTCTCTAATAAGAACAGTTACTCTACTGTTTTTTATTACACATTATCATTCATATAGAAAGCTCATCAAAATACTTCTTAAGAAAATCCCATACCTCAGAAAGTGGCTTTGCTATCATAAAACCCGATGCCTTAGTATGCCCTCCCCCATTAAATGATCTTGCTATTTTTGCAACATCTACTATTCTTTGAGATCGCAATCCTATCTTGCATACTACACTACCATCATCTCTCACATCTTCATGAATATATACAACGATCTCTATCTTTTGTACTCCTTGAAGTATTTGGTATACTTCATATGACTGAGGAATATCATCTTTATACATATAATCACCATGTCTTATATGCGTAAGCACAATTCGATTATTATTTACACGAGTAGCTCTATTGAGTATAGTTGCAAGAATCTTTCTTGATAAAAACGTGTATCCAAATTCGATTTGCCTATATATCTCTCGTGGCGATACTCCTAACCTTACCATTTTTGCAGCAACCTCAAAAGGCTCGGTGTTTTTTGCAGACACAAAACGGAAAAATTGAGTGTCGGTAAGGAGACCCAACAATATAAAATATGCATCTTCTTTTGTAGGAACTATTCTATACTCTTTAAAAAGTCTATATATGAGAAGGGTATTTGAAGAGGCCGTTTGATCTATATACTTCACCTCTCCATATGACTCTCCTTCGGCATGATGATCTATAACCGCTAAAGGAAGATCCTTAAGTGGCAAAAAGAAATGACCTAATCGACTAGGAGAGGACGTATCAACACAAATAACGGCAGCATCACCTTTATGAGCCCTTACAACATCCTCTGAAGGAGGATACATTGGAAAGAATGCTCTATATAATTGAGATACAGCATCAGAAAAAGGCCCCGAAGAAAGTATGTGTACTTTTTTGTTAAGCTTCTTAAGCAACCCTGCACACGCAAGCTGAGATCCAATGCAATCCCCATCAGGTTTCTCATGTCCCATGACATAAAAAATCCGATACGAACTTATAAACTTCTTAAGTTTTTTTAAATTATCTTCTAATGGCTTTTGTAACACGCTACTGTAGCCTAGCGTACTGTAATAACACCGCTTGCAGCTTGTTCATCAAATTTCACTTTAAGCTCTTCCTTAGTCAATCTTCCTTTATAAGGAGGAACACCACTTCTAGAATATTCCTTCGGTACTATCAGTCGAATTCTTTTGAGTACTTTATCAACATAGACAAGTCTAAGATATGGGAGAGAATAGTCTGCTGCAGTTGTTACTTGTTGTGCATAAATATCTGGATCTCCCTCTTTTTTATCTATAGAAACAAACCACGCTCGTGGAATATATAATTCCCCTCTATATAAATCGGATGTAGCATAACGAGCAACATATCCATATTCAGTAGCGTATAATTCTTCTAATTTCTGATTGATAATTTCTATATCACCAATACTTTGTGCAAAAACTATCCCTGTACCAAAGGTAGTCACTATACATATAGCTATATAAATTTTTAAAAATATTTTCTTCATATCCTCTCCTTCAAAAATATACATTTCATTATATTATATTATTTATAAACATGCAAGCAATACAGCCTTTGCAAAGTGTTTTTTATTTTCTGCGTGTTGCCATACACGATATTGTTTCCCATCGATTACTTCATCGGGAACCTCATAGTCTCTTTTTTCAGGAAGACAATGTATACATATTGCATCTTTTTTTGCCATTTTTATTACTTCTTGAGTAACTTTATATGGGTTACATCGTTTTATCTTCATACTGCTCCTTATATTTGCACTTATGTGAAAGCTTCAAGAAAAAACGTATGTTTTTTTCGCCAGCATTATCTACAGTCATAAAAGAGCAAAGAAATGGAAGATCCATATTTATAATTTCGGCATATTACTCACTGTCTTTAATAGCTTTTATTCTTTGAAAACATTCAATATTTAAGGAGCAATCTTCTTTAGAACTGCTTCCTGGGTAGCCCCTACTCGTTTACTGGAATACTTGAAAATGGCATAGAGATAATAATGTAGTGAGAATATTTCTACCATCATTGTTTCTTTACTTTATTTGAGAAATGAAATAATTTGATCCGGCGATAGGATCTTCCCGACCGATTTTACTTCTTCATCTATAACTAAAGCAGGTGTTACCATTACTCCATAACTCATAATGTCGTTAAGATCCGTTACTTTTATCACTTCAGCATCTATCCCAGACTCATCAACCGCTTTTCTGGTGTTTTTCTCCAGCATTTTACACTTCAAACATCCACTACCTAAAATTTTAATTATCATAATAATTCTTTATATTTATTATAACAGTAAAATAACTCTTTGCCTTTCTCAGAAGCAGTATTTATCGCTTCTTCCGAGATTGGCGTTCTTTCTTTCTTAAAACCAATACTTATCAGTTCCACATATTTGAGCTCATTAAATCCGTTTCTCTCAAGCAACTTTTTTGTACAAACAACAGGGCATCCATAACTATTGCTAATTTTTTTTCAGATCTGTCCTTTGTCATTTTTCTTACTATTTGATCGGATATACCTTCAACACCAGCAGCATTTGAACAAGCAAAGATTAAATTTATTGCCCACTGAAAACACATCCTTCTTTTTTTCACTCATGTTTTTCTCTTTTAAAATAAAAAATTAATTAGCCACCCAATCATTGTAAATGATATTAGAAAGTAAATAAATAACCAAGCTAAAAGCTTTGGCTTTAAAACTTTTTTTAACAAAATGAACTCGGGAAAGCTTGCTCCAACGGTTGACATCATTAAGGCAAGAGCTGTACCCACAGGAAGTCCTTTAGCAAGTAGAGTTTCAACAACGGGAATCATCCCTGAAGCATTACTATAAAGTGGTATTCCCATAAGAACAGCTATAGGTACTGACCACCACGTTCCATTACCAAGATGGTTTGAAATCCAGCTTTCTGGTACAAATCCATGTAATGCAGCACCGACTCCAACACCAAAGATACCCCACTTCCAAATATGTCTAAAAATTTCAATAGTTTCTTGTTTTGCAAAGAGATGGCGATCGTGCATAGATAATTTTTGTTGCACAATATTCTCATTTACAGTCGTTTCATCATCACGTATTTTTGATGCAAGCGGCTGTAACTGCTTATCTGCTTTAAGATAGTCAAAAAGAAAACCTCCAATTATTCCTACAGAAAGACCTGCAGTAATATATACTGCAGTAAATTTCCAACCTAGGAGGGAACCTAATAAAACAACAGCTACCTCATTAATAAGAGGCGAGGTTATTAGAAAAGCAAGCGTGACACCAGTTGGTATCCCAACCGAAGTAAAACCCAAAAACATTGGAATACTAGAACAACTACAAAAGGGGGTAACCGCACCAAATGCAGATGCAGCTCCATATCCAAACCATTTAGAACGTACTTGTAAATGGGTTCGAATAAACTCCATATTTAAAGATGCTCTCAAAATCGCAATAATATAAATCATTATTATAATTAAAAAGAATATCTTTGTTGTATCTTCAACAAAGAAATGAAGGGCATTAGCTAGCTTTGTTCCTTTAGTTAATGCAAATAAGTCAAAAATGATTAAATCAGCAAGTTTACTAAATATCACAAACATATCTCACCTCAAACAATTGATAATATAGCCCAATTTTGATTAGATATTTTTCATTCATATTTTTCATTTTAATTACATTAACAATTTACAAGCAGTAGCATACAATTTCGTTTTCTGATGCGTTTCCCTAGTTCTTCATAATTAATACTCCATATGCATGCAAATCCATGCATAGTAAAAATATAAAAAAATATCATTTGTTGTAAGTTACAACCTTTCCATTTTTTTCTTAAAGCTAATCTGTCATTCAGTGTATTAATATCAACGATTAAATCTGTATTTTCTTTTATGCTTACTAATTGAACACTGTCAAATAGATTTTCATTTAAAGGCTCTGATAAATCAGAGCTATGCATTAAAAGTCGCCCGTCGTGTTCTTCATTAATAAGATTTGCTTCCTTAAGTATCGATAAACACCTGGAAATTTTATATTGAGGTTTATGAAGAACGTCCATGAGTTCACAAATACATAACGGAGATTCTACTTTGATTAGAAGATGCATTATTCTGAATCTGCATTTTTGGGATAATGTCTGATATTTCTTTAATATCTGATCCATGAGTTTAGCATACACTATACTGCATACTTTGTTAAGCTTAACTCAATAATATTTTAGAAAGAGTATTCCTATGCCATATTTTTTATTTTTGATTAAAATATCATTTTCATTCAAATAACGAGTAATATATCCTACGGAGTATTCTTTAGTTACTAGTGTTTTCATCAATATTACAAAAATAAATTAAAACTAAATATTTATTAAAACTTATTGACAAAATAAATTAATTTTCCTATCCTATATAATATAGGTATAGGGGTATAGATACTGGAGTGTTTCATGAAAATTACAAAAGAAATAAAAGAAAAACGCAAACAAACTATTAATCATTTAAATCGTATTCAAGGGCAATTTAAAACGCTTAAGAAATATATTGAACAAGATGAATGTTGTGGAAAAATCGCACAACTAACAACTTCAGTTGTAAAATCGTTTGACTCCTTACGTGCTAAAACTTTAGAAGGCTTTATTTTAAATGATTTTATAGCCAATAAAAAAGTGTCAGAAGAAAAAATTAAAAAACTAAAACAAATTATTAATCTTTATAAAAAATAACATGCTAAAATTAAAATCAATTTCAAAAAAATATAATACTCAAGAAGTTTTAAAAAACATTAATTTCTCAATTGGAGAAAAAGAATTTATCAGTATTATTGGAAAATCAGGAGTCGGTAAAACAACTTTACTTTCTATTTTAGCAGGATTAGTAAAGCCTGATGAGGGGAAGATATTCTTTGAAAATAAAGAAATTACTAATTTGAATGAAGAAGAATTGGCACATTTTCGCCTTCTAAATATCGGTATTGTTTTTCAGGATTTCAAAATCATTCCGTCACTATCAGTGTTTGATAATGTATACTTAGCTATTCATCCCAGAAAAGATATGAAAAAAGAAAACAAAAAGAAAATTGTTGAAAATATGATTAAACTTGTAGAACTTGAAAATAAACTAACAGAAACAGTTGACAATCTAAGCGGGGGCGAAAAACAAAGAGTAGCAATTGCTCGTAGTTTAGTAGGAAAACCAAAAATAGTTTTAGCCGATGAACCAACAGGAAATTTAGACGAAGCAACATCGGGAAATATTATGGGGCTTTTTAACACATTACATCAAGAATTATCCACTTCTTTTATTATTATTACACATGATAATGATATTGCACGGAAAATGCAAAAAAATTATCAATTAACAAAACAAAATTTAGAGGCATTATGAAGAAAAAAAATCTATTTATTATTTCTATTCTCATTGCTATTCTTATCGGAGGAATAGTTTCTTGGAAATTATCAAATCAAAATAATCATCCAATAAATAATTCTACTATTCAGAATTTATCCACTAATAACGAATCTCAAAAAGTTGAAAAAAACTTAGTAGAGTTTTTTTATCTTCCACATTCGACAATTAATCCAATCAAAAAAAGAATAGAAAGTATTTTGAAAAAATTCCCAGAATATAAATTAAAAGAGTATGACTTTTATAACAAAAACAACAAACAAAAGATTAAAGATTATAATTTACTTGGCCATATTCCGGTAGCAATTTTTATCAAAGGAACAAATACTTTTTTAATTGATGGACAAGAAATAATTTTAAAAAATTTCCCAAAAGACAATGTTTTTGTACCAACCTTGGAAGGTTCTTGGAATTATGATTATTTAGAAAAAATACTATCTAATCCTGATAAATATCAAAAATGATTAAAAGAATTGTTTTAAGAAATTTATTTTTCTATTGGAAAAAAAACACGTTAATTACAATATTGATTACTTTTTTATTCTTTCTCGCTTTTACTTCCTTTTTATTCATAAACAAAATTAAAAAGTTTGCTGATGCTCCGCTTAATTCCTTAAAAACAGAAATCATTCTACAATGGGATAAAAATAATAAAAACGCTAACCAGATAAAAACAACCGGAGTAATTGAACCTTTTAGTCTAGAATCATTGTACAAAGATGACGTCTTAAAAAGGCTTTCCAATATTAAAGGAATAAAAGAAACATCCAGTTCTTTAGTTCTTTGGCAATTTGATATTAAAAACAACCGTACAATTATTGGGCTAAACGTCAACGATCCACTAATCGGTTTACGAAAAATTGAACACTGGCTAATGCCAAAAAGCAATTTTTTTAGTAATGATAATGCTCTAGAAGTAATTTTAGAAAGGCATTTTTCTAGATTATTTGGGTATAAATTAAACACTTCATATAAAATAAATAATCAAGATTATAAAATAGTAGGTATAGTTGATTTTAAAGAAGAAAGCAATTTGTCAAATGCACAAATTTTCATGCCTTATAAAACAGCACTTTCATTACTCAACCAAAAAAAAACCATTATAAATCAAATTTATATATCTTTATCTAATGCTTCTTTGTTATCTAAAGTACAAAAAGAAATTAGAAATATTTTCTCAAATATTTCTATCATAACCAAAGATCGTTTGTTAAAAAACTTATCATCTTTTAACAGGTTAATTTATAAATTTGGAGATTATTTTTCTTTCGGAATCAGTTTTTTAGCACTTATTTTGATATTTTGGATTCTAAAAATGAATCAAATAGATCTTGGCAAGCAAACAAGGATCCTTCAAACAATTGGCTGGCCAAAACAAAAAACCCGACAGTGGATGTTTTTTGAATCTTCTTTAATTATTGTATTTTCTCTATTCACCAGTTTGATCTTTTTGCTCATATTTTATTTTAGTGTTTTACCTTACATAGGAATTGAAGCATTATTAAACCAAAATTTTAGGTTGTGATATTATGATATTTAGTTATTTCATTTCTTTTTGTAAAAACAACAAAATAAAAATCACTATTCTTATTTTAAGCATTACTGTTTATTTCACATTATCAACTGTGCTACTAACCTTAAATAAATCCTTGCCAGAAGTTGCTTCTCTTCCTTTTAAAAAAATTGGTGTTAGTGTAATCATACAAAAAACAGGAGAAATACCTGACCAGATGATTGGCGCTATTTTCCCGCATTCCAATGGACCAATTTACCAAGATGAGTTATCTAGAATCTCCCAGCTTGATTTCATTCAAAATTCTGACCAAGGACTTTATTTTTGGTATTTTGATGAAGAATATTTTAAAACTGTTTTAGGAATAAAAACAGATAATTCCACTTTTCAAAAACTTTTAAAACAAAATATAGAACAAGGTGATTTTAATTTGTCTACTAACCAAGCTTTAATTACCACTGATTTTGCCCAAAAGAATAAACTAAACCTAAATTCGAAAATTGATTTTGGAAAAAAAAGTTTTACAGTAGCTGGGATTTTAAAACCAAACTTAAGTAGTAATATTATTCCAGCTGATATTTATCTTAACTTAGATAAAGCTCAAAAAATTATTTTAAGCTCTGTTGAAATGCAAAGAATTTATAAATTTAAAAGCAACAACTTTATCAATGTTGTTGCTTTAGATGCCAACCCAAAATGGCAAGGAAACAAAGAAAAAGAAATTAAAAAACTTAATAAAAATTATATTGTTTTCAGCGAGAAAACTTTTAACAAAGAAATATTAGATCAAATTAAGATTGTCTCATCTTTAGGTAAAATTATGTTTATCATTCTGGGAATAATTCTGTTAATTATTTTTAGCTTGCTAGTGAGTTATAATTTTAAAACCCGAGAAAAAGAAATTGCAATCTTGCGAATGATCGGATGGAGTTTTAAGAATTTAAAGAGGCAATTTATTTCTGAAAGCGTTTTCCTATTAATAATCGCTTTATTGCTAGGGAATGTTTTTGCAATCGGCTCCTTAGTCGTTTTAAGCAAACAGAACATATCTATGGAATTACCATGGGAAATATCAGCAAAACCACATTTTCTACCTCAAGTAAATGCTATTAATAGAACAATCACTACTCATTTGCCAATCCATTTTAACCTATGGATGTTTATTGAAATTTCTTTAATCTTTCTAGCAGTTTTTGGAATAGTAAATTATATTTCCTTTCAAAGAATAAAAAATATAAAACCCTCAAAATATATAAAATAGATTTACTTTGCGAACAAAAAAACAACGTATAATCCTTTTAATTTTTGATTGATGATCTCTATATCACCAATATTTTGTGCAAAAGCCCCTGTACCAGAATAGCCTCTATAAATTATATAATTTTTAAACATGCAAGCAATACAGCCTTTGCAGAGTGTTTTTTATTTTCTGCTTGTTGCCATACACGAGATTGTTTTCCATTAATTACTTCATCAGAAACTTCATATCCCCTTTTTGCAGGAAGACAATGCATAAATATTGCATCTTTTTTTGCCATTTTCATTACTTCTTGAGTAACTTTATATGGTTTACATCGTTTTATTTTTACGCTACTTTCTTTTTCTCCCATAGAGACCCATGTATCAGTATAAACTACATCAGCTCCCTTAAGCATCTTTTTTATATCTTCATCCATATGTATTTCTGATTTATTCTTTTTCGCATATCGCCTTGCAATAACAAGTGTTTCTTTTGATGGGAAGTAATGCTTTGATGATGCTATATGAATGCGTATTCCAAGCATTGCACATATTGTAATAAGCGAACATGCCACATTATTGCACCCATCACCAACAAAACTGACTATACAGTCTTTTTTTATTCTTAAATCTTTAAAATGCTCCTGAATTGTCATAATATCTGCTAATGCTTGAGTTGGATGGTGGGTGTCTGTAAGCGCATTAATAACAGGAATACCACTCTCTCTCTGTAAAATTTCGCAATTATTCTGCTTGTTTCCTCTAAAAACTATGGCAGAAAACATTCCCCCTAATACACGTGCGGTATCTTCTATACTCTCCTTATCTCCTAAATGCAAATCATTTTTTGAGAGAAAAATAGCTCCTCCCCCCTCTTCTGATATAGAAGTCTCAAATGAAGCCCTCGTTCGTGTTGAAGGTTTTTCAAAAAGCAGTGCAATTGTTTTCCCTAGAAGGTATTGTTTTCTCGTCATTTTCTTCTGTATGCCTTCTTTTTTACACTTATGTGAAAGTTTCAACAAAGAACGTATATTTTTTTCACCAGCATTGTCTACAGTTATAAAAGAGTTAAGAAATGGAAGATCCATATTTATAATTTCGGTATATTATGCACTGTCTTTAATAGCTTTTATTCTTTGGGAATATTCAATATAAGGAGCAATCTTCTTTAGAACTGCTTCTTGGGTAACCCTTACTCGTTTAACATCAGAATTTGAAGGGATTATATACATGGTATCAAGCAATAATTCCTCTATAATTGTACGAAGTCCTCGCGCCCCAATATTCCGCCTAAATGACATTTCGGCAATTGTAGTAATGGCATCGTCATCAAACACAAGCTCAACATTGCTTAGTTTGAAAAATTGTTGCATTTGCCGTATTATTGAGTTTTTTGGTTCTAATAAAATCTTCCGTAAACTTATCGCATCATGAGAATCAAGAGAAGCAATAATAGGAAGTCGTCCTACAAACTCAGGAACAAATCCATAATGGATTAAATCTTCTGGATGTATCTTTTTTAAAATATCTGAGTCAGAGTATTCCTTATTAGAAACATCGCTATCAAATCCCAGTGTCTGGGCACTTATACGAGAAAGCACTATGTCTTTTAATCCAACAAAAGCTCCCCCGCATATAAACAATATATTACTTGTATCAATTTGTATCATCGGTTGGTGAGGATGTTTTCTTCCACCTTGCGGGGGAACAGAAGCAACAGTGCCCTCTATGATTTTTAGTAGTGCTTGTTGGACCCCTTCTCCCGATACATCACGAGTAATAGAAGGATTTTTGCTTTTTCGAGAAATTTTATCTATTTCATCTATAAATATAATACCTTGCTGCGTTGCATCCACATCTTTATCTGCTGCTTGATATAATTTAAGGAGTATATTTTCGACATCCTCACCTACATATCCCGCTTCGGTAAGTGTAGTAGCATCAGCTATTGCAAATGGAACATTAAGAAAATCTGCAAGAGTCTTGGCCAGTAAGGTTTTTCCAACTCCCGTATGACCAATAAGCAATATGTTAGACTTTTCAAGGACTACATTCTCATGTACATCCTTTTTTTTATCCTCATTGTCATTTTGCAATGATTTTTTATATTGATAATGACCCTTAGGAAAATGATTTGTATCTTCTTTCTTATGAAAATTCATTCTATTATGATAGATTCGCTTATAGTGATTATATGCAGAAACGGCAAGCACCTTCTTTGCATATTCTTGCCCCACGACAAAATCATCTAAAAATATTTTTTATTTCTTGTGGGGTTGGTGGTTCTTTTAAAAAATCATACTTCTTTTTTTCTATATGCTCTTCTTCTTTAAAAAAGCTCGAACAGTATAAGATGCATTTTCTACATATAATTGCTTTATTTCCCTGTATCACCTGTTGGTTTGTAACAATCTGTCTACAAAAAGAGCATTCAATAGTAGTATCATTCATGTTGTTTTTCATGCCTCACAAGTATCTCATCTATAAGACCATATGAAAGTGCTTGTTGAGGAGACATAAAATAGTCCCGCTCAATATCCTTTGATATGACTTCTTCTTTATTTCCAGTATGTTTTACAAAATAATGTGTAATAAGTTGTTTTATTCGTAACATTTCTTTCGTCTGTAAGCTAATATCTGTTGCCTGTCCCTCTACACCACCCCATGGTTGATGTATCATAATACGTGATGAGGGAAGGGCTTTTCTTCTTTCAGGTGTCCCTGCTACCAATAACAATGCTGCAATCGATATTGCTTGACCTACACAAATAGTTTGTACAGGACTATTTGTGTATTGCATTGTATCATAAATTGCAAATCCTGCTGTAACAGACCCACCTACGCTATTAATGTATAACTGTATTGGTTTCTCAGTAGAAAGCGACTCTAAAAAAAGCATTTGAGCAATAACAAGGTTTGCAATACCATCGTCTATTACACCACCAATAAAGATTATTCGTTCCTTTAGAAGACGAGAATAGATATCAAAGGCTCTTTCCACCCCATCAGAGCGCTCAAGAACCATGGGCACGACAGTGTTCATATATACATCTTCTTTGTGATAATTTTTATTGTTTTTGTTTTTACTCATTGTTTTGTCCTTCAACTATTTGTAAAAAAGATTTTTCTCCCTCTTTTTTTATAGTAGTACGCTTTTTTAAAATTTCAAAAAGTTTTTTATGTGCAAGGTCATCTTTTATTTGTTCCATAAGGTTGTGCTTTGTATAATAATCCTTTATTTCTTTATAATCTGCTCCCGTTTTTTCACAATCAGACTTTATTCGTTCAATAACATCTTCGTCCGTACACGTTATATTTTCTTCCTCACGCAACTTTGCAACAAGAAACTGGCTTATGACTTGTTTTTCTGCATCTTGTTTCCACGAATCCATGAGCATATCCTTACTTTTTCCTACTTTAGCAAGCTCTGCAAGCATTGTTTCTGCATTATTGCCATTACTGCGAACAAAATTCTGCCAAAAGCTTTCTAATTGCATCTGTACAGCAGATGCGGGTACTTCTACCTTTGAATTTTTTACAAGATAGCTCATTATTTGTTTTTCTTGTGTATCTTCTATAATTTTTTGAGCCCTCTCACCCAATTGGATCCTGAGATCTTTTTTTAGATCGTCAAGTGTTTTATATTTTTGACTAAAGTCTTGAGCAAGTTCATCATCTATATCGGGAAGATCTCTTTGTTTTACATTTTCTATAAAAACTTTAAGAATAACTGTTTTATCTGCATATTCTTTAAATGCATAGTCCTTGGAAAATGTTTTTGTAATAATTTTTTCTTCATCCTTTGACATTCCAATGAGATCCTTACCTATATCGTATACGCTTTGTTCCTTTTCCCCAACAGTCAATGTATAATTTTCTCGCTTTGTCCCGTGTATTTCATTTTTTTTCTCATCACATTCGCTGTATGCTATACTAACTACATCGCCATTAGCGATAGCCCCCTGTTTCTCTATTGTAATAGCATTCCGATCTTGTATACCTCGTAGCTCTTCTTCTATATCATTATCGGTAATTCTTATTTTAGGTTCTAAAATAGTAAGAGAATCTATCTTGCATGGCTCTATACAAGGAATAGTATCATATTCTATGGTAAATATAAAATCTTTTGATATATCAAAAGAAAATGTATCTTCTTTTTGCAACTCTGGTCTTGCATATGGGAGTGGTTTTTTCTCAACTTCTTTGAGCACTTCCTGCACCGATTCATTAACAAGCTTCTCAAAAGAATCTGCCTTAAGAGCATCTCCAAATCTCTTTTCTAATACTGCAACAGGAACATTTCCTTTTCTAAATCCCTTTATCTGTGCTTTCTTAGCTATTTCTTTAACAGAAGTATTATATACAGCAGTAACTCTAGACAACGGGACCGTTATTGTAAGAGATATTCGTGCATTTCCTTTTTCTATAATCTTATGAGATATTTCTGACATATTAGAATATTAACTCCATTACTTATAAACGTTATTATGCACAACGCTTTGCACATAATAAGCGAGAAACGAGGCTCGAACTCGCGACCTCCACCTTGGCAAGGTGGCGCTCTACCAACTAAGCTATTCTCGCACCTTATTTTTTATGGTAAACAGAATTATGTCTAATGTCAAGCAGGGTGTATGTTTCGTAATTTATGATGTTTTATATATTCATAACATGCTATAGCGGCACTTACGCTTACATTAAATGAATCTACATCCGAACATCTTTCTGTCATTGGAATTGAAAGTATGCCATCACTTTCTTTTATTACAGAAGTAGATATTCCCTTCTCTTCATTTCCTACTACAAACGCAATACGAGATGGGATATCATATGAACTAATATCCTCCCCCCTCATATCTAAAGCATAGGTCCATACATTGTGTTTTTTAAGTAATGCTATACTTTGCGTTATATTAACTACCTTGCAATGAGGAACAATACCCAATGCCCCCGAAGATGCTTTAAAAGCAAATTCATTCTCAGCAGCACTTCTTAATGTTGGAGAAATAATAAGATCAACATCAAAAAGCAACGCACTCCGAAAAAGTGCCCCTAAATTTTGAACATCATGTATATGATCTAAAACAAGTATACATAATCGATTAGAAGCGAGTGTGGATTGCAACCATTCATTAAGACGTAAAACATGCTTTTCCTCTCCCCCTGCAGTAAGAATCAAAAGAGCACCTTGCTTTACTTTTTTCTCCTTCATTTCTAAATGAGTACACAGTGTAACTGTAATAGATGCTCCAGTGTGAGCTATACGATCAGTATATTCTTTAAGATGAGAGTTATTTTTTACCACATACAACACACCTTTGCTCTTACTGTGTATAGATTGTCGTATTGCGTGGGTTCCAATTACTCTCAT
Source organism: Spirochaetia bacterium (assembly GCA_965216965.1). Taxonomy (GTDB): domain Bacteria; phylum Spirochaetota; class Spirochaetia; order WTKD01; genus CBDAKK01. The sequence continues at coordinate 53,299 of CBDCGX010000010.1, read as the reverse complement.
ATAAAACAACTAGAACTTTCTTTCAATATCTATATATCCATCAAAATTTTTATCTCTCTGAAACTTTTTTACATATTTTCCACTTCTGATAAAAACCCATAAATCAATTTTCCCATCAAAATTACTATCTACTTCTTGATAAACCATATCACCACTCTGATTAAAAAATGCAAAGTCATCTGCTTTGCCATCATAATTAGAATCCAACACCTCAACTATTTTCGTAAAATCACGCGATCGAATACGAGTTGTTGCATCTATTTTTTTATCGCCATTTACATCAACCAAAAGCCAAGGGAGTTTATACTCACTCATATCCCATATCCGTTTTTCCTTATAAAAGAACACTCCTTGAGGAATATCAGGACCTTTTTTATCCTCTGCCTTATATCTAATAGTCTTTTCTGCAAAACTTATAGAATGTATCAATAAAAAAACAATTATTGACAAAAAGATAATCTTGTTTTTTCTACATATAATATTTAAAAAATTACTCATAATGATTATGCGTAAGCGGAGATACTTCATGATCATCTCCTATTTCTTCTTTTAATTTCTTAAGTAGCTCCATTGCATGCCTAGATATTTTTTGAGGAGATACTATCTTTATAACAACTAGCATATCGCCTGTAAACGTATTTGCTCCTGAAATACCTTTTCTTTTTATACGTATAGTTTTAGCATCTTCTGAATGAGGAGGAATGGGAACATGCAATCGTTCTCCCGTAATGGAGGTGAAATACACAGATCCTCCTATAGTTGCAGTAATGAAATCTACGGGCAAATACGCAATGAGATCATTATGGTCTTTAATATATACATTGTGAGGTTGGATTTCTAACGTTATGTTAACATCACCTTTTCCCCCTTCAATTTCATGTCCCATACCTGTAAGAGAAAGTGTGTCATGAGAATTTGATCCTGAAGGTATTCTCACCTTTACTGACTGTCTTTTAACGATAGACCCCTCGCCTCTACAGGATCTACATTTTTTAACAATAATTTTACCACTACCACCACAATGTCCACATGTCGATGAGAAAGAAAAAAATCCTCCCAACCCGCTACTGTGAGCCATTCCGCTTCCGCCACAATGCTGACATGTTTGCACAGATGATCCTTTTTCAGAACCACTTCCTCCACAACTATCACATTCTATGTATTTCTCGTATGAGAATTTTTTTTCACTTCCGTTTACTGCATCCTCTAAGCGTATCCGCATAACAACACGAATATCTCGCTTATCTCGTTTTTTTCTATTTTGATTAATTCCAAAAATACTATCAAATATGCTCTCTCCTCCACCCCCCCCGCTAAAAAAGCCCTCAAAACTTCCACCTTCAAAGATATCTTTAAATTCTCTAAAAACACTCGAAAAATCATGTCCTCCCGCACCAGACGCCGCATTTAAGCCTTCAAACCCATACTGATCATACATTTTTCGCTTTTCTGTACTACTAAGAATCTCATACGCCTCTGTCGCTTCTTTAAAATAATTCTCGGCTTCTTTATTTCCTTGATTTTTATCGGGATGATATTTAATCGCAAGTTTTCTATATGCCTTTTTTATTTCATCATTTGAGGCACTGCTAGATACTCCTAATATCTCATAATAATCTCGTTTTTGGGCCATTTTATTTTATCCGCTCCACGTTTAGCATATTACATAAAGTATAACACGTAATTGAATTATAGAAAACACCTACGCAACAAAACATAGGTGTAAAATCTCTATTTTTTAATTAAGAATAATCTTTTATTCATCTACTACTTCGTAGTCAGCCTCATTCTTATTTTTATTATCATTCTTATTATCGCTCGTTTTCTCATCAAAAGTAGCATTTTTTGGCTGTTGCTGCTGCTCTTGCTGCGTATTCTTATACATATGTTCTGCAAGAGCGTGTGCTGCTTTCGTAAGAACCTCAGTTTTAGCCTTAATGTCTTCTACATTATCAGAATCTTTTACTTTTTTCACTTCTTTAAGAGCTTCTTCTATTTTCTTTTTATCATCATCAGATATTTTATCTCCATAGTCTTTAAGAGACTTTTCTGTTGAATATACAAGTTGTTCTGCCATATTACGGCTTTCTACAAGCTCCCGCTGTTTTTTGTCTTCTTCTGCATGTATTTCTGCGTCCTTGACCATTTTTCCTATTTCTTCTTCTGAAAGACCAGAAGAAGACTCAATTCTTATTTTCTGCTCCTTTCCAGTTCCAAGATCCTTTGCCGAAACATGCACAATGCCATTTGCATCAATATCAAAAGTAACCTCTATCTGAGGAACTCCACGAGGTGCAGAAGGAATGCCTACAAGCTCGAATCTGCCAAGCGTCCTATTTTGTGATGCAATCTCTCGTTCTCCTTGTAAAACATGAATTGTAACCCCTGTTTGATTATCTGCAGCTGTTGAAAATATCTGCGACTTTTTTGTTGGTATAGTCGTATTCTTTTCTATAAGCCGAGTAAATGCACCACCAAGCGTTTCTATACCAAGTGAAAGTGGGGTTACATCTAACAGTAATATATCTTTTACATCACCTGCAAGTATTCCCCCTTGTATTGCTGCACCCATTGCAACAACTTCATCAGGATTTACTCCCTTACTTGGTTTTTTCTTAAAAATATCTTCTACCGCTTTTTGTACAAGAGGAATACGAGTAGAACCGCCTACTAAGATAACTTGATCTATATCTGCTGCACTTACAGAAGCGTCTTTAAGTGCTTGTATACAAGGTGCTTTTGTTTTTTCAACTAAATCGCCTATCATCTGCTCAAACTTTGCCCTGCTTAGTGTAAGTTGCAAATGTTTTGGGCCACCACTGTCGGCTGTAATAAACGGAAGATTTATTTCTGTTGATTGAGTTGTAGAAAGCTCTCGTTTTGCCTTTTCTGCAGCTTCTTTAAGCCGTTGGAGTGCCATTTTGTCTTTTCCAAGATCTATCCCCTGCTGACCTTTAAACTCAGCTATAAGATGATCTATTATTACATCATCAAAATTATCTCCACCAAGATGTGTATCTCCGTTTGTTGAACATACCTCAAACACTCCATCTCCTAATTCAAGTATAGATATGTCAAATGTACCTCCTCCAAGGTCATACACTACTATTTTCTCTTCTTTTGCACTTTTATCAAGTCCATATGCAAGCGCCGCAGCTGTAGGTTCATTTACAATACGCTTAACATCAAGTCCTGCTATACGACCTGCATCTTTAGTAGCTTGTCTTTGAGCATCGTTAAAATATGCAGGAACCGTAATAACTGCCTCTTTTACTTCTTCTCCAAGATAATCTTCTGCAGTTTTTTTCATCTTCTGCAAGATCACTGATGAAATCTCTGGTGGAGTATAGCTCTTTTCGTTACACTCAATAGAAACCCCACCTTTTCCTTCTTGCTTTACCGTATATGGAATTCTCTTTGTTTCTTCAGAAACCTCAGAGTAATTTCTTCCCATAAAGCGTTTAATTGAGTACACCGTGTTTTCCGGATTTGTAACCATTTGGTTCTTTGCATTTTGACCAACAATTCTTTCAATTGCTCCTCCTTTCTTTGAAAAAGCAACAATAGATGGAGTAGTACGTTGTCCCTCTTCGTTTTGAATTACTACGGGCTCCCCACCTTCTATTACAGCAACACAACTATTCGTTGTTCCTAAATCTATTCCTATGATTTTTGCCATATTTATACCTTCCTTCTTTAAAATTCTTATTTTTCTTCTTTAGGCACTGCGACTTTTACCTTTGCTGGTCGCAATACTTTTTCGCGAAAGACATATCCTTTGGCATATTCTTCCACAACAACATCAGCAGAGACCTTTTCTGATTCTTCTTTCATCATTGCCTCATGTTTTTCGGGATTAAATTCTACATTTACCGACTCATATCGTTCAAGCCCCCATTTATTACTTAATGTCTGTAAAAATTGTATTTCTATCATTTTTACGCCTTCTATAACAGCCGAAAGCTGTGAATCGCCTACCTCTTTTTTATCCGTTACATTCTCTGCCCCTATCGCTCTTTCAAAATTATCAAGCAATTCCACTATATCTAAGAGAAGATCTTTTGTTTTTTCTTGCGTCTTCTCTTCAAAAAGCTTTTGAAGTCGTTTTCTAGAGTTATCCATTTCTGCATGAACTCTTAAAAGTTCATCTTTTAATCTTTGATTTTCTTCTTCCAACTTTTTAAATATATCTTGATTTTCTATTTTATTACCATTCTCTACAGAAACATTTTCTTTGCATTCTGGACAACATTCTTCTTGCGAAGTACACTCTTCTTCTATACATTTACCTTCGCATTTTCCGTGTTGATTTTCTCTCAATATATTCGCTTCTTCTGAAGATGTTTTCATAGATGACGCCATATCGTCTTCTTCTGTATATACGCTTTGATTATTCTTAGTAGTTATGTTTTTCATATATAAATTCACCTAAATATTTATAATTCTTTTGTAAGGACACATTACTTGACATTAAAATGTTTAGCTTACTATATTACTTAAAATAGTAATAGTAAAATAAAATGTCAAGTCCCTATAAGAGTACATTAGCTAAAACAAAATGTCTCTAGCACACCCTATTCTCTTCTCTCCCCTCCAAAAAAGCAGTTATATTGCTATGTACAACTTGTACAAGTTTTCTTCTCGCCTCAATACTTGACCACGCTATGTGGGGAGTTAGTAATAAACGCTCGGGATATTTCACCGAAAGCAAGGGGTTACTAGGATGCAACGGTTCTCGCTCAAACACATCTATAACTACCCCTCCAATGGCATTAGTATTTATCATATTCGCTATAGCTTCTTCATCAATAATGCCACCACGTCCTACGTTTATTAATATAGCATTCTTTTTAACACGGCTCAGCGTTTCTGCATTGAGTAGCCCACGAGTAACTGTGTTAAGAGGTGCATGTACAGAAATAATATCACTTTCAGAAAGAAGCTGCAATAACGGAAGGTGGGTATAAGGTGCATTCATGTTTTTTCCACTTGTAGAATAATATACAACATGAGATCCAAATGTTTTCGCAATACGTGCGACCTCTCGCCCTATATGTCCCATGCCTATAATTCCCCACGTCAAGGATTTCAATTCATGCCACGAACGATCTAAATTACTTGATACTATGCCTTTAGAATATCTTCCGCTCTTTACAAAAGAATCATAAAACGACATATGATTCATCAGGAAAAAAAGCGAAGAAAATGTAAATTGCGTTACACTCGGTGTTGAATAATGTGGAACATTCGCAACTCCTATTTTTAGCAACTTTGCAGCATCAATATCTATAGAATTAAATCCCGTAGCAGTAATTGCAATTAATTTGAGATCATTTAATCTCTTTAGCTTATCTTGAGTAAACTTTACTCTATTGGCTACAAGTATTTGAGAAGACATGCAATGTGAAAAAAAATCCTCATCGCTTGTATTATCGTAGAGAGTACATCTTCCTCCATACCTATTTGCAAGATGTGTAAGGGGGGTGAAGTCAATATCATCACCAAGATGGTCAGTATCTAATACCGATATATTCATATTTTTTCTTACTCAGTACATAATTAATCTACGCATTATTAGATAAGTGTTTGTCCAAGCACCATTTCTACTTCTCCTACACTTATTTTTAGCACTTGTGCAATACGCTCTTTTGAATATTTATATTCATATAAACCTCTAATCATTTCCTTGGTTTTTTCTGTCATGCGAAGTTTTTCTTTTCTACGACTGCCAGCTACTGTAGAAGAACTACTTACAAGCGAAAGAAGTGATAGCTTTTCTGATGCTTCACGGTTAAGGTTTTGTAAGCGAGTTTCAAGATCAGCTATCCAACGTTGTGCATCAGTGATTTCTTGTAATTTCTCTGTTATTTTTGGAATGTTATTTGTAGTAGCCTGTACTTCCGTCGCAATTTCTTTAACTGCCGACTGCTTCTGCTCTATTGATGAAATTATATCAGACATTTTTTTAACTTTTATATCCCATGAAGATATTTCATCTTTTACAGATCCAGCTTCTTTCTCAAGCTGTATTATATTTTTCTCCAACACGTGACTATCATCAATAGCGTGTTCATATGCTTTTTTACTTTTTTCTAATTCCACTCCATACTTATTAATCTCTTTTTGTGTAGATTGTATATCAAGTATTGTTTGTTGTAATGCCAAAATTTTTTCTTCTTTTTGTTGTAATAGCTCAATAACATTGTCAATTTTTTCTGAGCGAACGTCGATTTTCTTAATCTGTTTTCCTAATCGCTCGTGGTTTTTAATAGCATTTTTTAGATCGCTTTCTTGCATTCGCAATTTTTCTACAGTTTCAGACATAGATTCAACATGTGTTTCTAAATCTCTAAACTTCTTTCTTAATTTTTCATATTCCGAAGATTTTGCCTTTATATCAAGTATATTTTGCTTTATAAGATCTGTCTGTAAAGATGCATCTGCATGAAGTTTATGCAATTCTTCAAGAGCAAAGGTATCCTTCTCTAAAAATTCTTTTTGTCTTGCAGACTTTTTAGAAAGTGCATCTACATGTTCTGTTATCTCATTGATATTCTCTTCTATATTTTTTCTCGTTCCTAAAAATTCCTTTCTCAGTTGATCAGAGTCTTTTTTTACACCACTTTGAATAGTTTCTCCATATTTTTTTGCGTCTTTAAGCAACTGGTCGGTTTGATCAATGGTATCTAAAATATTTTCAGCATGCTTGTCTTTTATATCTTTCATATTTTCTTCATGCAATTGAGATATATGTTCCTTGGTTTGCTCTTCCACATGCTCATATTCTTCTTCAAGTTGCTTTAATTGTTCAATGTTTTTCTGATGAGCTTCTACGACTTGTTCTTTTACGTTCTGATATTCATCTTTAAAACTATCAAGATGTACAAGATTCTCTTTGTGAATTTCTCCCGAATAATTATACAATTGCTCTTGTAACTTCACATATTCTTCTTTTATATGTTCTATTTGCTCTGCATTTTCATTTCTCACTTCTTGAATATCATTTTCAAAATCATGTGAATATGTTTCAAGTTTTTCTTTCATATCTTCATATGAAATATTTACATGAGAACCAAGGTTTTTTACAATATCTTCAAACTCGTTTCTTTTTTCTTCCAATCGCACTTTCCAATCAGAAATATATGTATCGACATATTCATTAACTTCTTCTTCTTTGCTCGCATATTTTTCGGAGCAAAACCTTGAGAAATCTTCTATCCCTTTTTCGTATTGAGTATATATTTTCCCTTGTGCTTCTTCTGAGCTTTGCATCATACGATTAATATCGTTATCTATTCTTGTTTGCAATTCTGATAAATTACCTTCTAAATTATGTATGTAATTATTCACTTCTTTTTCTTTGCTCATATATTTCTCTTCGCAAAATTTCGAGAAATCTTCTGTACCTTTTTCATATTGAACATATATGTTTTCTTGAGCCTTCTTTGCATTTTGCAACATACAACTAACATCATCATCTGTTTTTTTCTGTAATTCTAATAAATAATTATCTAGACTATTTATATAAACATCTAATTCATTCTTTTTTTGCTGTACTTCTTTGTCCCAATGATCTGAATAATTTCCTATTTTTTTAATAAGTTCTGTTTTTAGCTCCGTTCTAATATCTTCCAAATTTGCCTTGGTAGAATATACTTCCTCACTTACTTTTTGATGCATTGCACTCAACTCTTTATTTTCCTCTACTATCATAGATTTAATCTTTGTATAAAAACGTGATACTTCTTCTTTCTGACTAAAGACTTCTTGTTTTATATGGGAAAATGTATCCATAAGAGGGGTAATAGCTGTTTTTGCTTTATGTATATCTGTTTCAAGAACTTCTTTGAGGTTTGAAATTCTCAATTGAATATCATCTTCTAATTTCAATAATTTTGTTTGTATTTCCTCTTCCTGTTTTCCCATAATAGTACGCATAGTAAGAATAGAATCTTCTTTTATCATACTTAATCTCTCTTGTTGCTCATCTACAAACTGTGAAATATCTGTTTTATTCTGCTTTAAATATTCTAGTTCTTTTGTAAGATGCGTATTGTGTGTATGTATCATAGCATTAATAGCACCCTGCTCCGATTGTATAAAGTTATGTATTTTTTGTTTCTCCTCTTCCATAAATCCATCTATGCCCTCTTGGAATGCTTTCTGTGTTTCCATAATTATGGTATCTATTTTCCTTTGTTGAACAGAAATAGAATCTTCTACCATATGAGTTACCTTATCTGTAATCTCAGAAATATAATATTCTAATTGTCTCATTTTCTCTGTAAACTCTTTCTCTCTTCCTAAAGAAGCATCAATAATATTATTATGAGTAGTAACACGTTGCTCTAACTGTATTCCGTATTCTTTTGCCCTATTGCAAAGATGCGAAAGCATTTCTATAGCCTTTTGAGATTGTGGTAGCTGCTGAGTAAATTCTTTTGAATGCTCATTAAATGCTTGAATAATAGTTTGATCTGCTTTTACATCTTTTTTCATTGAAGCCATTTCTGTAGCAATAGCACTCATCTTTTGAAATATTGTTGAAATATTCCTTTCTGCTCCTATTGTCTCTTGAGAAATCCTATCAAGCTTTCTGTATTGCTCCTTTGTGATTTTCTCAACTGATTTTTTAAATTTATTTTTTTCTTCTAAAAGAGATTCATCTCGATAAGACGTGCTCATCTTTTTCTGAGACCTATTTAATATAAAAAGCCCTATTATCAATAATAATAGCACTCCATCAATAATAATAGACATTATGTCCCCCCCGTATATATTATTGTATACTAAAAAATAAATACTACGCAAGTGAAATTCATAAAAATAAATATAAATCCCACCTTAAATGTAAAAAACCACCTTTTAAAACAATAAATCATATTTCTTAAAGCTTTTTATTATGAATAACATTATAAATTCTTCTTTCGAACCTTAAAGAAGTCTATAATTCGGCGTATAAACGACGATTTTTCTACAGATTCTGAACTAAACAATGTAGTAATAGCAATAGTTTTGTTACTTTCATTAAGATAAAATCGAATATTACCCACAACAGCATCTTCTTCTATAGGTGCCCACAACTCTGATTTTTCATTTTTGTATATAATTGTAAACTGAGAATCTATTCTTGGAATCCATTGAGTAGGCACATAAAACACTGGAGATTCCGTATAAATTTTAATAGCTTCTTTTTTTCCTCCCAGAACGCCCACATTGCGAGTATATGTAAACCTTATGGGCTGAAATTTATCTAGTCCATATTGTAATAATCTCCACGATTCTTTTGATCGTAGTACTACTCCTTCTGCAAGGCTATTTGTCTTTACCCGCATAAGCACTGAAAGCAACCTTGTTTGCTTTCTAAATGCGGTAGTAACAATATGGAATCCAGCTTCCTCTGTATATCCAGTTTTTAGCCCATCAACTTCTTTGTTTTTTTGTATAAGTAAATTTGTATTTTTATATATTCTTCCCTTCCATCTAATGCTTGGAAGACTAGTAATATCTGTTACTGGAAAATAAAATGAACGTTTCAAAAAATAAATAGAAAGCCGCGCAATATCTTCGGCAGTAGATACATTATACGCAGAAAGTCCAGATGAATCTGAAAAACGAGTATTCATGAGTTGTAATTGCACTGCTTTATTATTCATTAAAAACACAAAATTATCTATAGAACCTGCCAACACAAAGGCCAACACATTTGCAGCATCATTTGCAGAATGTATGAGTAATCCTTTAAGGAGATCTTCACCCGTAGGTTTATCTCCTGCTTGTAGACCCATAATAGAAGCATCAAATGGTAAATTATTAAGATGCTCTTGACGTACATCATATTGCTTGTCAAGAAAAAAATCTTTTTGAGAAATAGCTTCAAAAACTAAAAGTGCCGTCATAATCTTAGTAAGAGAAGCAATGGGCATAATTTGCTGTGAGTTATAATTATATATTACTTGTCCAGTGTTTACGTGCACAAGCAAATACGACTCCGCTTTAATAGAAGGAGCATTAGGATACTCTAAGTAATTCTTCCAAGAGGTATATTTCAATTGTGGCGCACTTAAGAATATGTTATCTTCATTAGGAACACGAGTTCCTTTTAATTGATTTGCTACTTGAGAAAACCCAGTAACAATATGTAAAAGAAATATTGTACAAGTAAAAATTATAAAGAATATATATTCTATAGTTTTTTTATTATATAAAAACAAAACTCTCCTCAAAGCCATTTATAAATACGGTAAGTTACCATCTAGATTTTTAATTTTCTAAAATAGTTATCTCCACTCGTCTGTTTTTTGTTCTTCCTTTTTCATTCTTATTTGATGCTATTGGCTTTTCTGCCCCATAGCCTTTAAAAAGTATCTTCTTCTTTCTACCTAATATTTTCTTTATATATTCCTTCACTACTTTTGCTCTTAATATGCTAAGTCTTTTTCGTTGCTCTTTTACTCCCACAAGTGCTGTGTGTCCTTCTATAAGTATTCTGCGATTAGGGTATTCTCTAAGTATTTTGATGATTCCTATTAATTTCTGTTTTTCACTATCAAGCAAAATGGCAGAATCAGGAGAAAACTGAATGTTATTAATAGTCAACAAGACTCCTTTTTCTGAAGCAACAACATCTGCCTCTACATTATCTCGTTTAAGTTTCTTCTTTATTATTTCTACATCCTTTTGCCTTTCTAATGGCAGCATTGCCATCATATATCCAGTTGACACTCCAGAAAACGTATACCTTGTTACAGTAATGGGGTCTGTAAAGGTCAAAGAATAATCTTCTGAATAAAACTCCACTCTTCCATATGTATTATTCCACCATATGTTTATGATGAATTTTGCATCTATACGCCATGCAGAAGAATTAGGGAGACGTACGGCATGATCTACAATATTATAGCGTATTTGCACAAGAGGAAGCACTCTAGGTTGTTCTAACTCTCTATTAAACCGTCTCTTAACAAGATCATACGCAATAGAAGGAAGTTCGTTATATCCATTGTAAGTATAAGAAACTTCTACAGGAACACGCTCAAACGTATCAGAAAAAGGGATATGAATAGTGTCTGTTCCAGAATTCTCCCATGTGTCTCCTATCGCAATGGGCACATTAGCTAAAAAAAGAGGAATATCTCTTGCTAATGGTGTTATATATTGATTGGGCACATCCATAGTACCAAAAACATCTTGTTCATATAAACTTTTTTCTTCTCGTATAAGATGTCCTTCTTCTGAAAATTCTGTATTTTGAGAAATAAGAAAATCATTTTGATTTCTCTTTTTTATTTCTACTGAAATATAGTTTTCTAGAAGAGCATTACTAATTAAAACACGTCCATCTTCTCTTACTGTTTGATAGTTCTCAGTCTCAATAGCGTATATGTTTGAATCAGAATATTTATATGAAAATATAATCTTAGCATTTAAATCCTCTTTTTGACCCCATGCAAAGAATATAACTTCCCCAAGGAAGATATTTATAATAAAAAATATTTTTATTAATTTCTGTTTACACACTTATCTTATAGTATAATAAAATTATTATAAAATTAATAAAAAGGACTATTACAAAATAAAATGAAAAAGACAAAACGTACATACATTAAAAACAAAGACATACTTTCTAGAAATCTTAAGACTATTCTTAAAGAAATATATCAAAATGAGAATCCAGAAGAAATTACAGAATACAAAAAGTTTTTCAAAAAACATGTAAATATATTTGCAAGAACATATGTAGGAGCATATCTTATAAAGAAATATATAGCTTCTAGAGAAAACGATTATAAAGATAACAAAAATAAATTTATACAGTCAAATAAAATAAGAGACAAACGCCCTCAACAAAATAGAAAATCTACCCATCTTACCCCCCCCCCTCATTTACAAAAAAACTCTAACAATAGGAATGAGCAATCACCCGAGGGGACCACCCAATACCCGCGAAACCAACGCATTTCTCTTCCTATAGGAAGGGATGATACCACTAAAGAAGAGCTTACACACTTTCTTATATCTAACGGTATAGAAAAAAGTTCTATTGCTCAAATAAAAATTTTACACAAAAATTCCCTTGTATACGTACAATCGCACAAGACAAGCCAATTTATTAAGGATATAAACGGTAAAAAATATAAAAACACCCTTATAAGATTAAAAAGTCATTCCCCACATAGAAAATAATTTTTTATACTTTCTTGTTTAGGATTAGACCCGTTATATTGTTATTAGAGAGGGAAGGAAAAGAAGAAACATATCTTGGTTTTTGAATAACATATGATATTATTTCTTCTAGAGCATTCATAAACCCCTGAAGTGGTAACTCATTATTCTGATATGCTATATATGTATTTTGTATATACTTTTTATACTTATATGAATCTATATTGTTTGTAAGCCGTTGTATGCCTATTTTCTTTGATGCAGATTGGAGAGGTAACGAAATGGTTAGCGTTTTAAACGCTTCTTCTTTTTGTAAAGAGAACGCCTTTGTATTAGTGATTTTCACAGTTTCTTTATTCTCACTAAACAAAGTTATATTGTTATGTATCATATTATATCCCTATAATTTGAAATAATCGGAGGCTTCTAAAATATCTTTAATAAATATGTGTGTTTATTAAAAGATAATAAAATGTCTTAGGTTATAGTCTTTTGTGTAAAAACAAACAAAATCTACAATTTAATGCCATGCTCTTAATACAATTCAATACATAGTCTTAAATATCACAAGCAAGTTTTGTACAATTATTTATTTTATCATAGCATCATCTATTGCACAAAGATATTCAATATAGTATACTTACGCATGTAATGGCAAAAGAAGACGTAATAGAAACAGAAGGAGTTGTAAAAGTCTCCCTCCCTAATACAATGTTTAAGGTAGAACTTAAAAACGGCCACCAAATTCTTGCCCACCTTAGCGGGAAAATGAGAAGTCACTATATCCGAATAGTTCCTGGGGATTCTGTAAAAATTGTGTTGTCCCCTTATGATCTTACAAAAGGAAGAATAATTTACAGGAAAAAATAATATCCTATATTATACCCCATACCTGTTTTATTCTTATTCTTAACAATATTCTTTTCCACTCTTAATAATTAGGAATACTATTTTTCCTTTTTTCTTTCTCTAAAAGGATATGTACTCTATAAGGAGCAATTTTAAAAAGAGATTGCGGAACTTCTGTATCCTTTGCAGAAGACGAATCCACAAGTGTTTTCTTTTCCTTTGAAATATTCTTTTTCTTAGCAAGGAATTGAGATAACAATAATATTTCATAATTATATCTAACAACATCGTTATTTGGATCCATTTTTAATAGTATCCAATATTCTTTCATAGCATTTTGATATTCTCCTTTTAAGAGATACATTCTTGAAAGAAGGATCCTATTTTTCTTATTCTGATGTTTAGATACATGTAATATTGCTTGTAATTTTTCAAGTTCGGTCACATTAATAGCATTTTCTTTGATAATCCCTTTATTATACAATAAATATTGTAGGAAAATCTTATAATACGCTATATCCACCTTATATTCTTGTGATTGAGAAGAAGAAAGTTTTCCTATTGCATTCTGAAGTAATTTATAATCTTGTTTTTGAGATGCATACCATGCGGTAAAAAGAGAGAATGGTGGTATAAAATACAACGATATAAAAAACATTGTTATTACAATAATTCCAGAACAAACAAATATAATATTTTTTTTCATTTTTTCTCCTGCATGTCTTTTATAAAAGTATTGTTAAAAAATATATAAATAAAAACAAAAATGCTCCAATGGTCCCTATAAAAGATATATCTGTATACTCATTGATTTCATTGACATCCAATGTTTGTAATACAGCATCTTTGATTACAACATCATTTTCTATAGAAAGAAACTTTCCTTCTGTTGCATTAGCAATTTTCTCCATAAACTCAGGTTGTGCATGAGACATCACAGCCAAACTACGAACAGGTGCTCCCTCTCTAGTGCCTACAGATACAACAAGCGTTATATCATTTAATGAAAACACAGATTTCATTTTTCGCATTGAAACAGTTGTATGTGATTCGCCATCCGAAACAAATAAGAACGTTGTTTCTCTAACAGGGCTATTTTGTTTTTCAAAGAATATATCTTTCTTTGAAAAAAGAACAGAAAACACATTCTTAAAATCAGAAGGTCCCTGTATATATGAAACTTTTTTTATTCCATCAAGAATGTTTTTAATAAAATACTTATCAGAAGTCTTAGGAGAAAGTAAAACGGGAGTATCTGTAAACACAAACAAAATATATTCTGTTCCCTTTTTTTGTCTGTCAATAAAAGATAAAATAAATTGCACTGCTTTTTCTATTCGAGACGAATCTTTGAAATCTTGCACATACATGCTCTGAGAAACATCCAAAGCAATTACCACCGTCTGTTTCACGTTGTCTTTCTGAGAAATATAAGATTCCATAATGAGATTAGCATTTGCAAGCGAGAAAGACATAGAGAAAACAATACCTACAAGAGAGAAAAACCTCACTATTATACGAATAGAAAGATTCATCTTACTAAGATAGCGAGCATCATATATTTTAGAAAATTGTCTCATACTTCCCTTATGCGAATATAACATATATAAAAAGACAACAATACTAATAATATTTAAAAAGAACATAGTTGGTCGCAAAAATACCATTAGCATCTCCTCAAAATTGTTAATTTCATAGAACATGCAAGCAAAGACAATATATAGAAAATAAATAAGAATATATTTGTAAAATCTGTCAATATTGTATTCTGTTGTATAATTTTAAAAGAAGGATCTTCAATAGCAAGGCTGTGAAAAAAATCTCTTATTGCTCGTTCTTTTTTCAAATTATATTGATCTATATCTAGCGTTTTTCCTATATCTTTTAATACAGAAGTTCCCTTCCCTTCTACATATCCGCTGACTATTTTTTGTGTTGTGAAATCTTTATATTTAAATAAACCACCTTGTTGAGACCCTATATGTCCAAATACGATGGGAAAAGTAAAAGATGATTTATACTGCTTTAGATCTTTAATACTACTCTGCCCACTATTCTGTAAACCATCTGTAATCACAATGAGTTTTTTTCTTGATGATTGTACAATAGAAAATACATTAATAGCATATAACATTGCATCTGAAATAGCAGAACCATTCCCAAGTAACCCTATTTCTACAGAAGAAAGAATATTCTTTATATTTATATAATCTTTAGAAAAGGGAACTATCATACGTACCGTATCAGCAAAGATAACAACTCCAATTGATGAACCTGAAATAAAATCTAAAAAAGAAGAAAATTGCTTTATAACTACATCTATACGAGATTTCTCTTCTATGTCAGAAATACTCATACTTGGAGAAATATCTATAAGAAAAAGAATAGAATCATCAACATGCACGCGATTCTCTACCTTTTGAATAGTTACTCCCATAGAAGATAATAAAAGGAGGATCATAGCAAGTATTAATATTGTATTAAATATTATTTTATAAACACTATATAAAGGCGTATACCCAAAAGAAAATTCTTTAATATAAAAGGAACACCGCCCTATGTTTTTCTTTCTGATAAGAACATATATAAAACTACATATGCATACAAATAAAAATGCAATGCCTAATGGCCATATTCTTGTAATAAATACTTGTGTCATTTATTTTCGCCTACTTTAGAATCGTTCTTTACAGCTACTCTTCGAGATTTTTTGAGTACTTCTAGCACCACACCACAATGATAAATTCTTACGTTTTGATCTTGTTTTTCATTCCCATATAATACCTTATCTAAAACATTAAAGAACCCCATAATGGGCTCAAATAGTTCTTGAGTGGGACCATGGAAAATTCTCTTATGTATAACATCTCTCATCTCATCATGAGTGAAAGAGATCACTTCCTCTCCAAATAAAAACAACATTCTTTCCCTTATTGCCACTATAAGTTGTTTATAACATTTTCTTGTATTTATAGGTGGTCTCTTAAAATTTGGTTGGCTCATTTTCTTAGAAATAGTATAGACTTTCATAACTTTTTCCTCACACAGTCTTACATTATACCTATTTCCATACAACACAATCATTTTCTTTATGTATTGTTTTTTTCTTATTTTATATATAAAAATACAAAACAAAACAACTAATAATATGTTATTTATCAAAAAAAGAATAAAATACAAAGCCCCTTTCATAGGGAACATCGGTTCTCCCTTGTCTTTGATCATTTCTAACAATTGTTCAGAAAGAAGGCTATAAATATATATATCAGGAAATATAACGCTTCTACTACTTGAAATAGTATCACTTACCATTGATTGAACAATAGGTGGCAACCTTATTATTCCTGGACGCTTCACATAAAACGAGATTTGCATCTCTACAATATCTCCTCTTGTTTTCTTATGTTGTACACTAACAAACTCTACAATATCTGAATTCCTATAATTATATGAATATATAGCCTTTTCCTCATTTTGAGAAGACACATATTGTACCGTTACATAGATTACTTCTCCAACTTTAGGCTTATCTGGTTTAATAGAAACAATGCTTGTCTTTAGGATTTGAGAAAACCCATATGTAACAATAAAAATACATATTATTAAACAACAATTTTTTTTCATCTCTTTCTATATTTTATATATCTGAGCAAAACATACAAAATTGAATCTCCAGAAGTAATATCAATAGATTGTATTTTATTGTTTCTACACATATCTTTCCACGCTCTATCACGTCCTTTACACCATTGCATGTATTCTGAGTGTATTTTTGAAAAAGACAAAAACTTCTTTTCTCTTTCTTCGCTATCTTTAAAAGGGATTACCCCCTTATAAGGAAGTAAATTATGAACATCATATATTACTCTTATAGCAAGCACATCATGATAACATGATATAAGTGAAATTGACTCTTTAATTCTAGGAGTAAAAAAATCAGAAATAATTACTACAAAAGAACGCTGTGACAATATATTTTTTGTATATAGCAACGCACTATATAAACTGCTTTTTTGTTTATATTGATTTTTCCCCATGCAATTCGTTACAAAACGAATTGCAACATTAGATTGTGCTTGTATTGGCAACACATCGTCTACTTCCTCGGAGAATGTAATTGCTCCTGTTTTATCCTTATATGTGTGAGCAAGAAGTAAAAAGGTTGCCCCTATCTCTGTTGCAACACTCAAAAGCGAGCGCGGTGATCCAATTTCCATTGATGCTGATATATCACACACACACCATAACGTACGAGAACGTTCTGTAAAAAAAGACTTTGTATGCAATTTCTGTAATCGACCAGTAACGTTCCAATCTATATATCTGCTATCATCTCCATACACATATTGGCGAGAACCAGCATATTCAAGACCATTATCGCGAAACATCGACTCATATTGCCCTATTCGCGTACTTTTTCTTATTCTATCTACATTCATCCACACTTTTTGTAAGAGCACGGCATTCTCTTTATATTCTAGAGAATGTGTTTTGTTTTGATTGCGTTGTGATTTATTGCGGAACAGAAACATGTGAAAGAACATCCTTAATTACATCGTCCTGTGCTTGTTCCGTTTGCTATTGCATCAAAAGAAAGTATTATTCTATGTCTTAACACATCAAAGGCTATTGCTTTTACATCATCTGGGAGTAACATAAGAACGTGAATGTCGTAGAGCCTCTATTCTTGCAACTTTAAAAAGAGCAAGCGATGCTCTCGGAGAAGCACCATATCGTATAAATGATGATGCTATTCCCGACTGTTCTCCCCCTCGCGTAGCATCTACTATATTTACTATATATTTTTTTATTGAGTCTTCAACATTCACATGTCTTGCAAATGCTCCTATCTCTTTAATACTTGCTAGAGTACTCACCTTTGAAACATGAAAATCCTCTATATCATCTGCCCGAGAAAGTATTGTATGTTCTTCATCAAGACTAGGATAATCAACTATAAGTTTAAATAAAAACCTGTCTAATTGTGCCTCTGGTAACTCATATGTTCCCTCTTGTTCTATGGGGTTCTGCGTCGCCATAACTACAAAAGGAGAAGGAAGTGTGTGCACTTCTTTGCCAAGGGTAACTGACCGTTCTTCCATTGCTTGAAGGAGGGCAGCATGCACTTTTGCTGGTGCTCTATTAATTTCATCTGCAAGAACCACATTAGAAAATATAGGACCTTTATGAGGCTTAAGATAGCCAGCCTGTTGGCTATATATCATTGTTCCTGTAATATCAGCAGGAAGAAGATCAGGAGTAAACTGTATTCGAGAAAACCCAGCTCCCGTTGTCTCTGCTAGTAGTTTTATTGAAAGTGTTTTTGCAAGTCCAGGGAGACCCTCTACTAAGACATGAGCATTGAGAGCAATAGCCATAATAAGTCTATCTATAAGCATATTTTGACCTACAAGTACTTTTCCTATTTCTGTAGAAATAGTTTTCCATGTTGTAATTGCCATATTAAAATTTTTCTGCAATAATTCCAATGATATACCTCTTAATTTCTCAATAAACTATAATTATTATAACGTGAAACAAAAGCTTCTTTCTATAAGTAAAAATACCACAAAACATTTTCTAAAACTTTTTCCTACCGATACAATTGACACTAATATCACCATATATAACGTATTTGATTATGCATGGGATGGTTGGAAACAGTATATCAAAAAAACGATATTTCCTACAACCCATACGCTACTCCTTGGTATAAATCCCGGTCCTCATGGCATGCTACAAACAGGTGTCCCCTTTGGAAACATTAGCACAGTAAGAGACTATATTGCCATTTCTCCCACAATACACCTTCCAAAAACAACAATTTCTCAGCGCCCAATTAAAGGAATGAATTATACCAGAGAAGAACCAAGTGGAGTACTTCTCTGGAAAATTATTAGTTCATTATTTCCACATGCAAAACATTTTTTCTCTCGCCACTGTGTGCTCAATTATTGTCCCCTTGCTTTTTTTTCTCCATCAGGAGAAAATATTACTCCCGATAAGCTCCCTAAACAACACAGAATAAATATAGAAGGTATTTGTTTAAATCATTTAACCAGCTATATACGCATATTAAAAATCACTCACATACTTGCAATTGGAAGATATACTTTTACCATGATTACAAAAGCATTTCCTACCATGAATACATCTTATATACCACACCCAAGCCCTCTTAACAGAAACAGACATCAATGTGAAGAAGTACTTACAGAAATATTAAAGAAATAACTTTATCCCTTTATAAAAGATCTCTATTTTCCAAAGACTTCTTTAAGTTTTTTTATTATTTAAGAAAATGTAAACTTATTAAATGAGTTAAGATCCTTAAACGCCTCTATAAGTCTTTCTGTTACTCCATCTTCTCCTTTCATAAGCCACATACGAGGATCAATATGTTTTTTATTTGGCTTGTCTTCACCTTCAGGATTACCAATTTGTCCCATTAGGTATTCATGTTTTTCATCCATATACCTTCGTACTGGTTCACAATATGCCCATTGAGTATCAGTATCTATATTCATTTTAATTATACCATACGAAAGTGCCTCACTAATCTTTGATTTCTCAGAACCAGATCCGCCGTGAAATACAAAGGTCAAGCTGGTTTTTCGCTAGTGTTTCTTTCTCTTTGTACAAGCTCTTGTGAGTTCTTAAGTATCTCAGGAGTAAGCTTTACATTTCCCGGCTTATATACTCCATGAGTATTGCCAAACGATGCAGCAACAGTAAACTGTCCTATAGAAGAAAGTGCATCGTATGCCTTAAGCACATCTTGGGGCTGTGTATAAAGTCGTGATAAATCCATGCCGGTATTATCGACGCCATCTTCTTCTCCACCTGTTACTCCAAGTTCAATCTCAAGTGTAATATCAATTTTACTCATCCTCTCAAGATATTTTGCACATGTTTGTATATTTTCGTCAAGGTTTTCCTCCGAAAGATCCAGCATATGAGAGCTGTAAAGAGGTCGCGAATGTTTTTCAATAAAATGCTTCGTTTTCTAAAAGCAATCCATCTACCCAGCTAATAATTTTTCTTTGACAATGGTCTGTATGTAAAATAACACTTACACCGTATAATTTTGCAAGTGTATGAATATGTAATGCTCCCGCAACAGCACCTATTACCGCCGCACGATTGTTTGTATTGTCAATATGTTTACCAGCATTAAAAATCGCTCCTCCATTTGAATATTGAATAATTATAGGTGAAGACGATTTCTTTGCTGCATTCATAGCAGCATTTGCCGTGCTAGAACCTATAATATTTATCTGCGGGCAATGCACATTGTTTGCTCCTTGCAGTATTGGAAAAGCTCTTTCATTTGATTTCCATAAATAATTCCGGGCTTAAGATTAAACATCATTATATATCCTCCTTAAGATTCACAACATATGGTCATTAGAAAATGATATTATATTGTTTTTTATTAGTTGTTATATATATTATAGCCAGATTTAATTTATTTGTATGTAATAACATTAAAAAATACATATAAATTACAACTTTACTACAAGGAATGTATAAGTATGTCATATTCTCTGCCTTTGAATTATTTCCATAATTCTAGAAACAACAGTTCGCGGTAAAAAACGAAATAGGAAGATCACCACTTTAAACATACCAGGTATAATTATGCGTTTATTTTTAAACATTTGAACAACTGCATATTCAGCTACTTTTGAAACATTCAAAGATTTTTTTTCTTTCTTGCTAAAGATCCTACCAAGTAAAGATGTATTATTTGCAAAGTGTGCCACCCTACTAAACTCAGTTCCTATAGGACCCGGGACACAATACAGAGGGTATTATATATCTTTTATTCTTCTTACACTCTTCAGAAAGAGATTCTGTAAAAGATACCACAAACGCTTTTGTAGCGTAATAATTAGTCATGTAGGGACCAGGCATAAACCCCGCAACAGATCCAACATTCATTATATATGCCTCATTGTCCTCTGCACTAAAACATTCTAGTATAGGCAATATCTTATGAGTAAAATACACCAATGCAGAAATATTAAGATCAATCATACTTTGTTGTGTTTCAATATCCATATCAAAGAACATTCCTACACCACCAAAACCAGCATTATTGATAAACGCTTTTATAGAATATTTCTTTTTTTGTATATGAGAAATAATCTTATCTCTATTATTTTTATCGGTTATATCGTATATGAGAATATCAACCTGCACTGCATATAATTTTTTTATAGTAACTGATATTTTTTTAAGCAAGTCTTCTCTACGAGCAATAAGAAGGAGATTATATTTTCTTTTTGCAAAACTATATGCAAGTTCCTTTCCTATACCAGACGAAGCCCCAGTAATTACAATATATGCCATAATTTATAGTATAGTGCGTACGTTTCTATTGTGGAACCCGTTCTATAGTGTCCCATTGATATGTGTGAGATACATCTTCATTACAAAATGACGTTTTACTAGCTCTATCCATAATGTCCAAACAATGATGTGCTGCATCACTTACAGCATCTGGAGTAAGTGAAAAGATAGAATCGCGTATGTTTTGTCTTAGCTCATCTGTAATAGAACATATATCTCTTCTGTGTGCTATTTTTCCTTTTTGTATAGGTGATAAGGGGCTCAATGACTCGCCTATTTTCCCCACACATACATGCTGTATTTCCTGATAGTCAATTCCTTTTGCAATCTCTCTTAAAGTGATTTCAAATGCATCAAAACTTTCTGCTATCTTAGGATCTCTATATGTATAGAATTCCATAAGGCCTTCATTACCTATCAAAGAACATCCTGTCCCATATGCTCCGTATCGCATACGTATGTTCTCCCAAAGACGTGCCGACACAACGCGAGAAAGCACATCATATGCAACATAATATTTATGTGTGTAATCCACTGTAGGTAATACCATTGCATTATATGCAGTTTGAGACGGCAATAAAAAAGCCCTTTGCTTCTGTGTATCGGAACGCACAAAAGAATACGTACGCGTAGATACATATTCCTTATCACTCTGTAGTTTTTGTGCAGTTTTCTCAATCAATGGTAATATAGTTTTCTTATACTTTGAGTGTGCCACCACTACGCAGTGCATTCTATTACGAGAATATATTTTCTTTGTAAGCAGAGCAATGTCATTTAGCATATTCTTATTATTCTGGGGTGATAAAAGATATGAAAGTTGCTCCATTCCATGCCATATATCATCTAAAGATGCTATTGCACTATATGGAAGTGAAGCTTTTAAAATTGCAAGATGAGTTCCTCCATCCATCATTCGCGATCTCATAAATGCTTTCCCTTCATTTATAATTTGAGTAAATCGTGTTTCATTTGTAAAATCCCCTCTACTAAGCATTCTATGTAAAAGATTCATGCCCTTTTCCACATGGGTATCTAACACACTCATATGAATACAGAGATATGCTTTTGCTTCTTTTTCTAATGTAGCAACAGTATCAAGTACCTCCACCTAATCTTCCCGTAGTACTTTTTATTTCTGCCGAAAGCACTTCATAGGGAGTATCAATAAGTCCAAAATCTGTAAACCCTACCGCAAGTGTTGGCAATATGGGACTCATTTTTTTCATTTCATACGCTATGTCTGTAATATCAAAATACCACCATAAATACACAATCCCATTGTCATCATTTTCCACCCATTGGTATGGAATATCCTTATATAATCCCTTTTCCTGTGAAAAACACTTTACTTTTTTAGGAAGTCGTTCTAATGTAAGTGACGGTATGGTCTCTACATCTTCTGTTGAATCATCTTGTTGTATTCCAGTTATTATTTTTTTACCTATATTTATCCAATATTCCTGTTGATCCTTTTTATTCCACAAACCGCTGTACCATTTCTTTTTCTTTTTCTTTTTCACGTTGAGTATACTCAGGATCAGGAGTGCCAACTACTACAACTCTATGTGTGTTTTCAAGAATGTATTTCTTTGCGAAAGTTACAAGATAGTGCTTATCTAGAATTTTTTCTTAAGCATATCTAAAATAGACACGGGTTCTATATTCTGTTCTATATTACCTCTATATAGCATATTCTTCGCAATTCCAAGTACCCAATATACCTTGCTTTGAGTGCTTGTGAGCGACTCTTTTATAGAAAATTCTGCCCTTCTAAATGCAGCACGTAAAAGAGATTCTTCTAATCCCCTATTTATTTCCTCACTCAATGAAGTAAGAATAAGCTGCTTAACTTTTTGCACATTTTCTTTTGCAATACCAGAACACCCCATAGTGTAGATAATATTATATATATCAGAATCTACTCCTGTAAGTTCGCTTATATCATCTATCAATCCACTATCTACCAGTCGTCTTCGAATTGGAGCTCCTGTCATTCCTATAAGCACTGTATGCAAAAGGATAATACTCATACGAGAAATACTATCAGTACTATCATGAGGAAGTACCCAACTTATATCAAGAGAGAATTGTTTATATGCTTTTTTTTCTTGAGAAGATGGAACAAGAATTTCTATGTCTTTTTCAAGACTTCTTGTTTTTTGATATGAATTTCGTGGCACAATAGGCAGTACCTTTTCATTTGCTACATGACCTTTTATATTCTCATTCTGCATACATTGCCATTGATTAAGCCGCTCTTCTAAAAACAATAAATATTCTTGTGTAGGGATATTGCCATATAGTACTATTTTTGTCAAACTCGGATGATACCATTTCTTATGAAAGCGTACAAAATCCTCATATGATAATTCTGGTATATTATTAGGACATCCTCCGCTATCATATTGATATAATGAGTTTCTAAAAAGGCTAGAAAGTATGCGCTCCATAATAATAGAATCTCGTTCAGAATATGCTCCCTTCATCTCGTTATATACAACTCCTGCCGTAGAAGGATGTTTTGAATTACTATCGGGAGGCACTATATAAAACCCTTCTTGTCTAAAAAACGCTTCATCCAAAAGAGGAAACCACACAGCATCTACATATACAGACATAATATTAAATAAATCTTCTTTAAGAGTTGATGCAGCAGGATATATGGTTCTATCAGGATAAGTAATTGCATTCAAAAATGTTTTGCAGCTACTCTTACAAAGATGTAAAAAAGGGGATTTGGAACGATATTTTTGTGATCCACATAATACAGTATGTTCTAATATGTGAGATATCCCTGTATTATTTGTAGGATACGTTGGAAAAGTAAATGCAAAGATATTTTCTGCATCATTATTATAAACATGAATCACTTCGCATCCGGTTAACGCATGTTCATATAGAAATACTTCTGCATTTGCAAAAGTATTAGAAAATGTTTTTTTCAACGAAAAACTCATATAGTCAATATAATATCATATTTACTATATTTTTTTCTTTGCACAAATTATGAGCAGAGTATAGATATTTTAACTAGTATGATGTATTCAGAAAAGCTATCATCCAAAAATGATAATACACATAGAAGAATTACTTTATTTTTTGTCAGCGATAAGATTTACATTATCAAGCTTGAATTTCTTTCGAAATCGTTCAATACGTCCAGCTGTATCAACAAGTTTCTGAGTACCTGTATAAAAAGGATGAGAAGCACTTGTGATTTCTATTTCTACAAGAGGATATTCTTTTCCATCTTCATACTTTACTTTCTTATTACTATGCAACGTAGAAGGAATAAGAAACATGTCATTTGTAGACATATCTCTAAACACTATTTTGTTATATTCAGGATGTATTTCTTTTTTCATTATTTTTATTTCTCCTCAAATTTAAAGTAAGATAATAATTAGTATATCCTTTCTTTATATTTTTGTAAACATTTCTATTGAGATGCTACATTCATAGATTGAAAAAACTCTTGATTCGTTTTTGTTTTCCTCATCTTATCTACTATAAGTTCTATAATTTCTGTATCATCCATAGTATTTATTACTTTTCTTAAAACCCACATCTTCTGAAGCTCTTCGGGAGTGAGCAAAAGGTCTTCACGACGAGTACCTGATTTCTTCACATTTATGGCAGGAAACACCCTTCTATTAGATATTCGTCTATCAAGACATACCTCCATATTACCAGTTCCCTTAAACTCTTCAAAAATAACCTCATCCATCCGACTTCCTGTCTCAATCAATGCCGTTGCAACAATAGTAAGGCTACCTCCCCCTTCTATATTACGCGCTGCACCAAAAAATCTTTTAGGTCTATGAAGAGCATTAGAATCAACTCCTCCAGAAAGTATTTTTCCAGATGCTGGCACACTCTGATTATAAGCACGAGCTAACCGAGTAATGGAGTCAAGCAAAATAACAACATCCTTCCCATGTTCTACAAACCTGCGAGATTTCTCAAGCACCATTTCAGCAACTTGAACATGCCTACTTGCCTGCTCATCAAACGTAGAGGCAATAACTTCTGCTTTTACGTTCCGTTGCATATCAGTAACTTCTTCAGGACGTTCATCAATAAGAAGAACAATGAGATATATTTCCGGATGATTTTCTGTAATTGCATTTGCTATTTTCTGGAGTAAGATTGTCTTTCCAGTACGCGGAGGAGCTACTAATAGTCCTCTTTGACCTTTTCCTATAGGAGATATAATATCTATTATTCTTGTAGATATATCACCATCAGATTTTTCAAGTTGAATACGCTCTTCTGGATACAGAGGAGTAAGAGTATCAAAAGGTATACGCGTCTGCGTAGTTGATGGAATATCAAAATTTATTTTTTCTATACTTTTAAGTGCAAAGAATCTTTCTCCTTTACGTGGAGGTCGGATTAGCCCCTCTACCATATCACCTGTCTTAAGATTTGTTCGTCTAATATGTGAAGTAGATATATAAATATCTCCAGGACCAGGTAAATAAGAATTTTGAGAAGATCGAAGGAATCCATACGAATCTGACATTATTTCAAGTGTTCCTCGTGCATGCACTGTTATTCCTTGTTTTACATACGTATCCATTATCTCAAATATAATTTCTTGTTTTTTTAGAGCAGCAATATTATCGGAGACAACATTAATTTGCTCTGCCAGTTTTCTCAACTCAATCATTGACTTTTCTGTAAGCATATCATGATATACATCAGCACGGCCATTGATGTCTGTGGGGGAGGGAGCATATTCTTCTTTTTTCTCCACTTCCTCTCTTTTTACCTCTTTATTTTCTTTTATATACTTATAAGGCATACCGTTAGATTCTTCTGACACAACACTTTTTCTATAACGCACAGTCTTATGAGAAAACCCATCTTGCTTTACTTTATCTTTTTTTAAAAGAGTTGTATTTTCCTCTGTAATAGGAGCAGCTACAATATTCCCTACTGCATCTGATATTGTATCATCTGATTTTTTTGTTAGTATTTTACACACAACTTTTTTTCCATCAGATTGTATTTCTTTTTCCATAATGTTCTTCCTGTGAAATAGTAAATAATTACTTTAAATAAAATTTTATCTTTATATATACACACACATACATACACACATTGTTTATAAATTGATAGCTACAATTTAGATATTCATTGATGTAAGTATGAAGTATTCCCTCAGATATTTTGTATACTACTTTATACTATAGCATAAATAATAATAACAGGCATACTCATATTATGTCAAGTATGATTTTCCGCAATAGTTTATTTATTATCTACTATTATATAATAGTATCTTTTTACAATATAATTGATATTATCACATAATATAAGACTAGAATCATGCCAATAATAGAAAAAGTATATATTCTTTAGTATTTACTCAATAATATGAAAAAAAATTCACCAATACATATACCGCCCACATGTTATACAAAAGATTATATATATCTTGATACATCCTTTATTCTATTATTTCCATACACAGAAATAAACAATGATATACAAAACATCTTTATTGCCTCTCAAATACCTACTTTATATTCTAAAAAAGACATTTCTTCATCTCTTTCTACCATAATTCCTAGAATCTTAACATTAGAAGAAGCCACCTCAGAAATCGAAAAATTTAAAAACGTTTGTTTCATATATAAAGATCTCATGCAACAAACTGAAATCATTTTAAATCAAGTACTTTTAGAATCCTCGCTATCTTACAAGAATCTAGAAAATTTTATTACTTCCACTATCTTTCCCAATGTTAAGATATATCCATTTCTATTTTTAATGCCCCAAGATTTTGAAAGAATATCCAGTCATCTAACCTTTGATATATTGTTGCGTTTTACTCTTTTTATAACAGCACTCTTAGAGTCTCCCACCTTAAATGAATTTTCAGACAAACAAACAAAAATCAATATAGCAATGAGTGCTTTTCTTTCCGAAATAGGTCGACTCCAAATAATAAAAAAATCAACCCCGTATATAACTGAAGATGGTTTCTCTCACCCTAAAATTCAAGAACTTATTTCTAAAATATCTCTTGCAATGTTAAAGAAATGGCGTTTCCCTAAAGAAATTATATGTACAATAAAAGAAATAAAATCATTTATAAATCCCCAAAAACTCAATATAACAAAAATAAACAAAACAATACAAACAGAAATGCATGGGCAATTTATATCAATTGGAAATTATTATGTAAAAAATCTCTGTCTAAAAAAAAATTCTCCACGTACTGTTTTATTAGAAATAGAAAAAAACACTACCACTCACTTTAACAAAGAACTTGCAAATAACATAAAACAAATACTAGGACCAATCCCCACAGGAACATACGTCAAACTCAAAAACAATACACATGCAGTTGTTCTTTACACTCCTCAAAAAACACAACATCCAATTGTACAAGTACTCACAGACAACTCAAACAACCCTCAAAAAAAAATCGTTATGATATCATCTGCACATCCTGATTTTAGGATCATTGAAGAAGCAAGTCAAAAAAGAATATACTTATTAAAAAAACTACGGGCTACTATTTTAGAAAAAGACAGATAGTTGCTAATATTTTTATTACAAATAGGTTATTACCATAAGAGGAAGTGTTTTTCTTTTTATAATTAGACCCTCTTTAACAACTTTTCTCCTACTTGTTTATCACTGAGAGATTTTTTTCACTACTTCATTATCTTTTAAGTCTTTTTGTAATTCTTCTGATACTATTTCCTTATATACTTTTATAGCACCCTGATCTACTGTTAGCCTAATACAAGCAATATATTTATTGTGCTTTCTCCCTTTCTGTGCAAGTAACGAGATAATATCCTCTACTATAAAATCTCTTACTTCTTTGTCTATAACTCTTAATATACTACGAGCCCCATATAAATCTGAATATCCTTTATCAGAAAGATAGTATACTACTGAATTTTCCCATATAAAATCAATTTTCTTTTTTTGTAAAAGGGTTTTAATGCTACATAATTCTTTTTTTACAATTGTTTGTATATTTTTTTTGTTAAGATTATTAAAAACAACTATTTCATCAAGCCTGTTTCTAAATTCTGGAGAAAAAAGCTTTTCAACAGCATTAAGTATATCCACTCTTCCATAAGTAGAATTTTTGCTAAACCCAATTGGTAATTTTGCAGCCTCTTTAACCCCTATATTTGATGTCATAATAATCATTGTGTTTTTAAAATTAGCTTGTAATCCAGTACTATCTGTAATTACACCATAATCCATAATCTGCAAAAGCAAATTGAAAATATCAGGATGGGCTTTTTCTATTTCATCAAGTAAAATTACTGCATGTGGATATCTTCGTACTCGCTCAATAAAAATTCCACCTTGCTCATGTCCTACATATCCGGGAGGAGATCCAATAAATTTTGCCACAGAATGCTTTTCTTGATATTCGCTCATATCAAAGCGATGAAAATGCATAGACATTTCAACTGCAAGCTGTTTAGACAACTCAGTTTTTCCAACTCCAGTTGATCCTACAAAAAGTGCAGATACAAGTGGTTTGTTTTCTATTTTCAATCCACTTTTAGAACGCCGTACAGCTTTAACAATGGTTCCTATGGCCTCTTTTTGCCCCACAATTTTTTTGCTAAGATACCTCTCCACGGACAACAAATGCAAAAACTCATTCTTATTTATATTCTTTGGTGGTTGTTTTGCCATTCTTCCTATAAGTTTTTCTACATCTTCCGTTCGTATTGTTTTTCTCTGCTTTATATTCTTTCTCTCTTTCCCTTCTGCAAAAGACTGAAACTTAACCATAGCACCCACAGAATCAAGCACATCAATTGCTTTATCAGGAAATTTACGATCAACTAAGAAACTATCACTCAAGTCAATAACAGAATCAAGCACGTCTTGATTATATGCTATGGAATAAAAACTTTCATACTCGTCTTTAATAGTATTTAAAATTTCCTTTGTAGCTTCTTTGCTTGGCTCTGGCACATCTACTGTATGAAAACGGCGAACAAGAGCACTTTCTTTTTCTATATATTTATAATCTTGATATGTAGTTGAAGCAATGAAACGTATTTTACCATCAACAAGAAGAGGCTTAATAATATCAGAAAAATCGTTTGTATTTCCCGAGGAAACGCCTGCCCCTAATATAGTGTGCATTTCATCTATAAAAAGAATGTATTTTTTAGGAGAAGCATGTAATTCTTTTACAAGTTTATGAACTCGTTCTTCAAAATCCCCCCCTATATCGAGTCCCTGCTACGAGTGCAACAATATTCAATTCAAGTATTGTAATACTTTTGAGCTGTTCGGGAACCATATTTGCTTCTATTCTCCGAGCAACCTCTCTCACAAGAGCCGTTTTCCCAACTCCAGCATCCCCAAGAAGTAAAACATTGTTTTTCCTTCTTCGCAAAAGAACCTGAAATACTTCATGTATAACAGTTTCTTGTCCTATAAAAGGATCAGCATTTTTGATATTATTATTAAGGTTAGTAGTAAAATGATCAAGCATCTGTTCGTTTAATTCAATATCTATTCTTTTTTCTATCATATCTTCTTCTAAAAATTCTTCGTTATCATATGAATCAGATATGTCTTCTTCATGTCTAAATTTCAAATAACTATCAAACACGCTTCTACTATCAAAAATCTCTCTAATTTTTTTTACAGTAATATTTCGCCCTCGAAAAAAATATGTATTTTGTATATTTTCTAAATCAATAAAAGAATATAAAAGCACTACGATGTCTACTTCTTTTTTCTTCTCTACTTGAATATGTTTGCAAACACATTCAAGTAATTTTTCAAAACCAGGAGAACGACTTGGATGTTCCTTTGTTGTTGTTTCCTTTATGTGCGAAAGATATTCTTGAACTTCTTTTTCTATACTAAGTGGATCAACCTGAAGAAGCTCTAAAGCACCTTTAACCGGATGGAATTGTAGCGTGCAAAAAAGAACATGTTCTGGAGTAAGATACATATGTTTCATTTTATGTGCCTCATCTATAGCAGCATTAAAAATCAACGTAACTATTTCATCAAATACAATTTTTCTTGTTTTACTCATATTATTTTTTACATACTATTTTTGAGCAATGGAGCGTATATCCATGCTTTCTTGCTATAAAAGTTATATTCTTTATATACGCATCAGCAATATCTTTTGCAAACACGCCTAAAACAGCTTTACCATAACAATGTGCCTCATACATAATTGCATATGCTTCGGAAGGCGCTTTGCTAAATACAACTTTAATAACCTGAACAACAAAATTCATTGGAGTAGCATCATTATTATGAATAAATAATTTATACAGTTTAAAGGAGCGTTTGCCATACTCTATGGTATATTTTTCTTTTTTATAAGCATCTTCGTGTGCCCCATTTTGAAAAATATTATTTTGTTCAGAAGAAGGAGAATCCTTTGCTCCATTGAGACAAAAAAATTGAAATTCTTCCAGATAATTATAGTTTATAGTTAATGTATCCATATCCATTTTAAATAATTTATATTTGCTATATTTATATAATATTCATAATTCTATAGAAGGTCAAAGTATATTGAAAAATATTTACTCTTTAGATTATCAAGTGTTTAATTTAGTACACATTCTATGCGTATTTTAGGATTTTCCACACAAAATGAGAGCCTTTTAATGTTTCTCCTATCAAAAATAGGAGAAACATTAACGAAAAGATGCTTGATCTTCAAATAATAGCGTTTTTATTACACTCGCAAGATTTTTTTTAATAGTGGTCGCCAAAAAGAAGTTAATAGAGTTGGACATATTTATTTTTTTAGCGGGGACAAAATATGCTACTTTTATTTCATCAAGTTTTGCTCGTTCTGCTGCAATTTTTATAGCATCTTGCAATGTTCCAATCTTATCTATCAGATTTACCTTTAGTGCTCCAGTGGCAGTATATACTTTTCCCTGGGCTATAGTATCTACTTCTTGTATACTCATATTTCTTGCTTTTGCAACATACCCTAAGAATCTTTTATATATTTTCTCTACTTGCAAGGTCTTTAGATTTTGCATCCTCTCTGTTAAAGGAATTTTATTATTATTGATATCAGCTAGCCACGTCGTAGTATATCCATCCCAATATATTCCCAAAGAATCTAAGAAATTATTAAAATTAAAATCTACAGCATACACTCCTATTGATCCCGTAATGGTAAATGGATCAGCGATAATAAGATCTGCTACCGTCGATATAAGATAACCTCCCGAAGCCGCAACTCTTCCCATAGACACAACAACAGGTATATTACGTTTTTCTTTAATAAAAAGGATTTTTCTTCGTATTTTCTGGGCAGCAATTACATCTCCTCCCGGAGAATTTACGCGTATTACAATTGCTTTGATGCCTGTATCGTCTGAAATATCTTGTAAAAAAGGAACGACGCTAAATGAACCCATAGTAGTATCGGTAGAAATCTGTTCTTCTATCTTTCCTTCAAGCGAAATTACCGCTACATTGTATTTTGACTCACTAACAAGGTAAGCATTATCAATATAATTTTGATAGCTTTTATATCTAAACGTTTGTTTATCTTTTTTTAACTCAGTAGAAAGTAATTCTATAAGATAATCACTTTTACTTTCGCCCCCCTTGTAAAGATGAGTAACAAGTCCCATGTCACGTGCTACATACGCAATCCTTTTTTCATCAGATAGCAACACATCATATGTATTAATAAAATTATTTATCTCAAAGACACTTATCCCTCTATTTGTAGCAGACAATGAAAGAAATTTATTCCAATCTCCAGTTACAATTTCAATAAGATTCTCTTTTGCATATTTTGATAATGAATCTCTAAAATATACTTCTGGCGAGCTTTTGTATTTTCCTTGATAAAATACTTCTACATCTACTTTTAATTTATCATAAAATCCCTTTTGATATAAATTCCCATTTTTCATTCCCGTAAGAAGAATTGGATCTAACTCATCAACTACAAGAACATCAGCAGTAGAAGATGCCATATATGTAGACATGTCTATAGTGTCAAAAATAACAATTTTCTTTCCAGAATTTTTAAAGGTCTGCAAAGCATGTGTCGCTGCTTGTTGACTTAAGAGACTATCAAATACAAGATCCTGGAAATTGAATACAGCAGCTTGTATGTTTTTATCTTTAGCCGCTTTATACAAAGCTTCTGTAAACTCTTGTAAAGAAATTATATTCGTAGAAAAAGAAATAGACTTTTTTACCTCAAGCAATAACTTTGAACTATTAAACCCTCCATAAGATCCTTCATATATTTCTTTCATTACACCCTGTGGATCAAAAAGTAATACATTAGGTTGAGATTTTTCCTTTACTATAAAAAAACCCTCTAAAGTATCTTTTTTTAGCACACTAATAATCCCAATAAGAACAAAAACCCCACTCGCAATAATAATAGTGGAGATGAAAAGCGTAATACATACACGAACTATCCATTCCATACACATATATATTCTTATTAAAATATTTCTCTTTTTTTGGGGGAGGCGTCCATTCATTATTTTACTCTCTTACATTTATTATTTTACAAACGTCTCAACTTTTTTTGCAATTGCTGCGGGTACAAGCCCATAATATTCTGCAAGTGTAGAAGCTGGTCCAGATGAACCAAACTCATTTATAGAAACATGCCCTATAGGTCTTATGCTATCCCATCCCATAGGCACTCCAGCTTCTACAACTACTACCTTGCTATTATGCGGTATTATAGTCTCTTTCCATTTCTTTTCTTTTTTATCATCATACAATTCCTTACAAAACATAGATACTACGCGGACAGTATAACATTTACTTAGTATTTTTGCAGCTTCCAATGCAACAGAAACCTCACTCCCTGTTGCAACAAGAGTAAGATCATCTCCTTTCTTTTTTTGTTTATAAGAAACCACAACATATGCTCCTCGCTTTGCATTCTCTTGCCATCCAGTAGGTTTATCAAACACAGTTATATTCTGTCTCGTAAAAAGCAACGCGTTTGGACTACTTTTAAGGTTGTGTTTTTTTTGAGAAAATGCCATTTCCCATGCCAATACGCTCTCCTGTGCATCTGCAGGTCTAAACACTCTCAAATCAGGAATCAGTCGCAATGATGCTAATTGTTCAACTGGTTGATGAGTAGGTCCATCTTCTCCTACAAAGATAGAATCATGAGTAAATATAAAATTCGATGGTATTTTCATAATTGCTGCGAGACGCAAGGCTGGTCTCATATAATCTGCAAACACTAAAAAAGTAGCTCCAAACACACTAAGACCTCCATAGAGTGTCATCCCATTTACAATTCCGCCCATAGCATGCTCACGCACACCATAATGCATCATACGACCATCCCAATTGTTAGCAGTAAAACTTTTTCTACTCATTTTTGTATTATTTGATGGTTGTAAATCTGCAGATCCCCCAGTAAACCACTCTGCTACTTGTGAGATTGCTTCTATACATGCCCCATTTGCCTTTCTAGTTGCAAGACTATCTCCCTTTTTATATTGTGGCCATTGAATATTCTTTGTTGTTTTCTTGTCAAAATACCCATCCCACTCCCTCTTGTTTTTTATAGAAGTCTTTTTCCATTGTGAAAGTTTTTTATTCCAGCTCATACAGAGTTCAATATTCTTCTTTTTCTTTTTTGCAAAAAATACAATCGCATTTGGATCAATATAAAATTGTTTTTGCGGATCTATTTTATACTTTCTTTTCATAGCCTCACATTCTTTTTGTGGTAGCGGGGCACCATGAACTTTTTCTGTTCCCTGAAGGGTAGGAGCTCCCTTTCCTATTATAGATTTGCATATAATAATAGACGGTTTATTCTTCTCTTTTTTTGCCTCAGCAATTGCTTTTCTCATGCTCTCATAATTGTGAGCATTTACCTTGAGTACTTGCCAATTATAGGAAGCATATCTCTTTGAAACATCTTCAGTAAAGGCAAGATCTGTAGAACCTTCTATACTAATACCATTTGAATCATAAAAAACGATAAGTTTCCCTAATTTCAAATGCCCTGCCAGTGAGGCGGATTCTGAGGTAATTCCCTCCATCATACATCCATCGCCCGATACCACATATGTATAGTTGTTTATAATTCCCTTGAATTTTTTAGAAATCATTCTCTCTGCAATTGCCATCCCAACACCGTTAGAAAATCCTGCTCCTAAGGGGCCTGTCGTTGTTTCAACTCCATCTACATGTCCATATTCAGGATGACCAGGAGTTTTAGAACCAAACTGTCTAAATTTCTTTATGTCCGATAGCGTAACTTTATAGCCACTTAAATGAAGCAAGCTATAGAGCCACATAGACCCATGTCCTGCCGAAAGAACAAGTCTATCTCGCCCCTTCCATTGTGAATCTGCGGGATTATACGAAAGCACTTCTGCAAAAAGCAATGCTCCCAATTCTGCAAGACCTAGCGGCAAGCCCGGATGTCCCGAATTTGCTTTACTAATTGCATCTACTGAAAGCATGCGTACAGATAGTGCAATCCCATTAAGTATAATATCATTTACTTTACTCATATTTTCTCCTCTATAATTTTGATGTTTTTTATGTATATATTAATATACTTAGGATAACCACGTTTTTATTTTTAATCCATCATCATCTTTAAATTCTCCAATAAGTATGTATATCATATCAACAATATTCCATATAACTGTAACAATTCCCCCTACTATTGTAATAGTTAATACAAGCATTATAATAGCAGACTTTTTCCTCTTTACATAGAACCTATGTATTCCTAGCAACCCTAAAAACCATGCCAATAGCAACACGACTACCCGTTCTTTATCACTTACTGGTTCAGTCATTATCCTACCTCCTAATTAATATAATTATAGTATATTAATGAGTATTTTATTCTTGTGTTTTTTCTCTTCCTTGCAGATTAATTGTGTATAAAAAATAAAGCCCATCATGATGGGCTTTTAGATAACTATTACTTTACCACTAATGCACTAATACAGGGATTTTACCTACGGGAGTATTATCTTTTGTATTCAGTATTTTAGAGAATCAATACCACTTTGAAGTTTTTCCATCGCTTGTCACAACTACTCCACTAATGGATATTAATATGCTACGACAGCCATTTTTTTACTTTTAGTCCATCTCCATCTCTGAATTCTCCAATAAGTATATATACCATATCAGTAATATTCCATATAGTAGTAGCAATTCCTCCTATTATTGTAATAGACAATAATAGCATTACAATTGCAGACTTCTTTCTCTTTACATAAAACCTATGTATTCCTAGTATACCTAAAAACCATGCTAATAACAATACAACCAGCCGTTCTTTATCGCTTACCTGTTCCATGTCATTAGTAGTTTGTTCTTTATCATTCAATTCTTTAAGCATATTCTCTAAACTCCATACTTCAAGTATAGCAATAATAAGTCTTTATTTTCACATTTTCATTTTACTTCCTGTGAAATTAGTTGTAATATCAAAGATAGAAATCGTCATGGTAAGCTTTATGCATAGGGAAGTGTTATCTTTCGTATTCGATTATTACCAATATCGGCAATATAAATTATTTTCTCAATTCTCCAATAAGAATTACTTGGACAGCCATTTCTTTATTTTCAACCCATCTCCATCTTTAAATTCTCCAATAAGTATGCATACTGTATCAGCACCACTCCATATAAGCAAAACAAGATAAAACGGTATAAGCACTACCAATACATATATCATATCAGCAGGGTTCCATAGAAAAACAATAAATTTCCCCACCACTGCAACGAATAATACGAACATTACAATTGCAGACTTTTTTCTCTTTACATAAAATCTATGTATTCCCAGCATCCCCAAAAACCATGACAATAATAATACAATCACTCGCTCCTTATCGCTTACCTGTTCTATGTCATTAGTAGTTTGTTCTTTATTACTATCTTGTTTGATCATATGCTTAACCTCAACCACACCTTAAATATAGTAATAATGGGGAGTATGTTTTATTTTTTTCAAGATTAATTGTAATATATTTAAAAATAAAAATCCATTTTGGTAGATCTTTATAACAAATAGTAGTTTACTTTAGTATTTTATTTTTAAAGCTTTTATTTTTTTTTCTACAAGCAAGTGACATTTCTCATTATACTCGTCTCCTACATGCCCTTTCACCCATACCCATGTAACCCGTTGCGTTTTTGTAAGTGCATACAATGCTTCCCATAACTCCTTGTTCTTTACAGAAGTTCTATTTTCTAATATCCACTTTCTTCGTATCCATTTGTCAATCCATTCTGTGATTCCTCTTTTTACATATTGAGAATCAGTATGAATAACTATGTGTTTATTTTTAGCGTTTTTTTCTGACCATACAAGCGCCTCTATTGCTGCTTGTAACTCCATTTTATTATTTGTTGTATGATGAGAACCGCCACTTTGCTCTATAGCGAAAGAGCCACTAATAAATGCCCACGCACCTATTCCAGGGTTACCGCTACATCCTCCATCGGTATATATATTAACTGTTGTGCCACCTGTTTTCACACCATGATGGCTAACATTTTTTTTTAATACTAAAGTAAAATCATTAGAGAGATATTCCTCTTTCATATTGCTTACGCCTATTCCATTCTTTTCAAGAAAAGATATCAATTCATTTGGATCATGGTAGAAAAATAAAGGATCTTTGCTAGGAGATTTTTTATGCAAAAAATTACACACTACAATTTTCTTAGAATGAAAAAGCATTTTTTGAATAACAAAAAGAACAAGAGCTCTATTAGCACCCTTATACATGCTACCATCTAAATTAAGATTAAGAAGACCCGACATAAACACTACATCATGCATCCCCCATGAAGTGCTCATTGTAGGAGATAATACATTATCATGCAAAAACAATGTGGATGAATCATTTTTATATGTGAGACTTGCTTCGCTTATACATTCTATTGCACTATCTACTCCCACATATTTTTTAAAAACATCTTTCTGTTTCATTATATATTTATATAAGTCACCATATCCACATCCAACATCAAGCACACTACATCCAGAAACACAGCATGCACTTTCCCGTACTTCCTGTACAAGCACTTCAAACCTTGCTTCTTGAGTTTCTCTGCTCTCCCAGCCAAGCAAATGCTTATATTGAGAAGAAAATACTATATTGTAAAAAAACTTGGTGAGACTTTGATATACTTCAAGCTCTTTCTTTGGTATATTCACATTTAAAAACGCATACAGCTAAATAGTCTTATATATTTTTTTTATTATCTTGCTCTTTCTTTTCTTCACCATTATTCTTACTATCCGCTCCTTCTGCTCCTTTATTTTTTTCATCAATACTTTTTGTTTTTGTATCAACTATTTCTTTTTGCTTCGTTTGTTTAGATAATGAAGTAGCCTTTTGGGTGTTTTTATCAGGAGACACTACCTTAGGAGATGATAATTGCTTTTTCTTGCCTTTTTTAGGAGATTCCACATTTGTTTCTTCTTCAATTAGCATAATATAGGCTGTTTCCGCTCCATCACCACGACGAGGTCCAATTTTCACTATTCTTGTGTATCCGCCCTTTCTTTCTTTATACATGGGAGATAATTCAGTAAAAAGAGAATTAAGCACCATTTTATCCTGTACCCATTTTGCAATCACACGTCGATTATGCACGGTATCTTTTTTTGCTCTCGTTATACATTTTTCAGCAAACCTTCGCAAGACTTTTGCCTTTGCAAGAGTGGTTTTTATCCGCTTTTCTCTAAATAAGGCAATGAGCATATTCCGTATCATTGCCTTACGATGTGCTGGTGTTTTATTTAACTTTTTAAGTGCAACCTTATGCCTCATATATTTTGCTCTCCTCTATATTCCTTATATATCTAAATCCGAAGGAAGGTGCATCCCCAAACTAAGATCAAGCGTTCGCAACTTTTCTTTTACTTCAGACATAGACTTGCTTCCAAAATTAGGTAGATTAGAAACTTCTCTTTCTGTAAGCTTTACAAGATCTTTAAGATATGTTATTTCTGCCATTCTTAAACAATTACTTGATCGTTGTGAAAGCTCAAGCTCTTCTACAGATAGGTTTAGTTTTGTTTCAAGCTCTACAAGGGTATTATCTTTCTCCACAACACTCTCAACAAGTGTCTCATCAAAATTAATAAGTGGGGTAATAATATCCTTCATTATCTTTGCGGCATGAGACATGCTGTCTACAACACTTATTGTCCCATCTGTTTCAATAGAAAGCTCTAGTCTTTCAAAATCACTCCTATACCCAATTCGTACATTTGTAACCGAAATAGAAACATTTTTTATAGGAGAAAATACTGCATCTACTGAAACAACATTTTCTTCTTCCATTCTTTTTTCTGTTTCTTCAGCTGGAAGATATCCTCTTCCAAGTTCTATATCTATTTCTACGAGTAATTGAATATCCTCTATTGCAGTAAAGAGCACCACATTTTTATCTACTATTTCGACTCCAGTCTTTTCAAAGCTTTCTAAAGTAAACTCTCCCTCGCCCTTAAATTCGCTTTTAAGGGTGATATGAGTACTTTCTTCATCAGAAACACGGAATCTCATTTTCTTTAGAGTATCAAAAATATCTATTACATCATCTTTAATACCATCAATTGAGTCATATTCGCTATTAATGTATTTGTGCCCTCCATCCTTATTGTATATTGTTATTTTGACTGCGGTGACAGCAAAGCTTTGAATAGAAGAAAGAAGCGTTCTTCGCAAACTATTCCCAATAGTTACTGCAAATCCTCTTTCAAAAGGTTCTAAAGCCACTACAGCTTTTGAATCAGAATCTCCTTCTTTTACTTCAAGAGATATTTTATTAGGTAGTTTATAGCCTTTTAATAAATGTTTTTCCCACATTCTTTATTACCCTCCAGATAATGTTTAAATTTTGCTATTTATGGTTTTCGTATTTTTCGAGGTCGACACCCATTATGAGGTATAGGCGTAATATCGTGAATAGTCGTCACAGAAACACCTAAATTTATAATAGAACGAATTGCTGATTCTCTTCCAGAACCAGGTCCTTTTACATATACAGCAACTCTCTCTAATCCAAAGTCTTGAGCTTTTTTTACTGCCGCCTCTGTTGTGGTTTGAGCGGCATAGGGAGTAGATTTTTTCACTCCTTTAAACCCGAGTCCTCCTGCACTTGCCCAACTTATTGTAGCACCTCCATCATCGGTAACAGTTACAAGAGTATTATTGAATGTAGCCTGTATATACACCCTTCCATTTATAACGTTCTTTTTTTCTTTTTTATGTTTTGCCATATAATTTCTCTATCTCCTATTTTTTCTTACCTGCAACAGTTTTTCTTTTCCCCTTACGAGTTCGTGCATTTGTTTGAGTTCGTTGTCCCCGTACTGGCAGTCCTTTTCTATGTCTAATGCCTCTATACGACCCTATATCCATAAGTTGTTTGATATTAAGCGATATTTCCGTTCTTAATCGTCCCTCAACAACATACTCATTTTCAATAATCTTATGAATCTTACTTATTTCATCTGTACTTAGATCATTCACTTTTTTTTCTAAATCTATTTCTATCTTCTTACAAATTTCTTTTGCACGAGAATTTCCTATACCATAAATATAAGTCAAAGCAATACTAACATGCTTATTAGGAAGATCTATTCCTGCTATACGAGCCATTTCACTACCTCTGTCTTTGCTTACACTTAGGGTTTTTACATATCACCCGTAAGATGCCTTTTCTTCTTATAATTTTACAATTATTGCATAATGGCTTAACACTTGCTCTAACTTTCATCATACCCCCAAATATTTTTCAATTATAAATTTCTTCCTTTAATAATACCTTTTGATTTTGAATGTCCCCCTTGGTGATGCATTCTCTGGCTTGCATCCATTTGAGACATTAAATCTAAATCAACACCAACTAAAATAAGCATAGATGTACCTCCCAAAAGATATGCCGTTTGCGGAGGAAATCCTAGAAAGTTCTGTATAAGCGTTGGAATAACAGCTATAAAAGCTAAAAACAGCCCCCCTGGAAGAATTATCCTATTAAGAACCTGCATAAGATATACTTCTATATTTTCACTCCTTACTCCTGGTATAGTTCCTCCATTTTCTCTTATATTTTTTGATATCTCTATAGGATTAAGCGTTACTTGTGTATAAAAATATGCAAAGAACAATATAAGCACAACATACATTACTATGTATAGCCACCCAGTTGGACGAAACCAATAGAGTGCTTTTGAAAGCAATGGAGCATTTGAACCAAGCCCTTGTAATATCTGTAAGGGGAACGTCATAAGTGATGACGCAAAAATAACGGGTATAACTCCAGAAGGATTTATTCGAAATGGTATGTATGTATTCTGAGCACCATACATCTTTCTTCCAACAACTCTTTTTGCATAATAAACAGGTATACGCCTCTGTCCTTTTTGTTCTATAACAACAAGAGCAACTACTCCAGTAAATAAAACAAATACAAATAAGAAATAAATAGGATTAAGTTGCCCATTTCGTATAAGCCTCATAAGCGAGAAAATAGCCTGCGGCATTCTTGCTACTATACCAGCAAATATAATAAGAGAAACACCATTCCCAATTCCTCTTAGGTTGATTTGTTCTCCTAACCAAAGTAAGAACATAGTACCTGTAGTAACAGTAAGCATTGCAATAATAGAATACTGAAGAAAAGGCAATGTAATTGCATCAGAAATGGAACGTGCATATATTGTAACTACAAAAGATTGTACTATTGCCACAATTACCGTTGCATATCGAGTATATTTTTGCATTCTTCTTCTTCCACCTTCCATTTCATATATTTTCTTAATAGATGGAAATGAAACAGTAAGCAACTGCACAATGATAGATGTAGTTATATATGGCATAACACCAAGCATAAATATAGAAAACCTCGAAAATGCCCCGCCCGCAAAAAAATCAAGATAACTTATTAATGAAGTTGCCACTCCAGATTGTTGTCTTAAAAAATATTCATTGAGTGCATCAAGATTAATTCCTGGAATAGGTATTACAACCCCCAAACGAAAGATCATAAGAATACCAAGAGTAAATAAAACTCTTTGGCGTAGTTCTTTTATTGTGAAAATTGATCTCAAATTCATTATGCATTGTCTCCTTTGTTCTCAGTATCTTTTTTATTTTTTAATTTTTCTTTCTCCAAAGAACAAGGAACTTTTTTAGCCGACCCGCCTGCAGAAATTATAGAATTATATACCGTCTTAGAAACATAAACATCATCCAAAAAAGTAAGAGCCTTGTCAATGGGTTCATTCCCCAATATTTTAACAAAATCATCTGTTTTTTTAATTATATTTTTTTCAGAAAGCGTCTTTAAAGAAACTTCATCACCACTAGAAAAAGAATCCTTTATTATAGCAATAGAGATAATTACAGGCTTCCGCTTAAAAGGATAATTAGAAAATCCTCTACGAGGTATTCTCCTATAAAGGGGCATTTGTCCCCCTTCAAATCCAGGTCGAACTCCCCCTCCAGAACGAGATTTTTGTCCCTTAGTACCTCGACCCGCAGTACAGCCCCAACCACTTCCAGGACCACGACCTACTCTTTTTCTTTGCTTTGTTGCACCTTTTGGAACATAAATATTCATGATATCTCCTCAACTTTTATAAGATGCTGCACTCTATTAATCATTCCTTTAATAGAGTTATTAGAAATATGGATACGAGATCTGTTTAATTTAGTCAATCCAAGTGCATGCAAAGTTGCAGTCTGTGAAGGAGACCTTCCAAAATAACTTTTAACCAATGTTACTTTTACTTTATTCATACATTAACTCCAAAGATTTTTTAGCGTTTTACCACGAGTTTTTGAAATATCTCGCGGAGAAAATAGTTGTTGTAACCCGTCAAATGTTGCTTTTATCATATTTATTGAATTACGAGATCCTAATGATTTTGAAAGAATATCGCTATATCCCGCCATTTCTAAGATAATACGAACTGCACCACCAGCAATAATTCCAGTACCTGGAGCAGCGGGCTTTATCAAAACAACAGACTTATCAGATTTCCCTTGTACCCAATATGGTATTGTATGTTTATACATAACAACTTCAATAATATTTTTCTTTGCACAACTTACAGCTTTACGGATAGATTCTGAAACATCACTTGCCTTTCCCAAACCATATCCTACCTTTCCTTTCTTGTTCCCAACAACTACAAGAGAAGCAAATGAAAACCGTCTTCCTCCCTTAAGGACTTTTGTAACACGATTAACGCATACAAGATTTTCTATAAACTCTTGGTCTACTTCCTTTCTTTCTGTTCTTCTCGTTCGTTGACCATGTCCTCTCCTATTTGGCTGTCTTCTTCTCTCTTCACCGCCCCTATGTACATTTACATTTGTTTTTACATTTGTATTCGTATTTATTGGTTCATTTTTTTGTTCTTCTGACATACATCTTCACCTTTTATATTAAAATTTAATTTTGGAACGAACTCCGTCCGCAAAAGACTTTACCAACCCATGGTACTTATATCCATTTCTATCAAACACAACAGAGTTTGTTTTCTGTTCTTTCAATCTCACCGCTAATACTTCTCCTAACTTCTTCACCGTTTCAATAGTCACATTTTTATTTATTTTAAGCTCTTTTTCA
The DNA here is from genome assembly GCA_965216965.1 of Spirochaetia bacterium. Taxonomy (GTDB): domain Bacteria; phylum Spirochaetota; class Spirochaetia; order WTKD01; genus CBDAKK01. The sequence goes on along the minus strand of CBDCGX010000010.1, from coordinate 10,297 downwards.
TATGATGAAACACTCGCAATAGTAACTCCTTTACTATCATCAATAACTTGAGCAGAAAAATGCTTATTAGATCGGAATACAGAAAGGCGAGGCTTTTCTGTTATACCTCTTATTTTTTTTCTAATACTCAGCTTTCTTTTATTTCGTTTAGCAACTTTATGTGAGATCTTTCTATTAGGAATTCTAACTTTTACCATGCTTTTTTACCCCTTATTTTTTAGCAGCTGACTTTCCTTCTTTTCTTTGTATAATTTCATTAATATATTTCACACCTTTTCCCTTATATGGTTCAGGCTTTCTAAGAGAACGAATTTCAGACGCAATTTGTCCAACTCGTTCTTTGCTTATCCCCTGTACTACAACTATATCTTGTCCTTCAACAGAAATAGAAACATCAGAAGGTATAACATATTCTATAGGCATAGAATAACCCAAATTAAATACTATTGATGCTTGTTTTACTTCTGCTCGATACCCAACTCCAACGAGCTGTAGTTTTTTTTCAAATCCAACAGAAACACCTTGTACCATATTATACACAAGCTGTCTATACAGCCCATGAAGTTGTTTACTTCGCTTCTGATCGTTTATTCTTTTTACAGTACACACACCATCTTCAATACAAACATCTACTTCGGGCAGAAGCGTTTGAGACAACTCTCCCTTAGGTCCTTTTACAGAAACAGTAGAATCGTTATATTTAATTTCAACTCCCGAAGGAATTGGAATAATCATTTTACCTATTCGAGACATACTACCATACCAAGCAAATGAGCTCGCCTCCAACTTTATTTTTCCGTGCTTCTCTATCGCTTATAACACCTTGAGATGTAGAAACAATATATGTTCCAAATCCATTTCTCACTCTTTCTATGTTACGATACTTTGCATATACACGTCTTCCCGGCTTTGATATTTTTTCTATTTCATGGATAACAGGTTTATTATTATCGTCATATCTAAGCATTATTTTCAAAAATGAGAATACCGAGTTTTCTCTTTTCTCTACACGGAATTTATTAATATACCCTTCGTTTTGTAACACTTTCATAATTTCCTTGTTTATCTTTGAGTTTCTCACAACAACAGTTGTGTGTCCTGCCCTATATGCATTACGAATTTTTGTTAACATATCCGCTATAGAATCCGAAATTGCCATACTTTTTCCTCCTACCAACTTGATTTTCTAACACCAGGAATAAGTCCCTGGCTTGCAAAATTTCTAAAACATATTCTACATATTCCAAAACGTCTCATATATCCTCTTGCCCTTCCACACATTTTACATCTGTTTACTTTTCGTGTAGAAAACTTTGGAACTTGATTAGCTTTTATTATAAGTGCTTTTCTCGCCATGCTTTATATTCTCCTCAATTTACTTACTTCATAAAAGGCATTTTAAGCTCTTTAAGTAAAGCACTTGCCTCTTCATCTGTCTTCGCTGTTGTTACAAAGGTTATATTTAACCCTATAACCTTTTCAATTTTATCATAATCAATTTCAGGGAACACTATATGTTCTTTAATTCCCAATGAATATGATCCATTCCCATCAAACCCATTGTTTTTGAGCCCTCTAAAATCTTTTATACGAGGGATAGCAATATGCACAAGTCTATATAAAAACTCATACATTCTTTTTTTCCTTAGCGTAACCTTAACTCCAATTGCCATACCTTCTCTAAGCTTAAAATTTGCTATTGAAAGTTTTGCTTGAGTAGGAACTGCCTTCTGACCTACAATAAGAGTGATTTCATTTTGAACATTCTCTATTCTTTTTCTATTTTGTATTACATCGCCAACACCAGAAGAAACAACTATTTTCTCCAAGCGTGGCACCTGCATAACAGATGAATACCCAAACTGAGTTTTCAATTTAGGAACAATACTTGTATACAAGTCTTCCATATATTGTACTGCCATTACAAATGCTCTCCTGTCTTTCTTGCTAATCGCACCTTTTTCCCATTCTCAAACACAAAACCAATACGTGATGTCATTCCTTTAGAAAGAAGTTGTACCTTAGATATATGTAAAGGAGCTTCAATCTCAATGATTCCTCCCTTTTCTTGTTTGTTTTTTTGTTTTACTGCTTTCTTTACTATGTTAACTCCAGAAATATACACCCGTTCCTTTTTAAAATCAATTTCAGTTACTTTCCCAGTTTTTCCTCGTTCCTTTCCACTCAAAACTTTAATCATATCGCCCTTTTTAATTTTGCTTCTTATCATTTAGAGAACCTCCGGTGCAAGTGAGACAATCTTCATTTGCCTTACTTCACGTGCTACAGGACCAAAAACTCTTTTCCCCTGAGGATTAAGCGAGGCGTCAAGAATAACACACGCATTATCATCGAACCTAATATGAGTTCCATCTTCTCTTTTATACTCTTTGCTTACTCTCACTATCATCGCCTTTTGTACACTTCCTTTTTTTACCGCAGCAAGAGGAAGCGTAACTTTCACTGCTACAACTATTATGTCACCTACAGACGCACTTTTTCGTCCCGAGCCTCCAAGGACTTTAATGCATTCAACATTCTTTGCCCCGCTATTATCTGCTACGTTAAGTCTTGTACCTACAAATACCATACATTTTTCCTTCTTAAATCTGTTTTTTCTTTTGAACTACAGAAAGCAATCTCCATCTCTTATGACGAGAAAGAGGTCTTGCCTCAACTACTTTCACTTCATCGCCAATATGTGCTTCTTCGCGTTCATCATGAACCATTATTTTCTTAGTTGTATTTATATACTTCTTATACAAAGTATGCATTTTTCTACTCTTTATAGCAACAACAACAGTATTCTGCATTTTATCGCTTACAACCTCTCCATACAATATGCGGCGTTTTTTAACTTCTTTTTCCATACTATTCTTTTACCTCGTCATGATTATAAATAAGAGTGTGCAACCTTGCAATTTGCCTTCTTAACATTCTCTTTTCAAGAGCATTACTCACTTGTCCAACAACAAGTTGCACTCTTAAATCATATAATTTTTTAATAAGTTCCTCTCTTTTAGCAATAAGCTCAGCAAAAGTCATGTTCTTAAATGAATTTTTCATAATATCATAACTCCCTGCTTACAAATACTGCTTTTACAGGTAATTTTCCAATACCACGTTGAATAGCACCCTTTGCTAATTCTTTAGAAACTCCCGCAATCTCAAAAATAACCTGACCAGGACGAACAGGTGCAAGCCATTTCTCCAGGCCTCCCTTTCCACTTCCCATTCGAGTTTCTGCAGGTTTCTTTGTATATGGAAAATCAGGAAAAATACGAATCCATACTTTTCCTCCCCGCTTAATAAAACGAGTAATTGAAATACGTGTTGCTTCTATTTGACGAGCACTTATAAATCCTCTTTGAAGTACAACAAGACCATAATCTCCAAAAGATATTGAATTGCCTCTTGTAGCAACTCCTTGTATCCTCCGTTTAATTCTCCTCTGTTGCTTTCTAAATTTCACTCTCTTAGGACTAAGCACCGTCTCTTCCCCCCTTCTCTAGTCTTCCATCTCGTGAAAAATGTTGTCCTATCAATAAATGCCCAGCATCTCCTCTTTGTTTTCTCACAAGCTCACCTTTAAATATCCATACTTTTACTCCAATACTTCCATAAGTTGTATGAGACTCTGCAAATCCATAATCGATATTAGCCCGTAATGTATGAAGTGGGATTCTTCCTTCCTTTACAATTTTATTTTGAGACATTTCTGCTCCACCAAGTCTCCCCGATACTTTTATCTTCACTCCCTGTATACCAGACTTCATGGCGTTTATAATAGCCATTTTTAACGTTCGTCTCCACACACCTCTTTGTTTAAGCTGCCTTGCAATATGTATTGCTAAAAGTTGCGCATCAGCCTCAACTTTATTAACTATTCGTATTTTAACCAAAATCTTTTTCTTAGAAAATTTAGAAAGCTTTGTTGTGATTTTTTCTATATTAGCCCCTTTTATGCCAATCAACACACCCGGTCGAGAAGTATAAATAATAAGAGTAACAAGCTGCGGCTTTCGTATAATTTCAACATTAGAAATATCAACGTTTTTAAGCTCAGGCATCTTTTCCATTTCTTTCCGAATAGTTAAATCATTATAAAGGTTTTCTACATACTGAACACCTTCTGCATACCAACTTGATTTCCATCCTTTATTTATCCCTATACGCAATCCATAGGGGTTTACTTTCTGACCCACTCTTAACTCCTCTTTTTATTTTTTTTATTCTTCATTAAGACTTTTTTATCATCCGTAAGATTAACTCTTACATGAGAAAATCGTTTAAGCAACACATCTGCTCGACCTCTTGCTCTACGCCATATTCTCTTCATCCGAGGTCCTTCATCAACAATAACAGAATCTACAAAAAGAGACGATTCATCAAGTTGTTGGTTTTTAACAAGTGCATTTGCTGCAGATGTATGTGCAACATTATAAATTATTTTTGCTCCAGCATGTGGCATGTATTTTAAATATGCCATTGCTTCTTCGTATCTAAGTCCTTTCATTTTTATGGCAATACGTCTCACTTTAGTAGGCGAAATGCGTGCAAATTTATGAATACTTGTATAAACCATTATTTTCTCCCCACCTTTTTATCCGAACCAGCATGACTTCTAAATAATCGCGTTGGCGAGAATTCTCCAAGCTTACATCCAACCAATTGTTCTGTAATATATACGGGTATAAACACTTTTCCATTATATACAGAAACAGTAAGTCCTACCATTTCGGGAATAATTGTTGAATCTCGTGAGTATGTTTTTATAACAACCTTCTTTGTTTCTTTTTTAGCATTCACTATTTTCTTAAGTAAACTTGCTGCTATAAAAGGTCCTTTCTTTACCGATCTTGACATATACTACCTCTTTATTTTCTCCGTTTTACAATAAATTTACTTGAAACCTTACGTTTATTTCTTGTTTTATACCCTTTTGTGGGCATTCCCCATCGAGACACAGGGTGCCTCCCTCCAGACGTTTTCCCTTCTCCACCACCATGTGGGTGATCATGGGGGTTCATTGCAACCCCTCTTACCTTCGGTCGTCGCCCTTTATAACGAGCTACTCCCGCCTTTCCTAAATTCACATTAAAATGATCTTCGCCTCCCACAGCACCAATAGTTGCCATGCATTCATGAAATACTATACGCATCTCTCCAGAAGGCAATTTCACCGTGACGTAATCTCCCTGTTTTGCAACAAGAGTAGCAAATGTTCCCGCTGACCGAGCAAGTGATGCTCCTTTTCCTAAAACTAGCTCCACATTGTGAATTACCGTTCCCAAGGGAATATTCTTCAATACCATGGCATTACCAATACTTACTTCAGTTTTTTCACCACTTACAACAGTATTCCCTACTTTGATCCCACGTGGAGCAATAATATACCGTTTTTCCCCATCAACATAATGCAACAAACATATATCAGCACTTCTATTAGGATCATATTCTATGCTTACAACTTTTGCAATCACATTGTATTTTTTCCGATCAAAATCAATAACACGATAGAGTCTTTTAACTCCTCCCCCACGCCGTCTTACACTAATACGCCCCGAGCTTCTCCCATCAATTCTACTCTTCCCTTTTACAAGAGCTTTTTCTGCTTTATCTCTTGTTATATGTTTATAGTTTCTTGTAGTACGGTCTCTTAACCCAGGAGTAATGGGCTTATATGTTCTTACTGCCATCTTCAAACACCCTCAAAAATTGGAATCGTATCACCTTGTTTCAAGCTCACTATTGCTTTACGCCATGAGCTAGTCTTCCCTATAAAACGTCCTTGCCTTTTCTTTTTGCCTTTTACATTCATAACAGAACAGGTTACAGGAGTAACATTATATAACATCTGTATAGCATCTTTAATTTGTATTTTATTTGCCTTAGGAGAAACTTTAAAAGAAAATTTCCCTTTTTCTTTTAAAGAATTAGATTTCTCTGTTAACAAGGGGCGTATTATAATATCTTCAGCTCGCATCTTGTGTTCCTTTTAGCAAAAACGTGTTTAATTTTTCTACTGCACCTTTTGTTATAAATATTTTCTTCCCATAAAAAACATCGACAAATCGAAGTTGAGAATATACAAAAACCTTAAGCCATGGGAGGTTCTTTGCTGCTCGCTTTAACAAAACATCATTATCTTTAATAATCAAAATTGAAGGGGTTAAATCTGGATTAACACCCTCTAGATTTTTCTTCAAATCTTTTGTTTTTCCAGTTTCACAATTTATGGAAGAAAGTATTGTAATATTCCCCTTTGCAACTTTTTGAGAAAACAATGACCTAAATGCCAGTCGTTTTATTTTAACTGGTAAAGTATATGAATAATCACGTGGAGTAGGACCAAAAACGGTTCCACCTCCAACCCATATAGGAGAACTTCTACTTCCTGCACGTGCTCTTCCTGTACCCTTTTGTCTCCATGGCTTACGTTTTGAATAATGCACATCTGCTCTACCTTTTGTAGCTACAGTGCCTTGCCTATTATTTGCAAGCTCATTTCGTATTTTATAATATATAGATCCAGTACCGCTTGACACTTCAAAAACATTGCTATTAAGTTCTACAGTGCCCGCACTTGACCCGTCTAATTGTAAAACATCTACTTTCACGACTACACTCCTCAATCCTTTTTATCAGTACTTGAAATTCTTTTTTTAATAGCTTCTCTTACCAAAACGTGTCCTCCGTTTGCACCTGGAACTGCACCACAAACAACCAACATTCCTAATTCTATATCGACACGAACAACCTTAAGATTCTGGACAGTGCATTTTTCTCCTCCCATATGGCCGGGCATTTTAACTCCTTTACGAAGCTTACTTGGTGTTGCACTGTTCCCAACAGAACCTGGGGATCTATGAAACTTTGAACCGTGCTTAGCCGGACCTCCACTTGCCCCATGTCTCTTCATAACTCCTTGAAATCCTTTCCCTTTTGAAAGAGCAGAAACATCTACAAAAGAAATATCTTCAAATACTTCGACTCCAATCTCCTCTCCTATTTTTCTCTCTAAAAAACCTCGTACTTCAAACATTTTCTTTTGAGGAGCGATGTTTTTTGGGAACCGATGCCGCAATGGTTTTGTTACATGCTTTTCTTTTGCCACAAACGAAGAAAGGACTACTGCATCATATCCATATTTACTACGCTTCTTTTTAGACACAAGAAAATTTTTAGGAACTTCTAGTACGGTAACAGGAATTACTCCTCCCCTCTCATTAAACACATGAGACATTCCTATTTTTTTTGCATATACCGCTATCATATCTAATTTTATACCAATAATTATTGTTTTAACTGAACATCCACTCCAGAAGGAAGCTCTAGTTTCATAAGAGCATTCATTACATCAGAAGTAGGGTTCAGAACATCAATAAGTCTATAATGAGTTCTTATTTCAAATTGTTCCCGCGACTTTTTATTCACATGAGGAGATCGTAGCACAGTAAACTTCTCAATTTTGGTAGGAAGAGGAATCGGACCAATTACATCCACATCACTTTTTTTTACAACTTCAATTATACTTTTAGCCCCGATGTCAACTAACCGAACATCAAAACCTCTTAACTTTACGCGAAATTTATTTTGCATATCTTATCATTCCTCTTAACCATTACCAAAACACATTTTCAACTTATTCAATAATTTCAATAACTTGACCACTCGCAACAGTTCTTCCTCCCTCACGAATAGCAAAACGTAATCCTTTATCCATAGCTATGTTTTTAATAAGCTCTACAATGATTTCTATATTATCTCCCGGTAAAACAATTTCTGTTCCCGAAGGGAGAGTGATTTCACCCGTTACATCTGTAGTTCTAAAATAAAACTGAGGTCTATAACCCGATGCAAAGTTAGTATGTCTTCCGCCTTCTTCTCGAGTAAGCACATATATTTGTCCTTTAAACTTTTTATGTGGAGTAATTGTTCCGGGCTTTGCTAATACCTGCCCGCGCTCAACATCCTCTTTTCCGATACCACGTAAAAGTGCTCCAACGTTATCTCCCGCTTGACCTTGATCAAGTAACTTATTAAACATCTCAACACCAGTACATATTGTTTTTTGAGTAGGTCGAATACCTACTACTTCAATTTCTTCACCAACTTTTAAAATACCTGTTTCAATTCTCCCAGTAACAACAGTACCGCGCCCCTGTATAGAGAAAATATCTTCAATAGGCATAAGGAACGATTTTTCTATGTCTCTTTTAGGTACTGGGAAATATTCATCCATAGCAACAAGAAGTTCTTCTATACATTTCGCCTTGGATTCGTCTTCAAGATTTTCAAGTGCTTGAAATGCACTCCCTTTTATAATAGGAATTTCATCACCTGGAAAATCATATGATGAAAGTATTTCTCGAATTTCTTCTTCAACAAGATCAATCATATCGGGATCATCTACTTGGTCAGTTTTATTTAAAAATACAACAATTTTAGGAACTCCCACCTGTCGAGCAAGAAGTATATGCTCTCGGGTCTGAGACATCGCTCCATCAGGAGCAGAAACAACGAGAACAGCTCCATCCATCTGAGCAGCTCCAGTAATCATGTTTTTTATATAGTCAGCATGTCCAGGGCAATCAACATGAGCATAGTGCCTATTTGCAGTTTCATACTCAACATGACGCGTATTGATAGTAATTCCACGTGCCCTTTCCTCTGGAGCATTATCAATATCTTCATACTTAAGTGCCGTAGATCCCATCTTTATAGCACAGCATCCAGATATAGCCGCAGTAAGTGTTGTCTTCCCGTGGTCTACATGACCAATAGTACCAACATTAATATGTGGTTTGGTACGTTCAAATTTCTTTTTTTCAGCCATAAAGCCTCCTCCTAATAGAGTTAATTTCTATACATTTCAATTTATTTGAAATGTTTTATATTAATATAAAAACAAGCTTAACCAATTAACCACAAGACATCACGTATTTATAGAGACGCTTTGATGAAACTGTTATCTCAAAATCCATAAAATTACAGATAATCGAGAACCTGCTCCTTACTATTTAAAATAATAAAAAATCCTTAATACATTTTATAGTATTTTTTAAAAACCCAATCCTTCCTACACAGTTTTTCATTAAAACAAAAAACCAACTACCAACGATAGTGAGAGAACGCCTTATTTGCCTCTGCCATCCGATGGGTTTCCTCTTTCTTTTTATATGCCAACCCCGTAGATTTATACGCATCAGCAAGTTCTGCAATAAGTTTTTCTACCATAGACTTACCAGATCTTTTTCTGGCAGAGCCTATAAGCCATCGCATTGCAAGCATTCTTTGTCTCTTGACAGAGACTTCTATAGGCACCTGATATGTAGCACCTCCCACCCTTCGTGATTTCACTTCAAGCGATGGTTTTACGTTTTCTATTGCAGAATGAAATGCCTTAAGAGGATCTTCATCTGTTATCTTCCCTAGTTTTTCTATTGCAGAATACACAATTGTAAGTGCAATAGATTTTTTCCCTTTCATCATCAGGTTGTTCACAAAATGCGAAAGCGTTTCATCAGAATACTTATAGTCACTTATTTTTAATTTTTTTGCCATATCATACTACACCTTTGGCTTCTTAGAACCATATTTAGATCTTCCCCTCTTTCTATTTTCCACACCAAGTAAATCTTTTGCACCTCGTACTATATGATACCTCACTCCAGGAAGGTCTTTAACCTTTCCTCCTCTAATATAGACCACAGAGTGTTCTTGCAAATTATGTCCTTCACCAGGGATATATCCCGTAACCTCTATGCCATTTGTAAGACGAATACGTGCAACTTTCCGTAAAGCGGAATTTGGCTTTTTAGGTGTTACCGTCATTATTCTTGTACACACTCCTCTCCTCTGAGGGCACGATTGTAACGCGGGAGATTTTGTTTTCTTAATCTGTTTTTTTCGTCCTTTTCTTATAAGTTGATTAATAGTAGGCATAACAGTACTTGATATTATTGCCTAGAACATAAAAAATGTCAAGCCTTTTAGATAATATTTTACCTAATACTATATGATTCCTCAGTTATTTATAAAATATTAATTTTTCTTCATTTTTATGCGAGATTTTATCTACAAAATATGCCTTAAATTCATTTAAAGATGCAGAAAAAATATCAATAGATTCTTTGCTAAGCAAGTTACATTCTCCTTCAAAATCCACCTCAGATTGCATGCGAATAAACAAACTAGAAACTGAACATTTAATTCTTGCACCCGAATAAAAATAGACTCCCTTTTCAGCACATATAGAGCCCGATACAGTGCCCGCAACAAGTACATATTGAGC
>CBDCGX010000009.1:0-59792 GCA_965216965.1 Spirochaetia bacterium | reverse complement strand
CTTCCAGGGTTATATATTATCTTATTTTTAAGAGGAATATTGCTTGATGATATTTCATCGGCACAGACATTTTTTTTAATCACGATTATCTTATCAATGATTGGATTTCCGAGCACAGCACGGATGGTAAGAGGCATGATACATAGTATTAAGCGTGAAGACTTTGTTAGTGCTGCTCGTCTTGATAATATGCCTTCTTTTTTTATTGTAATATATCATATTATGCCTCATCTTACAAGCATTCTCATTATAAGTGTATCTCTTGGCATACCTGCTTTCATATTAGGAGAGACAGCATTGAGTTATCTAGGATTAGGTATTGTAGATCCTTCTGTTAGTTGGGGATCGCTTCTTAGTAGAGATGCAATACAATTAGATATGCTTAAACAATACCCGTGGCTACTGCTTCCTGGGGTGTTTTTAGTACTAGTTATGTTTGCTTATGTCCTTTTAGGAGAGCGATTGAGAGATGTTTTTGATCCACATCATACAGGAGATTATAAGTAAAATGTGTAGGAAAGAAAAATATGCTAAAAGATAAGAATCCTATGAAAAGCATTCCTGTGGTAAAAGGAAAGCACATTTTAGAAGTACAAAACATGTCGGTCACATTTGTTATGCCACATAGTGATAATATAATTGCTGTAAAAGATCTACACTTCTCATTAAATAAAGGTGAGATGATGGGCATAGTAGGAGAAAGTGGAAGTGGAAAGAGTGTTAGCATGCTTGCACTTATGGGGTTATTACCACACAATGCAAAACTAAAAAGCGAATATATTCTTTATAAAGGGAAAAACATTCATAACATATCAGAGAATAGTATGCAGATGATACGGGGAAAAGAAATTGCTTATATCCCTCAAGAGCCAAGTAGATCGTATGACCCATTATACACAATACGTGCTACCTTTAACGAAACCTTGCGGGCGCATGACCCGCATATAAGTAAACAAGAGGTTGAAACTATTGCCGTAAAGGTGTTAGAAGATGTTGGTATAGAGAACGCAAAGAATCGTCTTGATAGTTTTTTCCATCAATTTTCTGGGGGTATGGTGCAGAGAGTAATGATTGCTCTTTCAATATGCACAAACCCTTCAATTATTATTGCTGATGAACCTACTACAGCACTTGATAGTATTGTTCAGAAAAGGGTAATGGATATTTTGGATGAATTAAAAGATAAATATAATCTTTCAATTATTTTTATTACACATGACATAATGCTTGCTAGTGAAAGAGTGAATACGTTATTGATAATGAGAAATGGTTCTGTTGTTGAATCTGGGAAAGCAGAGGCTGTTCTTAATAATCCCAAACATCAATATACAAAATTGTTAGTTGATTCGCTCATTACAATTAAAGAGTTTTCTCATAAAGAGAAAAAAACACATGGCTCTCCCATCCTTTCTACAGAAGGAATATATAAAAAGTATTTTCTTCATGGAGGATTCTTCAATAAAAAAGATAGTACTGTACAAGCATTGAATGATATACATCTTAATATCTATGAGGGAGAATGTTTTGGAATGGTGGGAGTATCTGGAAGTGGGAAAAGCACACTTGCTCGAATGTTGCTTGCCGATGAGAAGCCAAGTTCAGGAATCATAAAATATAGAGATAATCATAATACAGAGTATATGCTTGGTTCGTGTACTAAGCATGATCTAAAAAAATATAGAGACGAAGTGAAAATAATATTTCAAGATCCTTCTCGGTCGTTAAATCCACGGGTAAAGATAGAGAATCAGTTTATGTATAGTTTATGGTATTCTTCTCAATATAAGAATCTTGCAAGCAAACAGAAACGCAATAGAATATATGAAGAAAGTGTAAATATGCTTAGAAAGGTGGGATTGTCTGAAGATAGCATGAATCGATATCCTTCATATTTTTCGGGAGGGCAGCGCCAACGTATTGCTATTGCGCGGGCACTTATTCATGCTCCAAGAATTCTTGTGTGCGATGAAATTACATCTTCACTTGATGTGTCTACTCACAGGGAATTAACAGATTTATTAACTCAACTAAAGAACGAGTTTTCGCTTACACTGATTTTTATTACTCATGATATTGCACTTATATTTTATCTATGCGATAGAGTAGCGGTAATGGAGAATGGGCATATTGTCGAGTGTGATTCTGTTGGAAAAATACAAAACAACCCCCAAGCAAAGACAACACAAGATCTCTTGAAAGCATTTCCAGAATTTTTAAAAGATAAAGAATAAAGAAATGTAGGGGAAAAGGGCTGGAAAATGAGGATTCTCCCTTGTTTTTAAAAATAAACCATTCATATGAATGGTAATAGTTGACATCAGAAAAATAAACATGTATTATAAATTGTATAGGCATTGGGGCCAGTAGCTCAGTTGGTTAGAGCACTTCTCTGATAAGGAAGGGGTCACTAGTTCAAGTCTAGTCTGGCCCAATGGAATTTATGTGGAGTAAGTATGTTAGAAAATAAGAATAAGTATTATGGAAGTCTTATTTGTTTAATACAATGTTGAAAGGTAGTTATGATACAAGTCTATAGAAACACGCTTACTCGTTTGGATTTATCATCAGTACTTACGCATATGGTGGATAATTCTCTTGATGGAGATACAACAGGGGAGCATCTCGCAAAAGAATGTGCACAGCGAATGCATTATGATATTGCAATGTCATTTAGATCTCCTATTGATGCACTATCTGTTGCCTTAAGTATAGCACGTAGTGAAATGAAAAAGGCTACAAAACAACTATTATTGCTTCCTGTATTAGCTCCTGCTGCATTTATCCAAACAGTAAATAGGCACGAACACACAAGCGTAAAGTATTATGATATAGATGAATCTTTTATAGAGCCTTCGGATAATGAAATAGAAAAACTTCATGTATGCACAAATACTTATGAAAATATTGTATTTGTAAGACACCTTCATTTTGGAGTAGAATCTAAGAGGAAAACAATTGATGAACACCTGCAGAAAAAAAAATGTATTTTTACTATTGATGTAAAGTATATCCCTTCTAAAGAAGAGAATATGCTTTCTGACAAAAAGAGTGAGAATACTCCCAATACCACTGAGTATCCTACAGATATGAGTATTGTTTTATGTGAACAAAATACTCTTTTTACAAGTGGTGGGGGTGCAATATTGTGTGTAAGGGGAAAGAGACTTTCCAAAGCATTGAGAACATATAAACGGCATATACATACATATATGTCACAATGGATACATCTTTCGGATATGAATGCTGCACTTGCACTTACACAACTTGCGCAGCTAAATATTTTTACCGAGCGGGTGAGAGAAATTTCTAAAGTGTTTATAGATTCGTTGCAAACATCTCGTCATTCAATACTCATGGGGGCCTCACACCCTAATTCGCTTTTGCAAACACTTCCTCTTTGTATTGCTTCTCGAAAAAAAGAACTATTTGTGTTTGCTTTAAAACAAGGGGTGGAGATTATTAACGCTTTCCGATATTCTATATTGGAGATGTTGCATTCTGAACATGATAATAAAGAGACCATATTACAAACGCAAAATGAATTTCCAAATGCAACTGCAGGATTTTCTAAGGTGGTGTGTTTTCCACTTTACCCTTCGCTTGATAATGATGAGGTGAGTACCATTTCAAAAATATTAACAGCACTTCCTTAAGAAATTATGGAATTATAATTATAAGAAAACTTTAGAGGAAATAAAAATATGTGATGAGTAAGACTATTGTGAAACATGTAATTATAGTGCAGGCGAGTGATAATATAAAATCTAATATTCTTGTAAAAGTTATACGCCGGTATCTTAAAAGGCGTAATATATCTGTGATGGTTATTAATACATATCATCGAATGCTTCATGATCCAGAAATAAGTAAGAACTTAAAAGTAGATATAGTATTTGCAGTAGGTGGAGATGGTACCGTGCTAAAAGCTGCAAGGATGTGTGCAAAGCATGCTATACCTATATTGCCAGTAAAGGTAGGGCACTTTGGTTTTATAAATGATATACAAGCTGATGAATGGATTGATGAATTTATTGCTTTTGAAAATGGTAGTGCAAGAATTGTAGAACATACATTGCTTCAAGTTGTTGTAGACAAAACGAAATGGCTTGCTGTAAATGATGTTGCGATATGCTCAAGTGTGTATGGTATTATTAGAACTGATGTGTATTGTGATGATATGTTTCTTACTCAATATCGTTGTGATGGGCTTATAGTGGCAACGCCTACTGGTTCAACAGCACATTCACTTTCGGCAGGTGGTCCAATTGTTGTGCCCGAAATGAAAGCGGTACTTATAAATCCCATTGCAACTTTTGCACTTTCACATAGATGTCTTGTATTGCCAATAGATACCAATATACGGATAGAGTTTATTGATGCACAGAGGACAAATGCTTTTCTCATAATAGATGGAAGAATAGTGATTGGAATGAGAAATAAAACACATTGTGTTATAACTGATAGTGGATATCGTAGTAAAATACTTTCTTCGGGCAAACGAATGTATTTTGATATATTAAGAAATAAGCTTAATTGGTCGGGGACTTTTAAGTGATAGAAAAATTAATTATACATAACATAGGACTTGTAGAGAATATTGAAATAAACTTTTATAAAGGATTTACGGTATTTACTGGTGAAACAGGAGCTGGAAAATCTATGCTTCTTTCTGCTTTATTGTTGTTATTAGGAGATAAAGCAAGTGCTCAAATTATACGCACAGGAAGCATACAAGGAGAGGTGTCTGCACAGTGGAATATAAAAGATAATAATGTAGTGTTGCATTGGTTACAAAAATACTCAATTAGTCATAAGGATGATAGTATAATAGTTCGCAGAGTCCTTAAAAAGGGGAGGAAGTCAGAATGTTTTGTTCAGAACACGCTTATAACTCTTGAAGATTTAGGTGAGCTTTCGCAATATTTATGTGATGTTCATGCACAACATGAGCATCAACAGTTATTTAAAAGTAGTGAACAGCGAGCTATTCTTGATTCTTATGCAATGCTTACAGAATTTCGAGAAAATTTTTCTGCTCAATTTAAATTATATAAAACAAGAAAGTCTGAGTGGGAAAATTATAAAGAGAATGAATTAAAAAAGAAAAATGAGTTTGAAGAATTTTGTTTGGCAGTAGAAGAAATAGATACTGCACAATTAAAAGATAATGAGGATGAACATATTACACAAGAATTAACAATGGCATCACAGAAAGAACTGCTTTCCTCACTTTGGAGAGAATTTAATACGTGTATTCAAGGCGAGGCAAATAATGAAGATCGTGGGGCTATTTTATTGTTAGAAAAGTCTTATGGTATTTTACACTCAATAGAACAACATGATGTTTCATATGAATATAAGAAAATTATAAAAAGATTTCAATCTATATTGCTTGAAATAAAAGATATTGTTTCTGAAACTTCAAATATCCAAGTAGCATTAGAAGGATTTGATTCTTGTACTATTGCTCGTTTGGAACAACGACTTTCTCAAATAGAACTGCTAAAGAAAAAATATGGAGGAACATTAGAGAAAATAAAGAGTTTTGAGAAATATGCGAGAACACATATTTCTTCTGTGGAAGATTTTAAGAAGAAAAGAGAAGAGATGCTCAAACAGCTTAAGATACAAAGCAATATTCTTATAGAGCGATCTGAAAAGATGAGTAAAATAAGAATTAAAATGGCTAAGCAGTTTTCTGAGAAAGTTAATAAGGTATTGCATAATTTAGCAATGACTTCTGCTGATTTTAAAATAGAGATTCAAGAAACAAAGCAAGAAAAGAAACATATGAAATGGTATGGATATGATACTGTAAAATATATTATCCGAAGCAATACTGGAGAGAAATATCATCCCATAGCTTCTATTGCTTCGGGAGGAGAACTTTCAAGAATCATGCTTGCTATTCGTGTTGTAAATAGTGCTATGAGTAGGGAGAAAACGCTTGTGTTAGACGAAATTGATGCGGGTATAGGAGGTAAAACGGCGCGGCTAGTTGCAGGATACCTTAATATGCTTGCGAAAAAAATACAGATTATTTGTGTTACCCATTTACCAATCGTTGCGGCGTGTGCACATTTCCATTATCATATATATAAAATAGAAAAAGATGGTAGGACATTTGTGAACATAAAGCTACTTAAGAAACGAGAGAAGGAATCGGAAATTGCAAGAATGCTTGTCGGAAATGAAAAAGATACGCTTGCTAAGACGCAGGCTAGACAAATGCTTGGTATATTTGCGAAGGGGAAGTAATATGTCTGGAAATAATTATAATGGTGCTCATAAAAAAAAAAGCCTTGCAAAGGATCAATTATCAAACGTTCTTAAAGAAAATGAAAACAGATTAAACAAGATGATAAAAGAAATAGATAAGAAAATATTTTTGTTTTCTGTGTCTATTGATGCAATAAGTGTAACTCAGTATATAAATCTTGTTCTTTATAAAATATCGGTGCAATGTGCGTGGATGGTATTTATAAACCAATATGGTGAAGTAATACTACCTATCTATATAAATAGATGTATTAAGTGGTTGGGAGATGTTTTTACTATGCAAGAAAAAGTGAGAAAACATACTGCAATTGTACTTACCAATAACGAGATAAAAGAAAACTATCGCTATTGGTCAATAGTTAAGGATGGGTTTTTACACACACTTTTAATAAAAGAAAACTATATCTTATTACAATTGGAAATGATTTTTAAAAACAAAAAAGAAGATATGAGTTTGCTTTGCGATGTGTATTGTAGATTTGCAACTGGTGTACAAAGCTTTATTAACATAGAAGAAGTCTTAAGAAATAAATCTGTGTTTCATAATCACCTTTGTGCAGCAAAACAAAACTTGTATTATTGTGTTGTTATATACTCAAAGGCTGCTAGCATGTGCTTAGAACTATTTAAAACAGATAGGAGAAAAATAATTCTTATAGAAAGAACGGGGAGGTTTTTTTTAGTGTGTGAACACCTTAGTAAGCAAGTGGGAGAAATGGAAAAGGCAAAAGCTTTTAAAAAGAAAGAAACAGTTGCACAACAAATGTTACATAAGATTATAAATAAACAAGAGGACTAATGATAGAAAAGTATATAAGTACTCAAAAGAAAAAAACCAATATTGGAAAAATAATTCTCATTATTGTTTTGGCTATAATAAGTTTATTTCTTATCCCTTTTCCAATACAAGTAAACACCTATTTTTCTGTTAAAAGCAGACGTGTTGGTAGTGTTTTTGAAGATAGAACCCCGTTCTTTTCTTTTAAGAATGGAAGAGAGGTCATAGATAGCAATGTGTTCTTAACAGTTAATAATGATATAAAAAAGATGGGTACGGTATCTTTTTATGGGAAAAAAGATGAAAAGAACTTTTTTATTTCTTTTACCAATGGATATATAAAAATATATTTCTTTAAGGAAGATGGTGCCCCATATATTGAAACTCTTTATTTAGATACAGAACCTATTACAGGAATTTGGAGTTTGAATAATAATATTATTATTATCTCTTTTCGAAGAGAAATAAATGGTGATATTCAAGTGAGAAAAAATATAATACTTAGAAAGAAAGGCAAGTGGAAAGTGTCATCTTCTAAGAATATTAATCTCCCAATTGTTCAATTCCAAAAAATGTATGAGATGAATGGAAATGTATTTGTAAATATGCTAAAAGGAACCTATGATATAACTTCTTATAAGAAAGAAGAGTATTTAAAGGGTTTTACTATTAGTTCGGTTTTAAACACAAAAGGGGTTTCTGTGTGGCAGATTGATAATAAGAAACGTTCTAATATTTTAATTCACTTTCCAAACAAAACAAAGCTTTTCTTTATGGAAGCAAGGCTGTCTCATGATGCTACACTTGTTCGTGTTTCTAGCAATAAATCTAAATACATGCTTATGTATTTCTATAATCATATTTTATATGAGGTTGTATTTTAATGCGGAGGTTTTTTATTGTTGGTTTTTTAGTAATAGCGTCGGCACAATTGCATGCAGAGTTTGTATGGCCTGTAGAAAATACTAATAATATAGCCATTTCTCATATGTATACAAAGAAAAATATTCAGCTTGCAATAGTGTCTGCAGAAGAGAAGGTGCGTGCAATCTCTGATGCATATGTTTCTATGGTAAGAGAGGCAAACGAAGATGAAACTATTCTAGGGGTGGTAGAAATTATTACAGATAATGGGATAAGAATAGCATATATAGGAGTGTATCCCAAGGTTGTTATAGGTAGAAAAGTGAACTCAAAAGAAATAATAGCCACAGTTATTCCTGATAAGAGATTTTATATTCGTATGCAAGATGTTAAAAATAATGAGTGGGTAGATCCTTTACAAGTTTTACCACCCCAAGGATTCAAAAATCGAATTGTTAAAAAAATAAGTAATTTTGAATTTTTATATATGAATGGAAAATATTATGATAATAGAAGACAAATCCAGAGAAATATGTTTACAGGAAATTTTAGGGCTTCCTTGTCTTTTTTAGTAAGGGATGTACGATCAAAGGAATATATTCTTCCTGAATATATCGAAATTAATATAGGAAAAGAAAAATTCATATTCACTTATAGTGAAATTTTAAAATTTGATAGAGAAAAAAAAGATATCGTAAATATTTCAAACGAACGTGTAAATATATTGCTACCTCCAATATCTCTAAAGAGGGGGTATTATTCCATTTTTATAATAGTGAAAGATCCGTTTGAACAGTGGAGAAGATTTACTTTTAGCATTTTAGCACGATAAGAATATTTTCCTTATGAGGGAGTAATATTAAATGCTCTACAAGAGTTTTGATAAAGTATATCTGCAAGCTCTTCTGTGCTTTCATGATTTTTGAGGTGGGCAAGATGTTCAATGGTATGCTTAATATATATGGGTTTATTTCTTTTTTGATTTACTTCTGCGGGAGGCATAAATGGACTTTCACTTTCTACAATAATATGTTCTATAGGAATATTGCTTGCGGCTTCGCGTAGTTTGCGCGCAGCTTTATATGTTAGACTTCCTGTAAAGGAAAAGTAGACATTCTGAGTAATTGCAAGGATCTTTTGTGCGTATTCCCAGTCTTCTGAAAAACAGTGTAATATCATTGGGACGCTAATAGTAATTTCTGATAATATATCGCATATTTCTTTTCCTGCATCTCTATTATGGATAATAATAGGATAACGAACTCTTTCTGCTATTTCTATATGGCGAATAAAGAATTCTATTTGTTGATCTCTGTTTCCAAATTTCCTGTCTAATCCAGTTTCACCAATTGCAATTACTTTTTCTTGAGTTGCGAGTTTTTCTACTTTATCGTCCCATTTAAAATGAGTATTGATGACTTCGGAAGGTGATATACCAATTGCAAAATACACATTAGGAGCGTGATGTAAGTTATTGTAAATATTTTCAAAATCTGTGAGGTTATTGCAAATGTTTATTATTGCTTTTATGTTTTGAGAAGATGCTTCTTTTGCTATAATAAGTTGAGATATGGCATCATTTTTAATGAGACCTAAATGGGCATGCGTATCAAATATTTCCACAGAATTATATTGTAGCATATAATGCGTAATGTTTTTATGTATTTTTTTCCAAAAAGACAAAGAAATATGCTATAATAGTCGATAATATAAAGGTATAATATAAAAATATGGAAAAAGGGAAAAAACAATCAATTACATTAATGGTTATTCCTCATGATGGAAAAGCAATACGTTCTATAGAAATAAATATTATTGCTTTATTGGGAATAGTAATTGGGGGAATAGTAATCATATTTGGATTTATATTTTCCACATATGGGTTTGTCAATGTAAATGCAGAACTTAATCAGAATAGATTATATGTAAAAAAACAAGAAGAGAATACAAGGAAATCACTTGAAAGTTTGCAGAAAACTGTAGATGTGAGTAAAAAGTTTTCTACAGAGTTAGATAAAACATCAACACTTCTTGGAATGCCGCCTAAAAGTGCAACTACAAAAGAAAAAGATGGGGATTTTTCTAAGGTGTTCTCAGCAAGCTCAAATACTTCGGATATAACAGTTGCCCAACCACTTACTGTTTTGTTAAGTAATCTTAAAGATAATATTCCAATCTTAGAAAACTTTAATAAGTATTTGATGAGCAAAAAAAATCTTATGAGAGAACTACCCGTATCTTGGCCTATACCAGGTGCTCAAGTAACAATGGAATGGGGTCCTAATATACATCCTATATATGGCTCATGGTATATTCATAAGGGTATTGATTTTGCTGCCCTTACGGGAACTCCTATTTATTCTGTTGCCGATGGCGTTGTTATTGGTGCAGGATATGATCCTGGTCATGGACTTAATGTTTATGTATCTCATAAATATGGATTTAAAACACATTATTCTCATATGAGTTCTATTAAGGTCGTTAAGGGGCAAGAAGTTGGCCAAGGACAAAGACTTGGGAATGTTGGATCTACGGGACTTACTACAGGTCCGAGCCTCCACTTTGAATTGTATCTTGGAGGAGAGCTAATAGACCCAGGAGTTTATCTTCGTACTTTTAATACATATTCAAGACCCCAAGGAAATAGATAAATACAATTGCTCTTATGAAAGAAAACTCTACAATTATTAATTCTGTTATCGGATTTGGTACAAAGTATAATGGAAATATTCATGCTGTTGACATTATTCGT
Source organism: Spirochaetia bacterium (assembly GCA_965216965.1). Classification (GTDB taxonomy): domain Bacteria; phylum Spirochaetota; class Spirochaetia; order WTKD01; genus CBDAKK01. The sequence goes on along the minus strand of CBDCGX010000009.1, from coordinate 49,119 downwards.
GTTGATGGGATCTTTGTAGGAGATATTGTTTCTGAAGACGTGATACTTATTGGAGTTCAAGGAAAAGTACAAGGAATACTTTCTTCAAAGAAGATCATTATTGCAGGGTTCTTTAGCGGAACAATACATAATACTCCTCTTGTTATTATACAATCAAGTGCATTAGTACTCGGCACAATTAATGCAACAAATATTATTACAGAAGCAGGCTCTATTATAAGTAGTAGTCTTAAAATTAAATCTCAGAAGCTTATACAAAAAAGAGAAGATGCTGTTGATCCTAAAGCTGATGGTATCCCTCATGTGCGAATAGTAGAGCATTTTTCTACAAAGATGTTGGGAAATTTATTTAACGATTAGGGTGTACATATTACTATGGAAGGTATTACTACAGATAGAAATAGGAGATTAGGATCGCGAAAATCGGGGGGGGGAGCCATTGTATCTAAAAAAGAAGCGCATCCAGTCTCGCAGGGTAAAAAAACTTCAAAATTTGACGAGCAATTATCAGTAGAATCATCTTATGAAAATAATGATGTGGTTCCTCTATTACTTGCAGATGGAAGCATAGACACAGAAGCATTGCAGAGTTTGCAAGATAATGTACATAGTATGGGTGATGTGCTTCTAAGAAGACCGGGCATGGATAATGTGTTAGCATACCGCGATGCAATTCAGAAATTGCTTAAATCAATAGTGCCTCATATTCATAAAAAGGAATCTTTTTCTGTTTTACACAAAGAATTCACTCCAAATGGGAAAAAAATGACTCCAAGAAAAATTACCATTATACATACTATAAACAAGAAACTTGATGAAGTGCTTAAGATGGTGTTAAGGACACAGACAAGCCAAATGCAGCTTATGCAAACAATGGATGAGATACGAGGATTAATAGTAGATTTACTACAGTAAGAGTGGTCCTCTCTTTTTAAGATAGGTTCCCATGTTGTAATAGCTTTGAGTAGTCTCCGTTTAGCTTGAGGAGATTGGTATGTGTTCCTCGTTCGGTAATATAACCATTTTTTAGATATAAGATCTCATCGCAAGACTGTATGGTATGTAACTTGTGGGCTATAATAAGACAGCTCCTATTCTTTTGTAGTTCGGAAAGGAGTTTTTGTATATATTGTTCTGTTGTTGTATCAAGCGCGGCACTAAATTCATCAAGAAGTACTATGGGAGGAGGATCTATAAGTATTCTGCATATTGCTATAAGTCGCTGTTGACCTACGGAAAGAGTTTGTGAGTTTATAATACTGTCCCAAGATTTTGGTAGTGTTACTAACAATTCATCTAGGCTGCTTTTTTTTGCAAGAGTAGTGAGGTTTTGTTGAGTTGTTTCTTTCCCCATACAAATATTATCTCGTAATGTTCCATCAAATATAAAACTATCTTGTTGTAATAGTTTCACAGTGTTTCTTAAAAAAGAAAGAGGTATATTATTAATGTTAGTGCCATTAAGTGTTATGTGTCCTTCGCATATGTCCCAGAATCTCACGCACAGTCGTGCAATAGTTGATTTTCCTGATCCAGTATATCCTACGAGTGCAATTTTTTTATTTGGTTCAAGAGAAAATGAGATATTCTGTAATGTGGGATTATTGTCTTTATATGAAAAGCATACATTTTTAAATATAAGAGTATATTGGTTTTCCTTTTGTATAAAAGATGAGGGGAGGTGAGAAGGATTAGGGAGTTCTGTTGAGACGTCTAAAAATAAGAAGACTCTTTCTATGCTTGCTATAGACTCTTGTACTTGAGTGAGTTGCTGTGCCAGTGTAATGATGGGAGAAAAGAATTGTTTTGCAAGTTGTATAAATGCAATTATAACCCCAATGCTAGCAATAGCTGCATTAACAAAATAAGCTCCCGAAATAATTATTATAAATATTAGTAATGTTAAAAACAGATTTAGAAATGGTCGAACAAAACTTTGGTGCTTCCCAAGTTGTAACCGTGCCAGATAATATGAATATGTATAAGTATTAAATGTGGTAATACTTTGTTTTGTTTTATTGTACAGTTGTAAGTCGTCTGCACCTTGTAAATGTTCAGCAACGTATGTATTTGAAATCTGGCGTTCTGTTCGTAATTTCTGGGCTGTTTTTAGGATTTTCTTCCTATATAGTTCAGCTAAAACAATAATAAAAGGAAATCCTATAAATAAAGAAAACGTCAAATAGGGGTTTATGATAAAAAGAGTTATGAGCAAGGCAATAAGAGAAAGAAGTGATGAGAAAACTTGATTTATCATTATTTCAAAGAACATGCTTGCAGAATCAAGATCATTGGTTACTGTAGTAACTATGGATCCAATTGGTTCTTTATTAAAATAGTTCATAGATTGTTTGAGGCTGTGAGTAATTATTTTCTGTCGCAATTCCATAACAATTTTTTGAATTAGATAAGAACTTGTTATAGTAGTTATAAACATAAATATTGACACTGTTATCGTTGCTAGTATTATTTGAAATAGTTGGGTATTTTGAATGAAGAATGTTTTATTTAGTGAGGGGCTTTTAATTATATTTGGGATAATGTCTATAAGAGTTTTCAATAGTATAGGTATGATCATCTGGGCAGTTATAAATACCATAAAAGAAATTAGAATAACCGAACACAATGAGATATGTTTTTTCAATAAATTGAGAGTTTTTTTAAATATTTCTTTATTTGACAGATGTTTTACGTGCTGTAATAATTCTTTTTCTTTATTCAATGTATCTTCCTTGTTCTATAAGAAATTCGTATAAATATGAGGAGTAATGGGAGCCTTTTTGAGAGAGTAATTGTTTATGAGATCCATCTTCTATTATGTGACCTTTTTCTAGAATAAGTATTCTATCTGTTTTAGATAGGAGTGGTATATTATGGGTAATGACAAAAGTAGTTTGCCCTTTCCTAAGGAGTTTGAGGTTTTCCATAATAATAGAAGTAGTTTTATTATCAAGTCCAGAGAATATATCATCAAGGATGAGTATTGGGGATTCTTTAAATAATGCTCGAGCAAGGGCAACTCGTTGCTTTTGTCCACCAGAAAGACGAATTCCTGCTTCTCCAATGCTAGTGTCCCACTTTTTTACTAATGTATGTATATCATCATTTAATTTACTTAGTTTTCCGTATCGTAATGCTTTGTTATACATTTTTTGTGGGAGAGAGTTCTCATAAAATGCTATGTTTTGGACTATTGTGTTTGAAAAGAGAGTGAATTGTTGTGATTGTAATAATATATTTTGTTTGATATGTATATCATCATATTCTGTGATAGGTATTTTATCCCATAGTATAGTGCCTTTTTGAGAATTATATACTCCTGCTAAAAGCATTGCAAGTGTACTTTTCCCTGATCCTATTTTTCCCGTAATGCCAACCCATGAGCCAGAAGGTATTTCTATATTTATTGGTCCTAATGCAAAAGAAGATGCATCTTCTTTTGATGTTTTTTCGGAATATGAGAAATACACATTTTTTAGGGAGAGATCTCCTTTTATTTCTTTAGAAACTGTATGAGGTGATTGAGGAGGAATTGTTTTAATAGATAATAATTTCTTAATTCTATGGGCATTTGACATTCCTTTTTGCTGAATATCAAGAGCGAACCCAAGACCTAGGAATGGCATTTCTATTTGCATGAGGTAGTTTATAACAGCGAAAATACTTCCAAGTGTAGCAGTGCCGAATTGTATTTGCTGTATGCCAAAGTATAACACCAATACAAGTGCAAGACCATTTATAAAAATCACAAATGGAATAAGTAATGCTCTCAATATTGTAATTTGCATTTGTAGTTTTACAATTTTATTGCCTTCAAATATGAAATATTTAATATAAAAATTTTCATTATTGTGAGCTTTGATATCACCAATATGAGTAAACATTTGTCGTGTAAGCTCTGTTATATGTGCAATGCGAACTTGTATATTCTCATATCGTTTCCCAATAAGTTGCCATATGATATATAGCCCTACTGAAATAAGAGGATAGAGTGATAAACTTGTCCATGATATATTACGATAAAATATCAAGAGAATAATACTTACACTTATTATAGAAAAGAGACCATCTATAAGAGCAAGTGTCCCCCAGCTTATTGCATCCGAAAGACCTCCTGTTTCTCTACTTATAAGTGATATCTGTGATCCTGTTTCATAGTTATTGCGATGTTTTTTTCTAATTGATAGTATATGTGAGAAAAGATTTATTCGTAAGTCTCGTTCTATAGCAAATGATGGAAATATTAGAAGTCGCCTCCATGCTAGACGTAAAAAGAATATAATTATATTAAGAAATAGCATAAGTGACGCCCAAAATAATATCCGCATATATGGAATATTAGGAATCGGTTTTTCTATACTAAATTGGTAAATATCTATAATTTTTGAAAGTATAAAGGGAATGGAAAGAAGAAGTATGTTTACCATTATCAGAGAGGCAATTCCTATGACTATCTTTTTTGAATATGGGGCGATAAGTGTTTTAATAAATGGGAATAGAGCTTCTTTTTTTTTCATACTTATAGTTGTCTAGTTATTTATAGACTATAGCATTTTTCATATACTTTGGAGTGCTTCTTCGTATATATCCCAGACGGCAATTTGTTGTTTGATTTTTTCTCTTGCTTTTTCTAGGTATTCCACACTGTTTTTTATTGTGATTCCTGTATACTCGTCAACAGTTTTTATAAAGAAATATTTCTTTTTGTAATGCTGTGTTGATATTTTTGTTATCTTAGAGAACCATTTTCCCCCACTTATAGCTACGACACGCATTGTAATGTTTGGGCATTCTTTTACAATGAGTTTTATCCCACCAGATTTAAATGGATGAACTATCCCATCAAAATGTCGAGTGCCTTCAGGAAATACAACGATTGCATATTTGTTTATGCAAGCGCGACGTGCAAGATCTTTGACTTGGGTAAGTGCTTGTTTGGGGTTTTTTCTATGAATAAGAGCATGACGTTCTAAACGCAATATTTTTGATGCATAGGGAACATGTCTTTTTAGGGAATGCTTTGCAATAAAGCGTATCTTTACTGTAAGAGAGAACAGATGGTAGATGCTAATGATGTCTAAAAGACTTTGATGATTTGAAACGAGTATATATGGTTTTTTAGGATTGAGAGGAATATTACTAGTAAATTCTCTGTAACGTATGCCTAAAATAATGAAGGAAAATCGTAGGATGTTTTGTGCTATTTTGAAGTTGTTTTTGTTCATATTTTCTACTGTATGTTTATAAGCAAAAACACATTGCACCATAAGTTTTAAATAAAATATGTTTAACATTACGTAGAGAGTTATAATGATAAGAAAAAATTGTATATTTCTAAATAATGTTTTCATTTAATTTTTCTCTATTATTCTTTATGTTTTTAAATAATGTATTTTGATTTTCAAGTAAGAATTCTTCTTGATTATTGGGAATACCACTATTAAGAGCCTTCCCTTTTTATACATTGTAATTTGTACTTTTTTTTCATACAATTATAACTATAATGATAATATCATTGCTATATAATAGCTACTATTGATATAGTAACAAAAATGGAGTTGTAAATGGAAATAATTAAGCAATCTTTGCCACAGACAAAAAGTATTTCTTCTGTTATTCTTAGCAAAAGCGAAGAGAATGAAGCATGGTTTGAAGAACAAATTAATACAAAATGGGGAGTATTTAAACACTCATGGTTTTATTATACGTTGCTTTTGATATTGCTTACTATTTATGGTGGAAAAGTATGTCCATTTATAGAGGGACAAACTATTAATAGTATTTTTCCGTATATATCTATCCCACTCATTTTGCTATATATAATTCGTGCTTCTGTGATATATGCAATGGGCACACATCGTTTACTCAATTCTAGCACATTTTTATATTTCTTATTTGAAATGGGTTTCCTTATAACATGGTCTGTTTATCTTGGGATATTTTCTCTAAAAGTTTGGGGTTTTGGAATGGAAAGTCTTGTGAAAATCACATATAGTTCTTTCATGTTAGGGTTGTTTTCTGTTGTTAATATGATGATTATAAAAAGGCGATATCAGATATATCTTGGTATAAAAGAGGGGAAATCAGAAATATACGGAGGTTTCCGTTCATTAAAGCGAAAATTCATAGTTGCAAGTGTTTTTGTTCTCATTGCTATGTGTACTGTTTTCTTACTTACAAGCTATAAAAATTTCCACTGGCTTATAAGGGTTTATGACGTTATTGATCCTCTTAAAGGAGTACTATCTGTATTTAAGGAGATCCTATTTGTTATTGCTATATTTATGGGGTATGTTATTCTGATTTGTATAAATTATGCAACTAATTTAATAATTTTTTTCACATATATAAATACAACAATACGACAATTATTTCGTGGAAATTTAGATGTGAGCATGCCGGTGCTTTCTAATGATGAATTTGGAATACTAGGAGAAAATGTTAGAGGCATATCAAAAGAACTTAAAGAGAAAAAGAAATTGAAAACTATTTTTGGTAAGTTAGTGAATTCTCAGGTAGCGGATATCCTTGCGAAAGATGGGAAGCTTGAGCCAGGTGGAACAATGAAGCCAGTAGTCGTTCTTTTTTCTGATATAAGAAATTTCACATCATATAGTGAAAATACAAAACCACAGAATGTAATTTCTTTTATAAATAAATATCTTTCTGAGATTGTGAAAATTATTATAAAACGAAATGGTATTGTAGATAAATTTATGGGAGATGGCGTTATGGCTTTGTTTGGATTAGAAAATATAGAAAAAGGAGCATCTAATGCTTTGCATGCGGCACTTGAGATGTTTGTTGTAGCAAGAAAAATGCGGAATCCAGCTATTGATATTGGAGTTGGTATAAATATGGGAGAAGCTATTGTAGGTCTTGTAGGTTCTGAGGAAAGACTTGATTTTACAGCAATTGGTGATGTAGTCAATACTGCCGCTCGATTTGAAAGTGCAACCAAAGAATATGGATGTGATTTGATTGTTTCAAACAACATGAAGGAAAAGATGTCTGATACACTACAAAATATGTCATGGAAAGAAATTGAAATGAAGCTTAAAGGAAAAGAAAATTTGATTAAAGGATATGGTCTTAAGATAGAAAGATAATTAGAAGAAAGTGTTTTGTTTTTTTGTGGGTTACATATGAATAATCATAATAGTGAGGGGGGGAAATGGTGGGGTTCTATGTGGATCTTGTCAATTTTTCTGATATTTCTTTTTTCTTGCGGTAATACAGAAAATGTAATTTATCAAAGAATCATTCCCCAAGGTAATGATAAAATTACATTGGGGACTCTAGAAAAGATAGAAGAGACTATCACTATTAATGATGACGAAAAATCGCTGATTCGTTTTTCGCTTCCAGCGCCTTTTGTTGTGCTTGATTATTTGAGAGACAACTTAGATATTGATGATAATGAAGAAGATATAATTCTTTATACTAGATATGATATAGATTCTCCCTATGTTCTCATTGCGAGCTACAATACAAAACTTAATAAATATCAATTTAATTGGCAAAGTCAGACAAATTTAAATGTAAAAAAATCAGTTTCTCTTTATGTAAAGGATATTACTGGTGATTCCCGTAAGGAAATTGTAGTAGAAGGCTATTCTCAAGAAGGAAAAAAACTTATAGAAGTATTCCATCTTCCCTTAAAAACCTATGATGTGTCTCAATATAAAAAAGTGTTTTCGAAAACAGCTACAGACATACAAATTCAAGAGGTAGCACGTAATGCGCAATATAGAGAAGGTCGTACATATGGAGTGTCGTACCTTCTAGTTTTATATGATATAGAAGAAGATAAAAGCATTACTAAATCGTATTATAATTGGGATCGTAATACTGTAACATATGTTTATAAGAATTCAGAGAAATTTACATATACTAACATTATTCAGCAAAAACTTTCTGATCTCTATGTAGGAGATAGTGAAACGTGGAAAGATTTTCTTAATGGGCTCTGGGTGAAAAAGAAGGATGACACCATATTTATAGAATTTTCTAACAGTAGACCTGGGGTGGTTTTCTATAATTCTCAGGAGATACAGTCTTATGCTTGGCGTTCCGTTGCAAGAACCATAAGCAACGAAGGTATTGGAGGAAGAATAAGAATGCAAAATATTCTTTTTCCAAGCGTGCGGAAATGGATGCATGTACAAACTCTTTCAGAGGATGAAATTACTATATCTTTAGATTATGATATTAGTGGTAGTGTATTTAATGGAGTGTATAAGCATATCACTTCTGAAGAAGCAACTGGTTTTTTAAGATCTATTAAAGGTGGAAGGAATGTAAAAGATAGGTTGATTCGTCTTTCTGGTAGTTTTGAGAGTACAAAAGACAGCTTGTATTACATATTTGAATACCCTATTCTTAAAGTTTTAGGACAAAAAAGTCAGAGCAACAATAATTCTGATGATACTTCCTCTAATACTGAGGTAATATGGTATTTTGATTTTTTTATGATTGAAGATATAACTGTGCTTGAAGTAAGGGATTTTAAAGAAAAATCAGGGAGTTTTTTTGTTGTTGAAAATGATGACGATAGAATACTTTTAACACCTGTACATATTGCTGCAAGGACTATATATCCTCTACAAAATTCTCCTTCTATAGGACTAAAAGAAATAATACAATAATTTAGTAAATTATTTTCTACGAACGATAAATCCTTCTAATTTTGCATTACGAAGTTTCTTTATTAGTATATCCCTTGAGTATGAATCTGTATTTGTTGGAAATGGAAATATGATCTGGTAGAATATTGCTGTAAAGAGGTATTTTTCTACTATGCGAGGCTTATCTATTTCAGTAATAAGTGAAGTTTCCCATATTTTATAGTAATATTGCATGGCATTTTGAGCATTTATAAAAGAGCGAAAAGATGCAACTTGAAAGCCAATATCTGGAGGATCTGAGATCTGATCAATAGAAGTAGATGGAATAGTTATATTTGTTTTATTTGGCGGTGTGGTATCTTTTTTAAATGTATCTATTGGTGCAATATTGGCTACATTATCTATAGCACTCCTTATTTTTCTTCCAATGGAGAGTATCTGAGAAGGCAAGGGAAGTTGAGAGACATGTGTTGAATGTATCATGTATACTTCTATTGAAGATGGAGAATTTGTATTGAGTATTTGTAGAGCTTCATTTGCTGTATTTATATCAAGACCATCTTTTGCTATTTGATAGAGGGTATAGTATAGTTCAGCATTTGTTTCGTTGGGAGGAATGGTGTTGCGAATTTTTTGTAAGATAGCTATTGCTGGTTCAAAGTCGCCATTGTTTGCAAGGATATTTGCTTTAATAATAGCAATTTTTATTTTATTGGCAGTAGATGGTTCGTATTGTAGGCTATCTAAATATGTAGAAGCAGTTGTTTGTCTACCTCTTTCAAACTCATTAATGGCTGATTTTATAAGATATGAAGGATTATTGGTGTTTAGATAGGCAAGATAATACATTCTTGCTGCGGTTTCAAAGTCAAGTTGTAATTCAGATAGGCTTGCATAGTGTGTATATACTGATAAGGGAATTATATTTCTTGGATATGATTGTAAAATTGTTTTTAAGAGGTTATAAATATCTATTATAGGAGTTTTTTGTAAAGAGAGAAATTGTGTGTCTATAATGTTTTGTAATTGTTTTTTTGATGCATTGGGATTCTGTTTAATCCACACATATATGCTTCCTATTGTCGTGTTTTGTTGTGAAAAGCTAGAGTATATTGCAAGTGTTATAAGAAATAAGGAAAGAATAAAAGATATATAAAATTTGTTATGAGTCGACATTTTTCTTTGTTATTATTATGGGAGGAGTGTTTGAGGTATTATTCTTTTTTGCACGCTTAAATTTTTTTTCTTCTTGCTTTAATCTTTTCGATTCATCTTTAATGCTTTTTGAAAGTATCCGTTGGGCATAATGTTTTGAGTAGAGAAATACAAATGGGATAGTGATAGTTATTCCAACAATAACACCTATGTAGAATAGAATAATCCCAGCAACATTTTCAAATTTATAAATAATGAGTGATATTGTTGTAGTATATTGAAAATTTACAGCTGTGACAACAATCGCTATAGTAAATATAACAAGTGAAACAATAAATTTTAACATACTATGTTATATTATAGCAAGTATTTCCTTACATAGTGTTGCAAGTTTTCCCACTTATTGTTGAGCGGTAAAAGTATATATTGCCCATAGTTGAAATTTTCTGGGACATCTTCTTTATTTTTTTTGTTATTATATAAATTGGTAAATGTATAATACAGAATGTTTTTTGTACTAAGAGAATTGGTTTCTATAATAGCATTTCTGTATCGTGTAGCAAGGTACACCATATCTGACACACTTATATTTGTTTGTATATATGGATATATTTTCTTTATGATTTTTGCAAATGATAAAGTAGAAGTAAGTCCATTGAGAGATGCAACTTTCTTTTGTATCCCTGATAGTATTGCTTGCTGGCGTTTTGATCTTTCAAAATCATTTGTTGTATATCGAGAACGGGCGATTCGTAGTACTTCAATGCCATTTAGCATGTATTCACCTTTTGGGTAATAAAGCGTTTTCCACTCTCCATTTTCTTTTATTTTGTATGTTGGATCTACTATATCATTTGTAATATATACAGGGATATCCCCTAAGGTGTTTATGACTTGAACAAAAGCAAACATGTCTATTGATATGTATCCTGATATAGAAATGTCAAGGATTTTTGATAGTAATGAGATGAATTTTTGTATACTAAACTGTTTGAAATACCAATTTATTTTTTGACCCGAATAATAGAGATCTCTAGGAATGCTGAGTAGCTTTATCTTTTTCTTGATAGGGTCAATATAAGCAAGTTGTATGCTATCTGCCAGATTATTATGACTTCCTACTAAAAGGATGATTTGAGATTGATTGTTAGGTTTTCTTTTTGTAGAGAGTGGAATGTGAAATGCTTGGATAAGTATGTCTTCTTTATCTACTATCCAGAAGCTCCCATTATTTTTTTGAACTGCAAAGGCACCTATTTTTGTATTTTTATTATTGTTTTTAAAAAAGATATCAAGATAATAATAGTCGGATTGATTATCTGTGCGCATTTCTTTTGAGATAGAAATGTTGTTTCTTTTAAAAAGAGTAGATAAAGAAGAAGAAAAAAGAGATTTTTTGAGGGTTGTTAGTCGTTGCTTGCTCATTCTATCTGAGAATACTCTAAAATCAGTGGCAAGTATTGTGGATTGTATCTTTTTTAAGGAAAGAGAGATTGGTGCAATATAATTTGTTTTATTATTTATGCTGTATGTTCCATCAATGGCATTTACAATAATGCGTAGTCGTTGTTCGCCTAAGGCAGTATATAATTTCCATATAAATAATTTGTTGGTATTAGTGTATGTGATATAAGCATTATATTGCTTAATATGGGATTGGATGTTATTTCCTTTTATTAAACTAATCATGGTATTGCGAATGCTACGCGCTTTCTTAGAGTTAACTTGAATAGTCTTGTCAAGTTTTTTTAGGTAAAATTCCATATCTGAGGTTTGTAGAAGAGGGTTTTCTTTTTGAGGTAATAGCGATGATTTTATAACAAAAGAGTCTATTGAGGAGGGGAGGGAAGCAAGCCCCTCTTTTTGTAAAGCAGGAAGGTATGCATCAAAAGTTGCAACGATATTTATATTTCTTTTAATAAATAAGCGGGTGTCTTTTTGTTGTATGTCAAAGTTGTATTTTGTAAAAAGTGGTGTGAATAGTTTTACTGTACTTTTAAAGAGTGTAGTAATTTGCTCTTTGTTATACTGCTGTAAGACTGTTTGTGTTTGTAAAAAAATAAAGTCTGTTGGATTAGACTTGGAAAGTAGAATAGGGGTTTCATCATTTGTTTTGGTAAATATATTATTATTGTTTTTGCCGTTTAAATCTGTTTCATATGGTGGTACTGGAAGTTCTAATGTAGTTCTAATATCTTTTGTATCATCAATAAGTTGTTCCACAATTCTATTGATTTTATTTAGGGATTCATCTTTGCCAAAATTAAGCGATTTCATTTCTTTTAAAATGGATATACCTAAGAACACAAGAGCCGAAAGTAGAAATATTATCCCTACAGCTACAAATTTTTTATAAAGCTGAATAAATAGTGTTTTATATTTTTTTCCCTTCATGGTTTATTAATAATATTTTTTATAACTACTTATTTTTGCAAGCATTCAAAGTTATTTGTACGGTATTGTACATAAGCATTGCAATAGTCATTGGTCCTACTCCGCCGGGGACAGGTGTAATAGCACGTGCTTTTTGTAGTACTCCTTCAAAATCAACGTCTCCAACAATTTTATATGGGGTTTTGTTGTTGTCTGTATTTTTTACTCTATTGATTCCCACATCTATAATAATAACATTTTCTTTTATCATATCTGCTGTAATAAAGCGAGGCTTGCCTATTGCAGCAACGATTATATCTGCTCGCTGTGTGTGAGATGAAATATCTTTTGTAGCAGAATGACAAATTGTTACCGTAGCATTTCCATATTTATGTTTTGCAGAAAGAAGGGCTGCAATAGGTTTTCCTACTATTTCACTGCGGCCAATAATAACCACATTAGAACCTTTTATTTCTATGTTATAAAATTTAAGTATTTCCCAGATTCCTTTTGCTGTGCAGGGGATAAGAGTATTAGGGAGCATTTTTTGTAAGCGACCAACATTTACGGTATGAAACCCATCTACGTCTTTTTCTGGTGATACAGTGTTGAGGACTTTTTGGACATCAATATGAGAGGGCAATGGAAGTTGTATAAGTATTCCATGTACTTTTGTGTCATTATTAAGTGTGTGTATATACATACATAGCTCTTTAGTGTTTATAGAGTCGGGAAAAGTTATAACTTTTCCATCCATTCCAAGCAAATGACATTTTCTTTTTTTATTCCTAGTATATATTTCGCTTGCGGGATTTGCACCAACAAGTATTACTTTAAGACAGGGCGTTATGCCATTACTTTTACAATAGTCTATTTTTTTTTTGAGTTTTAAGAGGCAATGTTCTGCTACATCTTTCCCGCTAAGAATTTTTTTTGATGTTTTAGATATTAGTTCATTTTTGTTTTGCATAATTTATTTCCTAGTATAGTCTTTTTTTAACAATAATGCTATTGTAATAAGTACAAGGGAAAGTAAGGAAGGTAATTAATGATTTAATAAAGCGTGTATGTAAAAAATCATGTAAAGAATAATGGGCTTCTTTCACTATAATTGATATTTTAAAGTTATAGTAAGCAAAATCTGTTGAGGCTATATAGAAATTATTTGTAGGTGTAGTAAGTAATGAAATTGGAGGTATTATATGCTTATATCGGTATTGGGACTTCAGTGGGGAGATGAAGGAAAGGGAAAAATTATAGATTATCTTTCAAAAGAAATGGACTGGATTATTCGGTTTTCGGGAGGAGCAAATGCTGGACATACCATCATTGTTAATAAAAAGAAATATGTGTTTCATCTTCTTCCTTCCGGAATTTTACATCCTAATGTGCATGTTTTATTAGGACCTGGTATGGTAATTGATCCCGAAGAGCTTGTAAAAGAACTTGATATGCTTACTGCATGTGGAGTGGAGTGGCGGAAAAGAGTGTTTATATCGGATAGAGCTCATATTGTTCTCCCGTCATATAAAGAAATGGATAAAAAAATAGAGAAAACTCGAAAGCGAAAAATAGGCACTACCATGAGAGGTATAGGGGTTAGCTATTCACAAAAAGCATTACGCCTCTCTGTTCGTGTTGGAGATATTGAACATAAAAAAGAATGGGGTATTAAGAAAAAAAAAGATATTGTATTCCTCAAAGAACATGCCTCGTTATTTAGTACCCTTAAGGTAAATCATTATGGAATACTTGAGAATATTGAAGAGCAGGAAAGGGTTTTATATGAAGGTGCTCAGGGGGTTTTGTTAGACCCTGACATAGGAACATATCCCTATGTTACCAGTGGAAGTACTTCTCTTAATGGGGTATATAGTTGTGGCACCCCTCAGGGAAGAGGTATTGAAGAAGTTCTTGGTGTTGCAAAAATATATAATACCCGTGTGGGTGAGGGATATTTCCCCACAGAATATAGACCGCATGAAGAAGAATTACTGACTCAGGTAAGAGAAAAAGGCCATGAAGTAGGCTCTACTACGGGGCGTATTCGTCGCTGTGGTCACTTGGATTTGCTTGCACTTAAGTATGCATGTAGAATGAGCTCAACAACATCGCTTGCACTTACTCATTTTGATGTATTTGATACATTTTCTGAAATTCATGTGTGTATTGCATATGAAATTGATAATGCTGTAGTTAACTATTTTCCATCGGTTTTTACTAGAGAACAAAAAATAGAACCAGTACTTAAAAAAATGAGGGGATGGAATAGTTCTACTAAACAGATGCAACATTGGAATGAACTGCCTGAACAAGCACTTGAATTTATACAATTTATAGAAGATTTTATAGGAGTGGAAGTAAAGTTGCTTTCAACTGGAGAAAATAGAAACCAGACAATACTTAAATATGGGCGTAAGGATGGGTTCTTGTAATATATTTAGTTTTAATATATTCTATTGTTTTTAGTAGGGGATGATATAGTAAGGATTAATTACAATTATTATTGTTTTTATTCTTAGTAATGTATTGAATAAACAATATCATTATAATATAATAGCATTATATTATAATGATATTGTAATTGGAGGTAAATATATGAAAATATTATATATTATTTTTATTCTTATTTTTATGACTGTGCCTATGTTATTGGCTAAAGGTATTATTGGAGAAGGTTCACAGCAAATTGAAGTTGTGGTTGTAGGTCCTTATTCGGGAGACCTTGCTGCTTATGGTATTCCTACGAAAAGGGCGGCAGAACTTGTCTTAGGAAAAGATGAAACTATTGTGCTTAATATACAGGATGATCAATGTGATCCTAGTGTTGCTGTAAATGTTGCATCTAATATTATAAGTTCAAAAGCAGTTATGATATTGGGTAATATTTGTTCGGGTGCCACGGCAGCGGCATTAGATGTATATAAACAAGTAGGCATTGCCGCGATTTCTCCGTCAGCAACAAATCCTGACCTTACAAAGAATGGTAAAAATACAGGGATATTTTTTAGAACTATAGCTCCCGATGATACCCAAGGAAAAACACAAGCATATTTTCTTGTAGAAAAACTTGGAGTTAAGAAAGCTGCAGTAATACATGATAAGGCAGATTATGGAAAAGGACTTGCCGAAGGAGCGAGAACATTTCTTAAGCAAAGAGGTGTAAAGGTAGTGATATTTGAAGGTATTACTGCTGGTGCTGCTGACTATTCGGCTCTTGTAAATAAGATAGCAGTTTCTAATGTTGATGCTGTTGTATTTGGCGGATATCATCCTGAGGCATCTAAACTTGTTCGTCAATTGAGAAGAGAGGGAGTAAAAGTTCCTTTTATTGGTGGAGATGGCATAAAGGATAAGTCTTTTATAGATCTTGCACAAAAATCTTCAGAAGGAGTGTATGCAACGGGTCCGCGTGACTACTCTGATAACCAAGTATATAAAGAAGCAAAAAAGGCTCATATTAATGCATATTCAGAGGAGCCAGGTGCATTTTATTACGAAGGATATGCAGCAGCACAGGTTATTAAGCAAAGCATAGATGCATTAAGAAAGAAGGGAGAAAAAGTAACTATTAAAAGTATAAAAGCGTATATTTCTGATAGGAATAATATATTTAAAACATCAGTGGGTAATATTTCATTTGATTCAAGAGGTGATGCAATTGGTGTTGGATTTTCTGTATATCAAGTGAAAAATGGTTCATATCAAGCTATTAATTGATTGGTAATTCCTAATCATTATTTGCTATTGATTGTTGTTACGCTTTTAAAAAATTGTAGAGGGTAAGCATGGATTTTTTCTTTCGTGTTATGTTAAGTGGTCTTACGAAGGGGAGTATTTATGCTTTACTCGCACTTGGGTATACCTTGGTGTATGGTATAGTCCAGCTTATAAATTTTGCTCATGGAGAAATTTATATGATTGGAGCTTTTGCGTCGCTTATAAGTTTTTCTATATTATCTTATTTGGGCGTAAACATGCTTGTTTCTATAATAGCAAGTTGTTTAGTTGCTATTTTTATTTCTTGCGGATACGCATATTTTACTAATGAGATAGCATATAAACCCTTGAGAAAATCATCTCGTCTTTCTGCACTTATTGTAGCAATAGGAATGTCTATGTTTCTACAAAATTATATATTGCTTGCCCAAACAGCGAACTTTGTAGTGTTTCCCAAACTTATTCCTGACACATCATTTTTTTCTGGAACAATTAATCTTCAGCAAATAACTATATTAGTTGTAGTTGTAGTATTTATGATACTGTTTTCTTTATTTATTCGTTATACTCGTACGGGAAAAGCAATGCGTGCCACGGCACACGATATTATAATGGCTCAACTTATAGGAATAAATATTAGTAAAGTAATATCGATGGCCTTCCTTATTGGAGCAATGGCAGCTGCTCTTGGAGGGTTTATGATAGGATCATATGTTGGTCAGATAAATTTTTATATAGGGTTTTTAGTGGGCATTAAAGCATTTGTGTCAGCAGTGCTTGGAGGAATAGGAAGTATAACGGGAGCAGTCTTAGGTGGATTTACGCTTGGTATGGTAGAAAGTTTTGGTACAGGATATCTTTCGGGAGATTATGAAGATATATTTGCTTTTATGTTTTTGATTCTTTTTCTTACATTTAAACCTTCTGGCATATTAGGAGTGTCGCAAAAAGAGAAGGTATAATGAATTTCTTTTCGTCCAAAAATATCAAGAAAATAATTATTCTATTTATATGGATGGTAGTACTATCTTTTATATTTGTGGTTCCCTCTATTGGACCTAGTGCTGAAATAACATGGAGATGGAAAAATATGATTGGCATATTTGTTATTTCTGGGTTATTTTCAATTTTATATACTTATTTTATTTTCAAGAAAGAACATCCTTTGCAGCATAAGAAAGATTCTTCTTTTATCATACATTCTTTTTTATACTCAAAAAAGTTTGTGAGAATTGTTTATGCTGTTTGCATGTTTTTAATTCTTGTTCCTTTTATATTTGGACTGTATGAGACAAAAATACTTACACTTGTTTTTATTTATATAATATTTTCGCTTGGGATCAATGTCGTAACGGGATTAGGAGGTATGTTGTGCCTAGGTCAGGCACTTTTTCTAGGGATGGGCGCGTATAGTTTTGCAATTCTTAATACAAAACTAGGAATTAACTTTTATATAGGGCTCCCCATAGGCATTGTGGCTGGGACGATAGCTGGACTTATTGTAGCATTTGCAACCATACGGCTAAAAGGAGACTATCTTGCAATAGTAACTCTTGGCCTTGGTGAAATATTTAGGCTTCTTCTTATTAATTTTGAATTTACTGGAGGTCCGCAGGGTATTTCGGCTATAGAAAAACCTGGTATTCCGTGGATAGAATTAGATTTCTTTGATAAGAGTAAACTATTATATTTTATTGCTTTTTTTATTCTTATAGGTTCAATTGTTTTAATTAAGAGATTAGAACATTCTCGTTTTGGAAGAAGTTGGGAGTCGTTAAGAGAAGATGAGGTAGCAAGTATTTCACTTGGAATAAACACATCTTTTGTAAGATTAGGAATGTTTGCGGTAAGTGGTGCTGTAAGTGGAATAGCGGGAGTGTTATTTGCTTCAAATGTTTCCTTTATAAATCCTAATAGCTTTTCTCTTCTTGTTTCTATTACAACTTTAGCAATAGTTGTGTTAGGTGGGCTTGGCTCTGTGTCTGGAGTAGTAATAGGATCAGTCATGCTTATTATGCTTCCTGAGTATTTAAGAGTATTTTCTCAATACAGAATGCTTGTATTTGGTGCAGTACTTGTGATAATGATGATATTTCGTCCTAATGGCCTTATACCCAAAGAACGAACAGAGTTTATTTTTAAAGAGAGTCAAGACTAGAGATGTTATCTGTGCAAGATGTTGTTGTTAAATTTGGAGGTCTCACTGCTCTTGATTCTGTTTCAATTGATATCAAAGAGAATATTATAACTGGGCTTATAGGGCCAAATGGGGCAGGAAAAACAACGTTTTTTAATTGTATAACAGGAGTATACAGCCCTAATCAAGGTCACGCTACTATAAAAGATTCTAGAAAAAACATAATATCACTCTTTGAAATACCACATTATAAAAGAGTAAGGCTGGGATTAGTGAGAACGTTTCAGAATATACGTCTTTTTTCTAAAATGTCTGTAATAGAAAATGTTCTTATGGGAACACATATTCATAAAAAATACTCTTTTGTTGACGCATTATTGCATAGCAAAAATGAAAAACAAAAGGAAAAAGAGGCTCTAGAATATTCTCATACTATCTTAAAAGATTTAGCACTTGATGATCTTTCAAATACCATAGCAGATAGTTTGCCATATGGAAAACAAAAACGTTTAGAGATAGCCAGAGCTTTAGCAACGCGACCACGGCTTCTTTTACTAGACGAACCTGCGGCAGGAATGAATTCCCAAGAGACAAAAAAACTTATGGAAACGATAGAAACTATTATGAAAAAATATTCAGTTACAGTGTTTTTAATTGAACATGATATGCATTTTGTAATGAATCTTTGTGATACTATTTATGTACTTGATTATGGTCGATGTATTGCACAAGGTACTGCACAAGAGGTAAGTCATAGTAAGAAAGTAATAGAAGCGTATTTAGGAACATAATGCTAGAATTAAAAAATGTAAATGCATGGCATGGTGCGATACAAGCCTTATACTCTGTAAATTTGTATGTAGATAAAGAGGAAATAGTGTCTATAATAGGAGCAAATGGAGCAGGAAAATCTACTATACTTATGACAATTTGTGGGATAGTATCAAAAAAGGATGGCGAAATATTTTTTGAGGAGGAACCAATACATCAATGTTTATCAGATCATATTGTTAAAAAGGGTATCTCTCAAGTTCCAGAAGGAAGAAGAATATTCTCTAATCTTTCTGTAAAAGAGAATCTGGAGTTGGGAGCTTTTTTAAGAAGGGATAAAAAAGATATTACAAAAGATATAAATCTTATCTTTGAAATATTCCCTGTGCTCCAAAAGAGAATGCACCAGAGAGGAGGGACTCTTTCTGGCGGTGAGCAACAAATGCTTGCAATTTCTCGTGCACTCATGGCACGCCCTAAGTTACTCCTTCTTGACGAACCCTCGTTGGGATTGGCACCCCTTATTATAAAGAATATATTTGATATTTTAAAGAAAATAAATAAAGAAAATGGAACTACAATTCTACTTGTAGAGCAAAATGCAAATCAGGCTCTCAAAATATCAAATAGGGCATATGTGCTTGAAACGGGTAATATAATTCTTTCTGGTAACTCTGATAGTATTCTTTCAAATGAAAAGGTGAGAGAAGCCTATTTAGGAATATGAGTAATAATGTATATTGGCAATAAAGTGGCATGGAAACCAACTATATGATCATTGACAAATGAATTATTTTAATGTATATTTAACATAGAGTATTTAACGCGTGGAGCAAAATACAATAGAAGTCGAGAATATTACTATTCTTTCTCATGTTTGCGGGACCAATGATGTCAATATCCGATGTCTTGAAAAATTGTTTAAAATTCCAATTTTTGTTAGGAAAAATAGAATTTTTTTTATGTCAGATAATACTGATAAGCTAAGAGATTTCCACAATCTTTATAATTACTTACTTTCTTGCATTAATCAATCTTTACAGATTACAACCGAACGTATATTTTCAGCATATAATCAAATTTGTGGGCTCACAGAAGAAAGGAAAGAGCGTTGTGTATCTATTCCAGCAATATATATACCTGTATCAGAAAAACAAATTATAGCTCGCACTAAAGGACAAGAAAGAATTATACAAAAATTAGAGACGCACAATCTTGTTTTTTTAGTGGGTCCTGCAGGAACAGGTAAAACATTCCTAACAACTGCTTTTGCCCTTTCTTTAATATTAAAGAAGAAAGTAAATAAATATGTTATTACTCGTCCAGTGATAGAAGCTGGGGAAAAATTAGGATTTCTACCTGGAGATCTTATACAAAAAGTAATGCCCTATCTTCTTCCAGTATATGATGCACTTGAAGAAATTGTTGGGAGTTCTATATGTGAACATTTACAAGAAAACAAGAAAATAGAGGTTTCTCCACTTGCATATATGAGAGGGCGAACGCTTCATAATAGTATAGTGCTTCTTGATGAAGCCCAAAATTGTAGCCCTGAACAAATGAAGATGTTTTTAACTAGAATAGGAGAAGGAAGTAAAATTATAGTAAATGGAGACATTACTCAATCTGATTTACATAATACAAAGAATGGATTACAAGACGCTCTTAGAATCTTTAAAAACGTAAAAAACGTTGCTATTGTACATTTAGATGAATCTGATATACAAAGAAGTGCTCTCGCAAGAAAAATAGTGAAAGCATATAATAGAGTGAAGGAGAAATAATAAAATAATGATAAATAAAGTATGTGTTACGACTTCTAAAAGTTTGGAATTATTTGTGGGAAAAACAAATGTTATTTCTGACGATGAAGAAGACCCATTTTTATTGAAAGATGATATAATATATGTACAGAATGTTATTGAGTACACTCTTTTGGAACATAATATACGCAATTCAGAATTAACTATGGTATGCGTGACTGCACAAGAAATGCAGTTTTATAATAAAGTATATAGAGGCATAGAGGGTGTTACTGACGTTCTTAGTTTTACTGCCTGTACTAAGGATGGTATAAAAAATGCTTTTTCTGCTAAAAAGCAAGAATATATATATCTTGGTGATATATTATTATGTTATAGTTGTGTTAAAAAACAAGCAAAGAAATATAGACAATCACACATGCAAGAATTGACCCGTGTTGTAATACATTCGGTGCTTCATCTTTTAGGATATATGCATAATACCTATGACGTTTTAGTAGAGCCAATGCTTCAGGAACAAGAGCTCATTCTGCAGAAATATGGTGCAATGGTAGGGGAATTTTAAAGAGTATGAGATCAAAATTATATCAAAGTTTTTTTTCCAAAATATTTCCTAGTAAGACAAAATCAGAACAGACTTCTATGATAGAAGGTATAAAAAGACTTTCTGGTATAACGGCAGCAGATGTGATGGTCCCTCGTATTGATGTGGTTGCAATTGATGATAGTGATTCATCAAGAGATGTGCTATATCAAGTGGCAAACTCAATGCATACTCGCTTCCCCGTATATCACGATACAAAAGACAATGTAATTGGACTCATTTACGTGAAAGACCTTTTAAAGAAGGCACAAAATATAGATTCACTTGAATTAAATTCAATTTTGAGACAACCATTTTTTGTTCCAGAGACGATACGTCTAGATAAGTTATTGCATGAGATGAAAAAAAGGCGTATTCATCTTTGTATAGTAGTAGATGAATATGGAGGGGTCTCTGGTATTGTTAGCATGGAAGATATAATTGAGGAGATTATTGGAGAAATACGAGATGAATTTGATAGTGAGACTGACGAGTGCATAAAGATAGATGAAAAAACTTATATTGTGGATGGGAGAATGTCCATAACGAAATTAAATGAAAAAATAGGGCTTAATATTTCTGATGAAAAATGCGATACCGTGGGAGGTTTTGTATATCATTTGTTGGGAAAAATTCCATTTCGATATGAGAAAGTAAGCTATGAACAGGGATCAAAAAAAATGAAATATATTGTACATTCTATGATAGGTAATCAGATAAAGTCTGTTAAAATCATATTGGGGAATGGTAATTAATGAAACTAAGAATATTGCTAAAAATAATAATTTTATTTTGTGGGGTTTACTACTCTATGTTTGCTCAGTCTGATGGTGCGGTACAGCTTTATTCTTCGGCAAGATCAGGATTATATAGTGCATTTGAGACGGGGAAAAAATCGGATGTATTATCAGTGCTTACTACGCTTCAAAAAGCATATGAGCAAAACCCGAATTTTTTTGAACTTATACAAGATATAGCACGTGCGTATTATATTTTGGGAAATTTTGGTAATGCACTAAAGTTCATAAATAGGGCAATAGCTCTCCGGAAAAATGACTTTGCAGTACGTATTCTCAAAGCAAATATTCTTATTCATCAAAATAATTTTAAAGAAGCAAGGGGTATAATTGATGAACTTACGAAACAAGACCCCTATGATAAGAATCTTCTTTTCATTAAAACTGTTTATTATGTAGCAGTAAATGATATTAAAAGTTATTTTGATACTGTTACACAGATGGAACGTCTTTTTTCTGAAAACAAAGGTTTGTTTTTAAATACCTATATATTGCTTTCTGCTATGTATTCTGGGAAGAATACTATAGATTCTGATAGGGCTTTTAGATACCTGCTTCAAAAGTATGAGAGAAATGTATGGGTTTATTTCATTGCTTCAAAATATGCAGTGCAGTTTAATGTTTCCATTGATATTAAAGCATTCTCAGATATATTTAATTCTAGCGGGTTTAACCTACTTTCTACTGAGTTATTACGGATTCAAAAACCTTTAAATGCTAAAGACGGAATTGTACAAAATATAGAGAATAAAGAAATTATTGCTATTAAGAATCCCGATACGTATACAGTTGAAGACGCTCAGCAATGGTATACAAAAGGAATTATTCTTTATGAACGAGGGGATGTTAGAAAAGCTTTTATAGCTCTTTCTAATGCTTATGAAATAAACTCCGAAGACTCTCTTATAGGCTTTGTATACGATGCTATGTTGAAAAAGATTCTTGAGGATCCAGAAAAAGTGGATGGCTTTATTAAAAAACAAAAAAAAGAGCGTGTTTCTTTTTGGAAAAAGAAGGCACAACAAGCCTTATCGCAAGGAGATTTGTTTTTTTCAAAAGGTTATATTCGACGAGGACTTTATATAGATCCGCTTGAACAAGAATTAAGAATATTTCTTAGTGATATCTTGTTACAAGAAGGTTCTTATAGCGAGGCAATAAGAGAGCTGGAAAGTCTTGCTAGTAGAAAAAAAGATAAAAATATCCCTATCCTTCTAGAGAGCATACGTACAATCGCTCAAAACAATGTAGAAACTTTTGAGAGCACGGGATATCGTTCGCTTATGCCGTGGAATGTGTTTATAAATGTTGGACAAGGTGCCAATAAAGAAGATGAGTTTTTGACTTCTTTGCTTATGTATACATTTTCTAAATATCCATACATAAGGGTAACAAATGTCTCTCTGCTCCCATTATCTCTTGATAATGTGATAACGGTTCATCCTTATTTTAAACGCATAAAAGATACATTTATTGTAGAAGTAGTGCTTAAGAATGCTATTACAAATGAGCAATTAGCAACGGTTTCTGTGAGCAGAGGTGGTAATGACAATGTAATAAATGGAATGGAAGAAATTGCTCGCCGCGTAGCAGATATGTTGCCTATTGTTGCTAATATCCTTTCTGTTAACCCTGATAAAAAAATATTAATAGGGGCGGGATTGCAACAATCTATACAACCTGATATAGTATATGCGCTATACAACAAAGGAGACGTAAAGTTATCATCATCACCGCCGTATTTTTCAACTACAGGAGATCATATTGGATATGCGATAACAAATACTGTAGAATTGTCATATAGTATTGCAGACATATCAGGTACTTTTGAGCAAAGCGACACCACTACCGGCACAAGAGGAGGAAATACTCCCCTTACGGGACAACAACCGAGGTCCTTAGAGAGGAATATAGGAGATAAGACACAGATATTTAGTGATTATAGAGTAAAACAAAATATCAATAAGAACGATGTAATTATTATTCCTGCCAGAACATGGAATAATGATTCCTTGACTCTTGTGAACACTGTTGCAAATGATAAGAATAGAAATAATGAGGAAAACGTATTTTCTTTTTTAACTCAATTGCTTTTCCCAGTGTGGTAAATATATAATAATATGAATATTTTTAGAGAACTATGGGATAAGCGGATACAATCTCTTTTTTCTGAAGCAGGGTTTGGTTCTATTGATATGTCATGTATCATAGCGAGTGTACCACCAGATATCTCCAAAGGGGATTTAGCATATCCTATGTTCCCCTTTGTAAAACAGGTTACTGCTCGTCTTCAAAAGAATATAACCCCCGCAGATATTGCACGAAAAATATTTGAATGTGCTATCAAACATAACTATGCGGAGAAGATTGTTGTTGTTGGTCCATATTTGAATATATATCTTATACGATCGGATGCTACAAAAAAAATCATACACACTATACTTTTGTTAGCCGAATGCTACGGATCTAATGATAGTATGAAAAACGAAAAAATAATGATAGAGTTTTCTTCTCCAAATACAAACAAACCATTGCATCTTGGTCATCTTAGAAATGATATATTGGGAGAAAGCATAAGTCGTATGTATACGTTTTGTTCTGCTACTGTAAGAAAGGTAAATCTTATAAATGATAGAGGTATACATATTTGTAAGTCTATGCTTTCGTATCAAAAATTTGGAGAAGGGAAAACTCCCGAATCTGAAAAGGTGAAAAGTGATTTGTTTGTGGGGAATTATTATGTAAAATTTAATGAGTGGAAAGATATATATCCAGCAGCAGAAAAAGAAGCTCAAGAAATGTTACGTTGTTGGGAAAGAGGAGATAAAGACATACACAATCTTTGGAGGACTATGAATGAGTGGGCAATATGTGGAATTAAAAAGACGTATCAAAAAACAGGTATTTCTTTTGATGTCCTTTACAAGGAAAGTGAAACGTATGGGCATGGAAAAGATATTATTTTAGAAGGATTGAGTGAAGGAGCCTTTTATAAAAATGAAAGCGGTGCAATATGCGTAAATTTAAAAGAAATTAATTTAGACGAGAAAATACTTCTTAGATCAGACGGAACAAGCGTATATATTACACAAGATATTGGCACAGCTTTTATTCGATACAAAGATTGGCATTATGACAGGATGATATATATTGTAGCGCATGAGCAAAACTATCATTTCAAAGTGCTTTTTTATGTGCTAAAAAAACTAGGCTTTATGCCCGCTAAAGATAATATGATGCAGCATCTTGGATATGGAATGGTGCATTTACCTGAGGGACGAATGAAATCTCGAGAGGGAACTGTGGTAGACGCGGATGTTCTTTTGCAAAACATAAGACATCTTGTAAAGAAAGAAATAATGCAGAGGGAGAAGAGCGAGCATGTACAAGGTATAGATACTATTTGCCATAATGTGGCATTGGGGGCATTACATTATTACTTACTTGGAACTCACCCTAAGAAAGATATAGTATTTAACGCAGAAACATCTATATCTTTTACAGGGAACACAGGTCCTTATTTGCAATATACATGTGCAAGGATATCTACTATGCTTAAAAAATTTGGAATTTCTGATGAGATTAGTGAAGAAGAACATTGGGATGAATCAATCTCTGATACTGAATGGAAACTTACCTTTTGTTTATTGAGGTTTCCAGATGTTGTAAGGCAATCTTCTCAAAAGCAAGATCCTTCTTTATTAGCCCAATATCTTTATACATGTGCAAGTTTATTTTCTACTTTTTATCAAAACATGCCTATTGCTAAGTGTAAAGATATAACCAGTAAGGTTTCACGAATATATATAAGTAAGGCAGTTTTACATGTTATGAGAAATGGGATGGAATTGCTTAATATACCTTTTATAGAAAAAATGTGATAAGTTATAGAAAAAGATTTAAGGTGTTTATAATTTTTATAAAATAGTATACTATAATAATAGATATATAAGGAGTCAATTATGACATTATTAAAAATTGAACCAAAGATAATGAGAAACATTTGTATTTCTGCACATCCTCAAGGATGTAGAAAACTTGTACAATCACAGATAGATTATGTAAAAGCAAAGGGGAAAAGGCAAGGTCCTAGGAATGTATTGATTATAGGTGGTTCTGCAGGATATGGGCTTGCTACTCGAATTGTTTCTGCGTATGCATATGGTTCAAGAACGATCAATGTTTCTTTTGAAACACCTGCAGTGCCCGAAAAGAGGAGGACAGCTTCTGTAGGGTGGTATAACACTCATGCTTTTGAAGATATTGCAGAAGGAGATGGGCTGTGGTGCCAAAGTATTTTTGGAGATGCTTTTAGCGAAGAAATAAAAGTAAAAACAATTGAAACTATAAAAGAAGAGCTTGGTACTGTAGATCTTGTTGTATATAGTATTGCATCTGGAAGGCGAGTAGATCCTAAAAACAGAATAATGTATACATCAGTACTTAAACCAATAGATGAGCAATACTTTTCTAGGTCACTTGACATAATAACAAAGGAGGTAACAAAAGTAAGTATTAATCCTGCAAGTGAATATGAAATAGCGTCAACAATAAAAGTTATGGGAGGGGAAGACTGGAAGTTGTGGATTAGTGCTCTTGCCAAAGAAAATGTGCTAGAAGAAAACTTTATTACTCTTGCTTATTCTTATATAGGCCCCGAACTTACAAGACCACTTTATAGAAATGGTACTATTGGAAAAGCAAAAGAGGATCTTGAACTAACGGCGTATTCTATAGATAATTATTTACAAAGAAAGGGGATAGGTCGTGCATATGTATCTATAAATAAGGCCTTAGTAACGCGAGCTAGCATGGTTATACCAGTGGTGCCTTTGTATTTGTCGATTCTTTATAAAGTAATGAAAAAGAAAGGAATACACGAGACATGTATTGAACAAATGTATAGAATGTGTACAGAAAAAATATATGGGAGACTTTCTGTATTGACTGATAATGAACAACGAATTAGATTAGACGATTGGGAAATGAGAAATGATGTTCAAATTGAGGTGGAAAAAATATGGGATACGATCAATTCAGAAAATATTCTAAAATATTCTGATGTAGAAGGATTTAGAAAAGAATTTTATAACTTGCATGGATTTATGTGGGATGGAATAGATTATAATAAAGCAGTAGAAATATAAATACATGGTTCTAGAAGCATTTGTTTTAGGGACAAGTGGGTCTCTTCCACTACCCTATAGAGCGTTAAGTTCTGTATTGTTACATAGGGAAGGAGAAGAGATACTTTTTGATTGCGGAGAAGGCATGCAACTTTCACTCAGGATTATGAATATACGATGGAAAGCTTTACGAGTTATTTGTATATCGCATTCCCATGCAGATCATGTTACAGGGTTGCCAGGGTTGCTTATGCTTTCTTCTCAGGTAGAGAGGGAGAAGGAGCTCGTCATAGTTTGTCCCAAGAGCGTTAAAGATTATATAGAAGCTACACGAAGATACTTGGGAATATATATCAATTACAATATTGAGTACAGAATACTTGAAGATATTGAAAGGGATGGGGTAGTATATGTTAGTGATAATGCTGATTATTATATAACTGCATTCCCTGGAAAACATAAGAGAGCTGTTTGGGGCTTTTCTCTCATAGAAGAAAAGCGTCCAGGCAAGTTTTATTCTGAACGTGCAATTAAACATGGTGTGCCAAGAGGACCGCAATGGGCGATGTTACAACAAGGGAAGACAGTAGTGCTAGAAGATGGGAGTGTTGTAGAACCATCGTTTGTTATGGGAAACAAGCGAAGTGGGCGTAAGGTCTCATATGTTACTGATACTCGTCCAACCGACAGAATAATACAGGCTGTATCAGATTCGGATGTGTTTTTTTGTGAAGGGATGTTTAAGCAAGAGCATATAGATGCTGCAAAAGAAAAACTTCATATGACTGGATGTGAGGCTGCACATCTTTGTACACAGGCAGGAAATATTGGCAAGGCGGGGCTTATACATTTTAGTCCTCGATATCTTAAGGATGATATATTAGCAATAGAGAGAGAAGCTAAGAAGATATTTCCAGATATATTTTGTTGTAGAGATAGAATGTATATGAATATTCCATATAAAGAATAATTATTCCCATAATTAATAGGAGGATTGTAATGGCTAAAAAGATAATAGATTGTTTCTTATTTTTTGATGAAGTAGATATTTTAGATATAAGGCTACGGTATTTGTATGATTTTGTAGATTACTTTGTTATTTGTGAAGCAGATAAAACCTTTAGTGGAAATGATAAACGTAGTGTTTTTCTCGATAATAAAGAACGATTCGCTTCGTTTAAAGATAAAATATTATACATACCTATAAAAATGAAGTTTTTTAAGGAAGAAAAAGAAGTTGAATGGAAAAGAGAGTATTATCAAAGAGATTCAATTGTAATAGGATTGAGAAAATTGAAATTTTTATCTCCTAAAGATTTGATTCTTATTAGTGATGTAGATGAAATTCCAAATATAGAAATACTAAGAACCTTAAAGAAGAATGTTTCAAAGAGAAAAAAGAAGCAATTTAATTTTTATACAGCTAAAATCTTTTTTAACTATATTATTGAAAAAGTAAAAGAAGTCTTCTTTTGTAAAAAATCATATGAAATTGAACATAAAATATTATGGGGGCTTTTTATAAAAAGATATACTTCTCCAATTATTTTTTATATGTTATTATATTATTATTATGTTAATAATATGGCTAAGAAGAATATTACTAAAGGAGTGGTATGTTTTGAAATGAGATGGTTAAAAATACTTTCTTTTTCTGAATTAAGAAGAACTATGCATTCACCTAATGTAGAGATTGTAAATAATGCTGGATGGCATTTTTCTTATCTTGGAGGTAAAGATAAGGTAGCACATAAATTGAAAAGTTATTCACATCAAGAGTTTAATATTCCTGGGATTGTTTCTAAAAAACATATTGATCTCTGTATTAAAAATGGTTATTGGCTAGCAGATTATTATTTTCATCCTAATGAAACAGTAAGTTTTTGTAAGAAAGTTAAGATTAGTGATTTTCCTGATGATTTGCGTAGAATTATTATTCAGTTCAAGCATTTAATTAATAGTCATTAAATGCTTAGTTTAAAAGGAATATTGCAATTGGATTTTTAACGGGATACAATTAGAATTTGTATTCTATGTATTAATTCTTTAAAGGTTGTGTTATATTACTTAATTTATAGATTTTTTATAGAATAAGCAAGTTTAGTATGGATAAAATAAGTTTTATTTACTATATTATATGTTATAAGAGTATAAGTTATGAGAATAAATAGCTATTTCTGTGATGTTAATATTCGCTATATACTTGATTAATAATAGAATTATTACATATAATATTAAAAGAAAAATATAATTTTAAATAGATTTAAGGAGAGAGTAAATGATTGAACTGAAAAATGTATCAAAAAGTTATGGTAGTTTTCAAGCGGTCAAGGATATAAATTTTTGTGCTCAACCAGGAAAAATTCTTGGGTTGTTAGGACCTAATGGTGCAGGTAAAACTACGCTTATGAAAATCATCACTGGATATCATAATGCACAACAGGGAAGTGCCACTGTGTGTGGAATTAATGTATCGGATAATTCTGTTGAAGCAAAAAAACACATTGGGTATCTTCCAGAGACGAATCCACTATATGACGATTTACTTGTATATGAGTATCTACAGTTTATAGCACAATCAAGGGGAATATCTTCTGAAGGGATAGCCCACGCGATAGGAAAAGTTATTAATTCTTGTGGCTTACAAGATTTTGTGTATAAAATGATATCAAATCTATCAAAAGGAATGAGGCAACGGGTAGGATTGGCACAGGCTATTATTCACAATCCTGATGTTGTTATTTTAGACGAACCTACATCAGGGTTGGATCCAAATCAAATAAAAGAAATACGAACAGTTATTAGCGAGTTAGGAAAGACAAAAACAATAATACTTTCCACCCATATATTGCAGGAAGTTGAGGCACTTTGTTCCCATATTATTATTGTAAATAAGGGGAGTATTGTTGCTCAAGGAACAAGCGAAGAAATAGAAGCTAAATTAAAAGGGGATGCGTCGTTTTCTTTGACCCTTGTAGGAACTGTGAATGATGGGGCATTGCTTAAACTTAAATCTTTACCTAGCGTACGAGATGTAAAAGTAGAAGTAAAATCTAATGGAAATACGGATATGTATGTATTTTCTGAGAAATCAAAAAATTTACAAGGCGAGCAGATTTTTGATTGGGCGGTACAAAACACCGTACGAATACGAAAGATCTTTGAGGACACTACTAGTCTGGAATCTCTATTTGCAGAAATTACTAGATCAGATCTTGAAGAATCAGAAGATAAAATAACCTATAAGGAGTCAAGCAATGATTAGAATACTCATGAAAAAAGAACTTAAGCAATACTTTAGTTCCCCCATAGCGTATATACTTATATTTTTCTTTTCTTTTACTACAGCACTATGGACATTTCGATTTCAAGCGTTTTTTGTACAAGATACAGCGAATTTCAGAGCTTTTTTTAATGTTATGCCTTTCTTTTTTATTATACTTGTGCCAGCTGTAACAATGCGCACATGGGCAGAAGAGCAAAAATCAGGGGCAGAACAATTGTTACTTACACTTCCTTTTAGTGAATGGCAATTAGTGTTTGGTAAGTTTTTTAGTGCATTAGTTTTGTTTTTCATAATGCTGTTAGGAACGATAAGTATTCCCATAAGTATACTTCCTTTTGGGGATTTTGAAATAGGTGTGCTTATTGCGAATTATATTGGACTGCTATTTATAATAGCTGCAGAAGTAAGTATTGGATGTTTTTTGTCTTCTATTTCAAGAAATCAAATATCAAACTTTTTAGTTACGGCACTTGTATTGCTTCTTATTACTTTTATTGGTTTTTTCCCTGGGCTTATAAGCTTTCCTCAATGGCTGGGGGGAACTATTAAATATATATCTGTTTTACAGCATTTTGAAAGTTTTGTTAAGGGGTTGCTTGACACTCGTGATATCTTATATTTTATTATTGTAACAGCACTCTTTCTTTTTTTGAATAGACAAGTACTTATAGATAGGAAGTGGAGGTAGAGTATGAAATACATTAAATCAAGTAAAAGGATACAACAACAAACTATTATTTTAGTATTTTATATATTTCTTGGACTTATACTTGTAAATTCTATTATTTTTTATACACGTATAGATCTTACTGATACAAAAATGTTTTCAATTTCAAAGGTTTCAAGAGAAATAGTAAAAGATGCAAAGGATACTGTATATATAGATTATTATATATCTCCTAAACTCAAGACTGCAACTTTGAAACCAGCTCAAATTATTGATATATTACAAGAGTATCAAGCACGATCTCAAGGGAAAATAGTGGTAACAGAAAGAGATCCTTCGGTGGAAGAAAGTGTGAAATTTATAGAAGAATACAAGCTTGAGCCTAAACAAATACAGCTTGTTGAACAAAACCAAGCAACTTATGCAGTAGTATATTCGGGCATTGTTATATCATATCAAGAAAAAAGAAAGATCATTCCGTTTCTCTTGGAGCCGGCTATTATTGAATATCAAATAACATCTAAGATTCAAGAAATGCTTATTGGTGATGATAGAGTAGTAGGCATACTTTCGCTGGATAAACAATATACAGTTGACCCTCAGATTTTAAGAGATATCACAGAGATTCTTAAACAGGACTACACGGTAAAAGAAATTAGCCTTGATACACGTATTGATGATGATGTTGATGCTCTTTTTATTATAGGTGCTGCAGATATTACTAATGATACCGCGTACTATATAGATCAATTTGTAATGAGTGGAAAAGGCGTCTATTTTGCAACGGATTCTGTACGTATAGAGATTAATAATGTATATTTTGGAAAAGGACAATATACACTTTTACATAAATTACTAGAACACTATGGCATTACTGTTGATGAGAAAATAGTTCTTGATGAATATAATAAACTTTTCCCTGTAAATCAAGGGAATGGAATTCAAATTTTACAACCTTATCCTATGTGGGTTACTATTCCCGATACGGGAGTAAATAAAGATAGCCCAATAACGTCTCGTTTTGGTGGACTTGATCTTTTTTGGCCCAGCCCGCTTATTGTAGAAGAAAGTAAAAAACAATATTATACAACACTTATAAACAGTTCTCCTGAATCGTGGGCTATTGTTTCTGAAGAAAAGAAAAAAGACCCTACTATTACAAAAGATGCAAATCAAATATTTTCTTTGTACCCAGGTAACAATAATATCAATTTTTATCTTTCTAAGGTAGAGGGAGATGGCACCACCAAAGAATATTCTCTTGTAGAATCGTTTTTAGGACCGCTTACAAGTGCAGTAGAAGCAGGAATCATTACTAAGCCCAAATCAGTAGACGATTATAAACCAAACACAGATAGGGCTCGTTTTATAGTTACTGGAAATAGTCTTTTTGCTACTATTGCGTTTCGTTATACGCGGGCAACATATAATCTTGTGTTTTTGTCGGGAGCGTCAGATTGGCTTAGTAGTAATGAAAAACTTTTATCTATAAAAGTACGAACTATAAAAAACATGAGGCTTAATAATATAACAGATGCTAAAACAAAGAAATTGCTCATGACATTTGTTCAGTTTTGGAATGTCATTTTTATTCCTTTTGTGATTATTATTATTGCTATCATAATGCTCATAATACGAAGAAGAGCAACTCAAAGAAAATATAATTTTAAAAATTGATATAGTGTTTTAAGGAGAAATGAATATGAAAACATCTACATTATTAATTAGCATAGGGATACTAGCGGTCACAGTTGTATTAGGATATTTTTTCAGTACAAGACAAAAACAAGAAAGAAAGGTAAATAAGTTTGTAGCAGATTCTTCTATTGTACGTGATGTCAAAGGTATACAAATAAATGACATGGTATTTACTCTCAAAGAGGATAAAGAAATAAAGAAGTGGGAATATAACAAGGATGGGAAAATATTCCCAATAAATAAAGAGAGAGTAGATGAATTATTGAAAAGTACTAGTAAGTTAGGTCAGGGGAGAAAGATTGTTACTAATCCTACAGATCTTACTTCTTATGGACTTTCTAAAGAGGACAATAAGGATACTCGTATTGCTTTAGTATTGAAGAATAACAATAAGGATATTTTTTCTCTTGTTTTAGGAAAGGAGAGTATACCTACGCAATTTTTTGCTCAGTTTAATGACGATAAAGCAGTATACTCTATAAATTGGCCGTATAAGCTTTCTACGAGTGATGATTATTGGCTTGATAAAGCACTTTTTGTGAATACATTAGACGGAAGTGCAATTACAAGTATAGTTATATATTCAAAAAAACTAGACAAGAAGATTGAACTTAACAAACAAGACGATGAATGGAAGCTAGTTTCTTCTAAAGAAAAAACTACAAATACAGATGCTATTACGCAATATATATCCTTTGCAAGCAAATTGAAAGCAAATAATTTTGCTGATATTGAAGTAACTGACGAATTGCTATACGGTACGATAAATCTTGTGGGCGCTGATAAAACGGAAAATAATAGAGAAATTAAAGTATATTACTTTGCTGATGCGTATTATGCAAAAGCATCTGGAGAAAGGAATGAGTATACATTTTTTATTGAAAAATATATTATAGATACACTTTTTCCTGCTAAATCGCATTTTATTGAAGAAGAACAAGAGGAACCAAAAGAGACAAAAAAATAGCAGAGGATAGGTTGTTTAATTGTGCTTAGCGAGCATTGAGGCTTTGAATAAGAGCTGATATTTTGTATTGCGTTTCTTCAAACTCTTTTTCTGGGATAGAGTCAAAGACTATGCCAGCACCTGCTTGTAAATAATAATGCCCATTCTTGTAAAGCATGCTTCGTAGTGTTATACAGGTATCTAAATCTTTATTGGGAGTAATATATCCTACAATGCCTGAATAGAATCCGCGGCATATTGGTTCTATATGTGTTATTTCGTATACAGCTTGGATTTTTGGAGCACCACTTATGGTGCCTGTAGGGAATGTCATTTTTAGTGCATCTATACCTGTTTTCCCTTTCTGTAAGGTACCGTGTACTTCTGATATTATATGCATTACTTTTGAAAAATATTTTACAGACATGAAATTTTTCACTTCAATAGATTCTGCTGTACACACACGACCTATATCATTGCGGGCGAGATCTACAAGCATGAGGTGTTCTGCACATTCTTTTTCATCGTGTATAAGATCATGAGCAAGAATCATGTCTTCTTTATTGCTAATGCCTCTTCTACGTGTGCCTGCAATGGGTGTTACTATCACTTTATTGTTAAGAGATTTTATATGCGATTCTGGAGAAGAGCCTAAAATACAATGGTCTTTAAAATCAAAATAGAATAAATAAGGCGAGGGGTTATGATAGCGTAAAAGTCTGTATGCTTCTTTGGGGTCTATATTTGACTGTATCTTTACTCTCCTAGATGGCACTGCTTGAAAGAGATAGCCATCAACTATGCGTTTTTTTATGTGTTTTACTGCATTACAATATGATTCTTTTGCATCTTCATTTTCGATAATCGTGCTTGTTGTTTTTGTTTTAGAATAGTTAATAGAAGTTTTTGTTGTTATGAGAGATTCAAGATTGTCTAGTATTTTTGTAAGAGGTTGAGATAGAGAATATTCTAAATATTGTAATGCTACAAGAAAAAGTGATTCTTTTACATGATCGCAGACAATAAATGTTTGAGGAATATAAAATAATGCTTCCGGTTGACATAAATCATTCTTTTGTGGGGCAAAAGTAAATGAGTCACAGTATTTTGCATATTCAAAACTGAGATAGCCAAGCCCTCCGGAAGGAAAGGGAATAGAAATGTTTGTATGTAATATCTCTTTGTGTTGATCCGAAAAATATGCAAGTGCATCTAAAAAGTCGCTATGAGTTGTATAAGGTTTTTTAACAGAATCTTTAATAGTATATATTTTTCCATTCTCTTGTAAAAGACGGAACGATTCTTTTACCAATATAATAGAGTATCTACTCCTTCCGCCCTCTATATTTACTGACTCTAATATACCGATCGCATGTGTTGCATATAAGAGTTGTATTGGAGTATATTCATCGACTTGCATTGTTCGTATTTGGTAGTTGGCTGATTGAGCAATTATACTTGTTCTTTTTATGTGAGACATAATTCTATTGTAGACAATATATTGTTTTTTTTCTTACAGTTTATTTTTAGAATATGCCCTGAAAGTGTAAATATATATAAAGCATTTTGCGAGTGGAATTGTATATATGTATATGAGTAGAAAAACAAAATATATATATATATGCTATTTATTGGTATGGTTTTTATTATGTATAGTAGTTGTGACTTATCTGGAATATTGGGACTTAGACCAAAGAATACGACTACAGAAGATAAGGATAAAAGTTTTGGTATTGATTCTGTTCGGTTTTATAAAAATTTAAATGTAAACATGCAAGGACCTGATTTATATCCTGATACTGAATATATAGAGGCAAAAAAAATAGATAATTATTTTTTTGTGAAATTAAAGTATCAAGTATTTAGAAAAAACACAGAGGTTAATTATTTTATTAATCCTACAATAGAATACAATGGCGATAGCATTGCTCCTAATAAGATAGCTCCAATTACAAGCGAAAGAACAAAATATGTTATTAAGAAGGGAAAAAAATCTAAAATATATTACATTGAAATTATGACAACAGATGACAGTATACCTATATCTTTTGATGTTCGTTACGATATGCTATCACTTAATTATATGGACACTAACGTATGGGGAGTTATTGGTCTCCCTTGGGACGTACAGGGAATGAGGGGAAAACAAAAGTCGGTTGCAATACGTTGGCATGGTGATATTGATTTTCCTTTTACTTCACTCTCGCTTCCATCAAAAACAAAGTTTAAGAAAAATGGGAGAGAGTACACATTTGAATTAAGGATAGAAAAAATACCTATAGAATATCCAATATTTGCAGTACAAAATAGCAGACAATTACTTATACAAGATAATGTTTTATATGTGTTACCTCAAGAGAATGCTTTTGATATAAAAATTGAGTTTTATGAAGATGCAATTATAAATAATATTAATAATGGGGAGTTTGATTCTCATGTTTTTAGAGAGAGCAAAAGTAATACATTGACGTACACTAAGAATAATGGTTTAGATATTAATTATAATAAGGAACGTAGCATCGCATCATTTGATGTTAGTATTAATGGAAATAAAAAAACATATCAAATTGTACTTAGAAAATATGCGGGAGATACAATAACTTTTTTTACAGAAAAAGGAGAGCAAATATTTCCTAAAGAAAATTATGTACAAGTATCTTTTCTAAGACAAGAGGGATATAGCAATGTGGGAAGATATATACCGAGTGGAAAAAGAATAATTACAATAGAGACAGCACAAAATTTTAATATCATTGTTAATAGTGATGACCAAACGCAATATAGAGTGCGAGATAAAAATTGGATGACGTTATACGGAAGGAATGATTGTTGTAATTATGGGGCTAGATCTAATAGTGTTCGTTATAAAAAGAGAATGAAAAGTAGCTACCCTAAATATGATTCTAGTTTTGTAACAAGGAATAAAAATAAATACACGGTTAACATAGATAGTCTTTTTAATACACACGATATTGAAATACTTAAGATTGCGTATGATTATACTGACTATATGTCATATAATGAAATATGGGAATCACGACATAGAGCTGAATTTATTGCGCGTTCTGGGGTTCCGAGATGTAATAATGATTATCAGGATTCTTGTTATAGTGCTTGGGGCGGAAATAAAAGAATACCGGGGAGAGGAATAGTAAGAAGACAATTAGGGATTCCTTCTTCTGAGAGTTCTAATTGGATACCGGGAGGAACATACAGATTTACTAAAACAGTAGAAACAATAATTTATTACAAGAGACCTTAGATGGGAACTTATTAAGTTGATTTTTAAACTTTATTAGAGAGCAGGTAGGCGTTTCTTTAGTATCCTAATTATTACTGTTTAGTACTAATAGTTTATTTCCAAAACTAAGATTTTAAATTCTTGAGTAGTATTGAAGCTTTCTAATATTAGTAATAGATGTAATCTATCGATTGTTTTACAACAATACTTTATTGCTTATATTACCACTTATGGTTGTCTCTTTGCTAAGATTCGTTGAAGGAAGGTCGTTTTGTCCACCTTGTTCCTAATACATTGGTTTTTGAGCCCCTTTAAGCCATAATTGAGTTATGACCATCAATACTCTGACCATCTATGAATTTAGTTGCCTTATTTTATAGTTTCTGTCAATATTAATAACTAAAGACAGTACAGTCCATAAATATAATAACAATATATACATATATTTCTTATGTATGCATTTTATGCATAATCTTACAATAATTTATCGTGCATTGTGTAATGTAGCGTTTATGTGATAGTAATGTAATATTCAAGATAAATTAAGATTATATCTGTTATTTTTAGCTTATATAATAGAAAAATACTTTATAAATTTATAATTTCACATACAATATTACTATAGATGAATAAAATACCAAAGAAAGATTCTTTGCATTGGGCGGATACGTATGCAAAGAAAATAATAAGAGAAAGAGGTGAAAAACCCTATTATACATGTGCATCTGGAATAACTCCTTCAGGAACTGTACATATAGGGAATTTTAGAGAAATAATATCAGTTGATATTGTAGTAAAGGCACTTGCATCCCTTGGAAAAAAGACACGATTTATATATTCGTGGGATGATTTTGATGTTTTTAGAAAAGTGCCAAGTAATATTGAGAAAGAAGAAGAGTATATACAATATCTACGGAAACCAATAGTTGATATACCAGATCCTTATGGAAGAGCAGAAAATTACGCTCGTGCTAATGAAATAGAGATAGAAAAGGAGCTGTCTCGTGTTGGAATATATCCCTCTTATAAATCTATCAATCAAAGAGATATAAAAATTCAGATTATGCTGAAGGTATGCGTATTGCTCTTAAATACAGGAAAGAAATTATAGATATTCTTAATGAGCATAGAAGTTCTCTTTTGCCTCATGACTGGTATCCCATATCAGTGTTTAGTGAATTTACAAATAAAGATACAACAAAGGTATGTGAATGGGATGGAGAATGGAGTATTACGTATAAATGTTTAGAAACAGGAAAGAGATCCACAGTAGATCTTAGACAAACAGGTAGGGTGAAATTGTTATGGAGAGTGGATTGGCCTATGCGGTGGTATTATGAAAATGTAGATTTTGAGCCTGCAGGAAAAGATCATCATTCACAAGGTGGCAGTTTTGACACGGCAAAGGAGATAGCAACTCAGGTATATAATATTGCACCCCCAGTTACATTCCAATATGATTTTATAAGGGTAAAAGGCGGAAGTGGAAAGCTATCTTCATCATCAGGAGAAGTGCTGAGTTTATCTGATGTGCTTTCTGTTTATCAGCCCCCTATAGTACGCTATCTTTTCGCGGGCACACGACCAAATGCAGAGTTTGCAATATCTTTTGATATTGATGTAATTAAAATATATGAAGATTACGATAGATGTGAGAGAATACATTTTGGAGAAGAAGAAGTAAGTGATGCCCGTCGACAAAAAGAATCTCGTATTTATGTACTTTCACAAGTATGCAATGTTGCTTCGTCTATCCTTTGCCAAATATCATTTAGACATCTTTGTAGTGTATTACAAATATATGAGGGGAATATTTCAAAAGTAATTGCATATCTCAAATTAAATAGTAACGATGTAAAATATGTTTCTGAGAGGGCACTATGTGTGTGGAACTGGATACAAAAGCATGCTCCAGAGGAGTTTGTCTTTTCACTTGCAAATGTACATGATAATAATACTCTTACTGAAACAAAAGAACAAAAAAATGCTATTGCTTTTTTATGTAAAAACATAGAACAGGATTTTGAGGATATGTCAGATAAAGATATCAATGCTGCAATATATAGTTGTGCAAGGGAGGCTGATATAGATCCTAAAGAGTTTTTTCCAGTATTGTATATGCGAATTATACGAAGACAAAAGGGTCCAAGATTAGGAAGTTTTTTTAAAATTTTAGGAAAAGAAAAAGTTTGTATGTATTTGCAAACGTAACTTTATATAAAATGGAGGAGTGATACAAAGGTATGTGTCTTAAAGAAAAGATATCTATATATGCTGTGAATACTTTTATAAAGAGTAGAATGACAATAGGGTTAGGGACAGGGAGTACTGCTATATGGGCAATTCGTGAAATTGCTCGCAAGTATACATCGGGAGAACTTGTTGATATTCATTGTGGGGTAACGGGATATGGAACTTTACTTGAGGCAACACACCTTGGACTTCCTGTGTATAATCTCAACTCTCCTATACTTGAATATTTTGATGTAAGCATAGATGGAGCCGATGAGTGTGATAAAGAAAAGAATTGTACAAAAGGTGGAGGGGGATGTTTACTTCATGAAAAAATAGTTGCATATGCATCAAGACAATTTGTTGTGCTTATAAGCAATGATAAGAAAGTATCATCACTTGGAAAAACGTTCCCTATACCGGTAGAAGTTGTTTTCCCTGCTTTTATGCAAGTTAAAAAGAAAATACAAAGCATATATAAAAATTCCCGTATAGAAACCCGGATGGATGCACGAAAGGTTGGTCCATGGATTACTGAAGAAGGAAATGGTATTTTAGATGTGTATTTTGATGATGATTTTTCTTGTGAAGAAAGAGAAAGAGAATTAAATTGTATTGTGGGGGTAGTGGAGTGTGGGATTTTTTCTGTAAAAAGATATCTTGCTCCTCCTACTATATGTGTAATAGAAAAGGATGCTACCATTACAGAAACATAAGCTGCTAAAAACGGTGTGATACTTTTTGTAAGGTTGCCTTATTTTTTCTCCATTTTTTTTGTACCGATATGCGTATTTCAAGCTGTATATTATATGGGAAAATAAGTACTAGCTTTTTCGAAGAAGCAACTCGTATTTTTTTCACCATGCTTCCTGATTTTCCTATAAGTATTTTCTTTTGACTTTCGGTTTCTACTATTACATCTACCCGAGCAAATACATGTGTTATGGCGTTATCGTTATTGCGATGTTTTATAGATGATTCAATAAGGTTTGTATAAATGGCATGAGGAAGTTCTTCTTTTACATTATCTATTGCAGATTCACGTACAATTTCACATACACGCATTTCGAAACTTTGATCTGTATAATAGTCTTTAGGATATAGGGGGGGGGAGTCGGGGAGGTGCTTTGCAATATCTGTAAGAAGTAATTCAGTATGGAGAGATTCTTTGGCAGAAATACCCATGATTTGAGAAATAGTATGATGAGGTAGATAATGAGCAAAATGTTCTTTATATTCGTTACTGTAATTTTGTGTTATATCAATCTTATTTACAGTAATAACGAGAGAAAGATTAATGTCTTTAAGAATATTACAAATATGGATTTCTTCTTCTCCTGGTTTTCTTGAAATATCTACCATGTAAAGGATGACGTCAGCAGATGAAAGAGAAAGAAGGCTTTGCTTTTTTAATGTTATGCTAAATGAAGACTCAGAAAAATGGAGACCGGGGGTATCAAGAAAAATAATTTGAAAATTGTCTCGAGTAACTATACCTCGAATTATATTGCGAGTTGTTTGAGGATATGGCGATACTATTGCGGTGTGATTTCCACATATTGAATTAAGGAATGTTGATTTTCCTACAGATGGACGACCTATTATTGCAACAGTTCCGCATTTAAAGGCATCGGAAGTTGCAGGCAATGAAGAAGTAAGTGTAGGATCTATGGTATGTAAGTGTGCTTCATTGTTCAATAATGGGGAAGAAATAGGAGGGTTTC
This sequence comes from Spirochaetia bacterium, assembly GCA_965216965.1. Lineage (GTDB taxonomy): Bacteria > Spirochaetota > Spirochaetia > WTKD01 > CBDAKK01. The sequence goes on along the minus strand of CBDCGX010000009.1, from coordinate 8,273 downwards.
TTTTCTTTGTTGGTGAAGAGTTATTTTGCATGGAATATTATACTAATTATTATTATAATAGATTGTATGATTTATCAAGAATATATTAGAAATAATAAAGAAAAACAAGAAACATCACAAGATATTCAAAGAATATTAGCACAAGAAGAGATACAAAGCCGAATATTATTTATTTCTGGTGGAATAGATAAGAATAACGCACATAAAATAACTCGTTCGCTTTTGTTATTAGATCAAATATCTGATTTGCCTATAAAAGTGTTTATAAATTCTCCAGGTGGTGAAATAAATTCTGGATTTGCCATATATGATTGTATTCGATTTGTAAGAGCAAAGGTGTATCTCATAGGATGGGGGCTTGTTGCAAGTGCTGCTGCTCTTATATATCTTGCTGTTCCAAAGGAGCAACGGCTTTCATTTCCTAATGCACGGTATCTTTTACACCAACCACTTTCGGGGATACAGGGAGTAGTGACAGACCTTGAAATACATGCACGGGAAGTTGAGAATCTCAAACAGCAAATAAATATAATTATAGCGAAAGGAACAAAGAGGAATATTGTGCAAGTAGAAAAAGATACGGATAGAGATTTTTGGCTTACTGCAAGCGAAGGGGTAAAATATGGTCTTGTGGGAAGAATTGCAGAAAACAAAAAGGATTTGGGTGGTGTTTTTGCAAGAGTTTATGATAAAAAAGAAAAAGGGATTAAGAAAAACAGCACGGAAAGTAACGATCAAAAGAAGAAAGAAAAGAAAATATCTAGCGAGGCATCTTCTAAGGTGAGTGGGAAAACGAATAAGTTACCTAAAAAAATAGAAAAAACTCAATCAAAAAAGCCAAAAAAGAAGTAAAAGTATTATGAGGAAAACAAGGATTGTTTTTTTATGTCTTTTATCTTTGGCTATGTGGAGTGTCCAGGTTGGATTCTCGGAGACATTACAGCTTATGTCATTTAATGTTCAAAACCTTTTTGATGGACAAAAGAATGGAAGAGAATATGATACGTATATGCCACCTTCGTGGACAGAAAAGTCATATCAAAAACGTCTTATTGCAGTTGGAAAATCACTTCAGGCAAAAGCAAAAAATTTTGATATCCTTGTACTTCAGGAAATTGAGAATAAAAAAGTTGTAAAAGATTTACATACGTATTATTTACCAGCATTCTCATATTTTGAGATAACCCAAGAAAAAAAATCATCTGTACAAGTTGCCGTAATGTCGCGATACCCGTTTAAAAGTGTGAATTCTCACAATATTCATGTTGGAGGGAAAAAAAAGCATTCAACGCGTCCTGTACTTGATGTGAAAATAAAACTTCCGTTTATAAAAGGAGCTATATTACAAGTTCTTGCTGTTCATCTCAAATCTCGTATTCAAACGAAGGGAAAGTATACTTCAGATGACATAAGAAGTCTTCAGTATTCTCTCATAAGTGATGTGATAGATTCTACTGTGCCAACAATTATTGCTGGTGATTTTAATGATTTTACGCCAGCAGGTGTTATTAATGAGAAAATAAAAAAGGAAGGCAGGTTTTATAGTGTGAAAGACTTTTTACTTATAGATAATTTAAAAAGAGATCAAGACGCTTCTATTTTAGGAACATATTACTATCGCTCACGTTGGCAAGTTATAGATCATATTCTTATTGATAACGTTCTAGATGATATGGTACATTCTGAGAAAATCACAATTCTTGCTGAGGTACCATTTATAACAAAAGACGGATATCCAAATAAATTTTCTACAAGAAAGAAAAATTTTTCCGCAGTCTCAGATCATTTGCCGCTGCTTTTTATTGCTAGGTTAGAATAATGTATATATACTAAATTGTTTTGTATGTGCTAAAAAGATACATTGCTGTTCTTTTAAGATGAAGGGTGCTTCCTTTTTACAAGAGTAGAGCATTGATTGAAGGATTTAAAAATAAGTTATGCTATAATTATAGTTACAACGATATGACACAATGAGGAGCACCAACAATGCAGTTGGCAATAAAAGAAGTGGAACAGAAGATATTAGAACTCTCGTCTTGTATTAATGAGATGCTGTTGGGTGGAATGGCAGCACTCATGACAAAAGATATAACTCTTGCACAAGAAATAATTGAAAAAAATAAATATCTAGATGTATTGCAAATAAAACTTGATGGTATGTGTGCTCAAGCCATAGCTATGAAACAACCAGTCGGCACTGATCTTAGATATTTTATTGGGGGTATTAAGCTCTCTACATCATTAGTAGATATTGGTGGTTATATAAGACATATGTGCATATACGTAAATAATTTAGAGACATGTAGTTTTTATTATCTTCTTGATAAACATGTAACTCTGATTCAAGGAATGCTAGAAATGTGTTCTCGTATGCTTAAGAGCTCAATTGATGCTTTTATAACTCAAGATAAAGATGTAGCAAGAGAAACTGCAAGGCTTGATACAAACATAGATTCCATTTATTTTAAACTGTACAAAGAGGTTGTAAGTGATACAAGTTTAAAGAATAAAGATGTAGAATCAGTATTTATATTTTTAGGTGTTATCCAAATAATAGAGAGAATAGGGAATGTGCTTGTGCATATCAATGGACATGTTGTGTATGTGTCAATAGGAGAATATGTTGATCTCAGTTAGGTGTTTTAGGTAAACATATAAATTGTTACAAATAAATTGACAAATTGGAACGCAGTATCAATTGGGAATAATTACACAGTAGTGATAGATAGCATGGGACTCTGTGGTCATGGGGAAAGAATAATGAAGGGCAATTGGGAGACGGCACTACAACTCAGAGAAACACTCCAGCGAAAATACAAATATCAAAATAAAAGTAAAAACATAAAAGAATACATAGCAAGGCATCTCCAAGATGCTTTGTGGTGCATAATGAGAGATATATCTTTAAGAAAAAACACATGTAATATTAATAGTTATTTATTATTACTGTTATAAAAACACTTTATATATTTGATAAAAACATGCATATCTAACAGAATGATATGTATAAATATCAAGCAGTTGGGTTAAAAGTGTATTATAAATTACTAGAAAAAGCAGAAAATACTATTGACAAAAGAGTAATCTATGAATAACATATAGAATATATATTGTAATTATATAATCATTAAGGAGGAATAAACAATGAAAACAAATAATTATAAACGAGGCTCTCTCTCTCTCTCTCTCTCTCTCTCTCTCTCTCTCTCTCTCTCTCTCTTAAATAAATACAAAGCACATATATTAGTACTCATAGCGACGCTAGGCATGGCACTACTTGGCTGCGAAAATAAAGCAGCGGGTGCGGAGCAAGAGTATGGGTTTACATCCATATCAGCTGGGAGAGAGCACACAGTAGGGCTAGCAGAAGATGGGACTCTGTGGTCATGGGGATTGAATAATTTTGGAGAATTGGGAGACGGCACTACAGCACATAAAAGCACCCCCGTACGAGTACAGCAGGTAGATAACATAACGAAATGGAAGGCAGTATCAGCTGGGGCATCTCACACAGTAGGGATAGATAGCGATGGGACTCTGTGGTCATGGGGACAGAATAATGCAGGACAATTGGGAGACGGCACTTCAGACATTCTAACATATAAAATCACCCCCGTACGAGTACAGCAGAAGACAGAGGAGGGAGCTTTTGTAGATAACAGAACGAAATGGAAGGCAGTATCAACTGGGGACAGCTTTACAGTAGGGATAGATAGCGATGGGACCCTGTGGTCATGGGGATGGAATGGTAAAGGACAATTGGGAGACGGTACTAAAGAAAATAAAAGCATCCCCATACGAGTACAGAAGAAGACAGAGGCGGGAGCTTTTGAAGATAACACAACGAAATGGAAGACAGTAGTAGCTGGGGGAGGTTACACAGTAGGGATAACAGAAGATGGAAGCTTATGGTCATGGGGAAATAATGGTAGTGGACAATTGGGCTTAGGAAATCTTGGAACCGATGCTAGTGGTGCTGCCATAACTCAAATAAGTCTTCCACAGAAGATAGGAAATAGAACATGGAGTGCAGTGGCAGTGACACTAAGCCCTTTTAGTTTTACAGTAGGGCTAGCAGAAGATGGGACTCTGTGGTCATGGGGAAATAATGGTGATGGACAATTGGGAGATGGCACTAAAGAAAATAAAAGCACCCCTGTACAAGTACAGAAGAAGACAGAGGCGGGAGCTTTTGTAGATAACATGACGAAATGGAAGGCAGTAGCAGCTGGGTATAATCACACAGTAGGGATAGATAGCGATGGGACTCTGTGGTCATGGGGGGGTAATAGTGCTGGGCAATTAGGATACGACACTACAGAAAAAGATAAAAGCATCCCCGTACGAGTAAAGCAGGCAGGGATAATATGGAAGGCGGTGTCAGCTGGGAGAGGGTACACAGTAGTGATAGATAGCGATGGGGCTCTGTGGTCATGGGGAAAGAATGGTGATGGACAATTGGGAGACGGCACTACAACTCGGAGAAACACTCCAGTGAAAATACAAATACCAAAATAAAGTAAAAACATAAAAGAAGACATAGCAAGGCATCCTGGAGATGCCTTGTGGTGTATAATGAGGGATATGTTTTTAAGAAAAAACACATGTAATCTTACCAGTTATTTGTTATCACTGTTATAAAAACACTTTACATATTTGACATATCTAACAGAATGATATGTATAAATATCAAGTTGGGTTATAAAGTGTATTCTAAGTTACTAGAAAGAGAGGGAAACACCATTGACAAAAGAGTAATCTGTATCTATGAATAATATATCTACAATATATGTGGACAATTGGGAGACGGCACTATAACTGATAAAAACACTCCAGTGAAAATACAAATACCAAAATAAAAGTAAAAACATAAAAGAATACATAGCAAGGCATCTCCAAGATGCCTTGTGGTACATAATGAGGGATGTGTCTTTAAAGAAAAAACATATGTAATATTAACAGTTATTTGTTATTAGTGTTATAAAAACACTTTACACATTTGATAAAAACATACATATCTAACAAATAATATGTATAAATATCAAGTAGTTGGGTTAAAAGTGTATTCTAAGTTACAAGAAAGAGCAGAAAATACTATTGACAAAAGAGTAATCTATGAATAACATATAGAATATATATTGTAATTATATAATCATTAAGTAGGAATAAACAATGAAAACAAATAATTATAAACGAGGCTCTCTCTCTCTCTCTCTCTCTCTCTCTCTCTCTCTCTCTCTCTCTTAAATAAATACAAAGCACATATATTAGTACTCATAGCGACGCTAGGCATAGGACTACTTGGTTGTGAAAACAAAGCAGCGGGTGCGGAGCAAGAGTACTATAGGTTTACATCCATAGCAGCTGGGAGAACTCATACGGTAGTGATAGCAGAAGATGGAACTCTGTGGTCATGGGGAGTTAATAATTATGGAGAATTGGGAGACGGCACTAAAGAAAATAAAAGCACCCCCGTACGAGTACAGCAGAAGACAGAGGCGGGAGCTTTTATAGATAACACAACGAAATGGAAGGCAGTATCAGCTGGGGGGGCGCACACAGTAGGGATAGATATTGATGGAACTCTGTGGTCATGGGGAGGTAATGGTAATGGACAATTGGGAGACAACACTACAACATATAAAAGCATACCCGTACGAGTACAGAAGACAGGGACAATATGGAAGGCAGTATCAGCTGGGATTCTTGCTCACACAGTAGCGATAGATAGAGATGGAAGTTTGTGGACATGGGGAATTAATGGTAATGGACAATTGGGAGACGGCACTACAGCACATAAAAGCACCCCCGTACGAGTACAGCAGAAGACAGAGGAGGGAGCTTTTGAAGATAACACAACGAAATGGAAGGCAGTAGCAGCTGGGGTCTATCACACAGTAGGGATAGATAGCGATGGGACTCTGTGGTCATGGGGAGGTAATGGTAATGAACAATTAGGAGACGGCACTAATGGTTCTAAAAGCATCCCCGTACGAGTACAGAAGAAGACAGAGGAGGGAGCTTTTGAAGATAACACAACGAAATGGAAAGTAGTAGTAGTTGGGAACGATCACACAGTAGGAATAGATAGCGATGGGACTCTGTGGTCATGGGGACAGAATAATGCAGGACAATTGGGAGACGGCACTGAAGGGTTTATGACAGCAAATAAAAGCCACCCCCGTACGAGTACAGCAGAAGACAGAGGAGGGAGCTTTTGTAGCTAACACAACGAAATGGAAGGCAGTAGCAGCCGGGAAATTTCACACAGTAGGGATAGATAGCGATGGGACTCTGTGGTCATGGGGATATAATGATAGTGGACAATTGGGAGACGGCACTACAACAAGAAGAAGTACTCCCGTACGAGTAAAGCAGGCAGGGATAACATGGAAGACAGTAGTAGTTGGGCATGATTACACAGTAGCGATAGATATTGATGGGACTCTGTGGTCATGGGGAGATAATGGTAAAGGACAATTGGGAGACGGCACTACAACTGATAAAAACACTCCAGTGAAAATACAAATACCAAAATAAAAGTAAAAACATAAAAGAATACATAGCAAGGCATCTCCAAGATGCCTTGTGTTTATTATTACTGTTATAAAAACACTTTATATATTTGATAAAAACATGCATATCTAACAATATAATATGTATAAATATCAAATAGTTGGGTTAAAAGTGTATTATAAGTTACAAGAAAAAGCAGAAAATACCATTGACAAAAGAGTAATCTATGAGTAACATATATAATATATATTGTATATTATATAAGCATTTAAGGAGGAATAAACAATATTTGTAATAAACGAGAGACACTTTCTTTCTTAAATAAATACAAAGGATATATATATGTACTCATAGCGATGCTAGGTATAGGACTACTTGGTTGTGGAAAACAAAGCAGCGGCGGGTGCGGAGCAAGAGTACTATAGGTTATACATAGCAGCTGGAAGAGAGCGCACAGTAGGGATAGATAGCGATGGACATCTGTGGTCATGGGGAAAGAATGAAAATGGACAATTGGGAGACGGTACTACAACAAGAAGAATTACCCCCGTACGAGTACAGCAGGAGACAGAGGAGGGAATCTTTGTAGATAATACAACGAAATGGAAGGCAGTATCAGCTGGAGGAGAGCGCACAGTAGGGATAGATAGCGATGGACATCTGTGGTCATGGGGAAAGAATGAAAATGGACAATTGGGAGACGGCACTACAGCAAATAAAAGCACCCCCGTACGAGTACAGCAGGAGACAGAGGAGGAAATCTTTGTAGATAATACAACGGAATGGAAGGCAGTATCAGTTGGGTTTGCTCACACGGTAGGGATAGATAGCAATGAGACTCTGTGGTCATGGGGGAAGAATAGTGGAGGACAATTGGGAGACGGCACTAAGATTGATAAAAGCATCCCCGTACGAGTACAGCAGGCAGGGATAACATGGAAGGCAGTAGCAGCTGGGGGGGGACACACAGTAGGGCTAGCAGAAGATGGAAGTTTGTGGTCCTGGGGATATAATGAATCTGGACAATTGGGCTTAGGAAATCTTGGAACCGATGCTAGTGGTGCTGCCATAACTCAAATAAGTCTTCCACAGAAAATAGGAAATAAAACATGGAGTGCAGTGGCAGTATCACTAGGCGCTTTTAGTTTTACAGTAGGGATAGATAGTGATGGGACTCTGTGGTCCTGGGGATATAATGGTAATGGACAATTGGGAGACGGCACTAAGACTGATAAAAGCACCCCCGTACGAGTACAGCAGAAGACAGAGGAGGGAGCTTTTGTAGATAACAGAACGAAATGGAAGGCAGTAGCAGCTGGGGGGGGACACACAGTAGGGCTAGCAGAAGATGGAACTCTGTGGTCCTGGGGATATAATGGTAATGGACAATTGGGAGACGGCACTACAGCATATAAAAGCACCCCCGTACGAGTACAGCAGAAGACAGAGGCGGAACCTTTTGAAGATAACATGACGAAATGGGAATCAGTATCAGCTGGGGAAGATCACACAGTAGGAATAGCAGAAGATGGGACTCTGTGGTCCTGGGGAAAGAATGAATTTGGACAATTGGGAGACAGCACTACAACTGATAAAAACACTCCAGTGAAAATACAAATACCAAAATAAAAGTAAAAACATAAAAGAATACATAGCAAGGCATTTCCAGGGTGCCTCGTGGTGCATAATGAGGGATATGTCTTTAAGAAAAAACACATGTAGTATTACCAGTTATTTATTATTACTGTTATAAAAAC
>CBDCGX010000008.1:0-6332 GCA_965216965.1 Spirochaetia bacterium | reverse complement strand
CGCAGCTCTTGATCTACCCGTGCAAAAAGGAAGCTTCATAGGAAGTTTTCATTTGCTTGGGGCGGGAGTGCATGGTAGTGTGGTCCGGCTCTTGTGGAGCGTTGGGGGTCGTTCATGTGTAATTCTATAAAAATATTATAAAATACAACACGCCATACACTGTTCCCTAGCCAATTATATAACGAGATACCGATAGAATGCCGCAATACTTCAAAATTTAAACTATTATCTCTCCCACTAATCCGAAGTGGTCACGTGAGAACTATTACGTTAGTTCACTCTACGTTTTAAAGTTAAGGAAGAAAAAATTCTTCTTGACAAAATGATAAAGAACACATGGACTTACGTGTACGAGTGCACACTGCCATGATGTAAAATTTTTCGTCTCGCTAGCTCGCTAAGGCTCGCAATTGTTGAGATTTCCTGCTCCTACGTAGATGTGCGAGCACATCCTTCGGAGGAATATAGTTGTTCTTTCATTGTTTTCATTTTAGTGTTGTATGGCAATGTTTCATTATTCTCCTACCACTTACAAAAAAGTGAACATAATAATTTGTTATCTTCTCATCTTGTTCCACTACGTTTAGTTCTTTTTTTTTCTAAAAATACTTTATCACATATATTTATTCCTGCCCAAAAATACCTTTTTGGTCTACTTATTTTATAGTATCCATCCTTCTCTACACTTATCCATACATGATCTTTAGTAAAATATCTTATTGTTATTTCAACTCTATCATATGGAAAATCTGCAACCGTTGAAAGTGGTATTTTGTTTCTATCTTTGGAAGTTCTTATGCTTCGCATATTAATCCTTCGTGTGTGTAACTACGCATCAATTGTGTGTTACGTGTTTTTGATCCATTTTTGGATTTTTGGAATACTACCCTATTGCCTCTTAGGCGGGTACGTATTTGAGCTCTTGTCGTTAGGATTTACTAGACCACATTTCGGACAATGTGTATATCCAGAAATATATGTTATTCCACATTTACAATGGACAAATTCATTCAATTCCCTATTTGACATCAACTAGAGAATCAAACAAAACTATTACTTCCAATACTGCAAGTTCGTATGCTTCTTCCTTACTTCCTGCGTCTGATATTGCAGACACACTATAATCTTCCATGTTTACGGTACATTGTACTTTCCCTACTCCAAAAGTTGTATATAATACTTCTGATTGTTTCATTTTATCATAGATGAAATCCAATGATACCGTTCCATTATTCCTTATTACTTCTTCGTTTATTTCTTCTTTCAACATTTGTGTTCTCCTTTGTGTTGTGATATTTATCCGTGTCATTGATTCGTGCGTTGTATTCATGCTTGATTCATGTTGGATTTGTGTTGTAATCGTATTTGATTCATGCTTGATTTATGCTGTGTTTATGCAATATAGAATGTTCGCATACTACTCACTGTCCCGATACCATAGGTAGAGGGCATACACTACTTGATTTTAGACTTAATAGTTATGAACTTTAAGATAGTCCCAACTGATTACATATTTTAAATAGGAATACTCACTCGCACAACAGTCTTTCTACTGACTCCGTACGTGTTGATCGTTCCTAGCCGTATATGCAGATATGGAAACTCCTATTTAAACTATGTTAGTCACCTCTAATAATATTCTCTTCCATAGGTTTTTTAATTTGTCCTAACCAACAATACTCGCTATCGTGATACATATTACTTTGTCGGGGTACTAGCCCTAAGTATTGTCCACACAAGGAACACGAGATATTGTTGATTAGAGAGTGTATTCCTACTCACTCACTAAGATTTATATTATTATTTTTTTGGCTTCGGTGATTTACTTTTCTTCTTGCATCCCATTTTCGCCTCCTTCATTCCTAACTGTTGTACTTTCATGTAGATTGATATTAATCTTATCACTCTTACCATCAATACTATTTAGTCTTACATTTGTATTTTCGTTGAATTTATACATATTTGTACGTTCACTTTGTAGTTGTTTCAGTACATTTAATGCAAATGCTTGACTCTCTTGACTTACGTCACCACGATATGATATTTGCACTGGAGGTCTTGTTATTACAAAACCTGCCCTAGCTTCTTCGACATCTACAAATGCTGATTGAAATGCACATCCTTGCAATCCCAATATTGAAATCAATGCTGCTGTGCTATTTAGTTTCATCTCTTAATCCATTTTGTTTCTCATACTCTAGTACTTGATCCATCCAATCTTTATCATTTTCGTAATCACTATCTACTACATTTCCATCTTCATTGTTTAATGCCTGTATACAATAACCTAATGTATTGTCAGATAATGCTCTTATATCATGCAGATGTTCTTTCGGAACTTTTATCCATGCAGGTGCAATATATTCTTTCGACAATATAACTTTTTCCCTATTTTTATTGTCGTATATGTTTATTATTATTGCTCCCATTACCAAGAAATGTAAATGGTCAAATTTATGCTTGTGACCACCCTTTATTTCTCCTCTTTGCATTTTTAATTGTCTTGTCCAAATATTGCCATATGTAATTACCTTTGCCTCGCACCTTGGTGCAGCTAATAAATCTTGTATTGTATCTTCACGCCCTCTAACTATTACTAATTTTCCTTCTTCCATCTTTTTCCTTTTATGGGCAATTATTTTTATTTATGTAATTAAATCCTGCTGCTGATTGTATTTTTATTCTTTCTGCTGGTGTTGGATTAATTATATTATTATTATTTACAGCGAACATATTTTTATGTACTGAACTTCCTAACTTTGATGTATCTAATTTAGATATACATTTTAGTCTTGGTAAATTACTAAACATTCCGGATACATTTGTTATTATTGATCCATTTAATTCTGGTAATTTTATATATGCTAATGCTTGACAATTTTGTAAGAAGAAGTTAAAATTTGTTACTTTTGAAAAATCAAGATGTGACAAATCTAGTCCCGTAAGTTTTGGACATCCTTGAAACATATTTGCCATAGTTGTTACTTTTGACGTATCCATTCCTGTTATATCTATTTTTTCTAAATTCATTGTTTCTTGGAACATGCAATCTGCATCCACTAGATTTTGCATTTTATCTCTAACTATTATTTCTTTTAATGATTGTAAATGTGCAAACAATCCAGTTTCATCACCTGATATATCTCTTACTTTCGTTAGTGAATTTCCTTCTATTACCTCTATCTTTGTTATTGGTTTATAATAGAAATTTGTGTAATCTCCATTCAGTGCAATAAAAGTACATAGATCATCCGATGTTAAGTCATATGTACCATCACCATTATCTTCAATTCTAGGTGTCCCGCCAATTGCGTATGCAGTAAGCTGTGTTAAATCTTCAGTAGATGTGTACCTTATTCTTGGTGGTAATAATTTTGGTGGTGGGCAATCTTTTGAATTTTTCCAAACTGCTCCATTACTATCCGTTAAATCAACTATTGCTGCTGCGTCAGGTTGCACTAGATGAGTACAACTTTTAAACATATTTTTTGTTCCTGTTGCACTTGTTGTGTCTAATTCTTTTATACAAATCAAATTTTCACATCCTAGGAATAAGAATGCTAAGTTTGTCGCACCCTTAAATCCATTTCCAGTTACATTTGTCAATCTATGACACCTACTAAACATCGCACTTGCATCTGTAGCATTGTCTATTCCCGTACTATCAAATTTCATTAATCCACTATTTGCAAAACAATCTTTGATTTCGGTTGCTTTATTGAATGTTGTTCCTCTTATTACTTCTTCTAGCCCTATAGCACTAAAGAACATTTTTGATGCGTTCTCTATATTTACCATTGTACTAATATCTATCGTTTTTATTGAATCACATTCTTCAAATGTTCCCAATGCACTTGTTACATTTGCTAATCCATTTATCGTAATGTTCTCTAATAATTTACACTTAAAGAAACAATGATCCATCTTCTTTAGCTCTGGTGCACTTCCTAGTATCACTTCCGTCAATTTAGCACTATTGAAGAATCCTCTATCTAAATCTATATTGTTTACACATTTTGAAATATCTACTTTTGTTAGTTCCGGATTTGCATAAAACGCTGCAAATAAACTTACGATTGTATTTCCCTTATGTACAACTATCTCTTTCAGTGTTGCTTTTCCATCATATCCAAATGAATCAATTTGGTCTGTTGTCCAAACTTCGTATGTTCCATTTCCGTTATCGTCAACGTTCCATTTTGTAGTCTTTGGATTTGTTGGTGTTGCATCAGCGGCATTCCCTGCTTTTATCGTTGCTTGGAATGTTCTTTGTGGTGGTCCACTTTTACATACAATTAATTCTCCTAATCTTGATGCACTCATTTGTTTTTCACCAATGTAACATTTTTTTACTTCTTTTTCTCCTATATGTGCCTTATACATAGTCGATTCCTTATGTTACAATAATGTAAAGTTTATTTGCATCATATTTTCCTGTACCAATAGCATCATAGTTTGCTTGTGTCATTGATACAATACTTGATATTCTAGTTTCATTTCCTGCCGTTGTTGATGTTACTGCTTTGTCTACTAATACCTTTAATGCTTTTCCTTGTTCTGCTGCTAAAGCGTCAGTTATACCACCCGTAGTTAAATCATTTACTACAGTTACTTTATTTGTTCCAAGCTTAGTATCAGTTTCAGTTTTCGTATATACATCTGCAGTATTTGCTTTTAATGTTATTGCAGCTTCATTCGCAGTTATCTTATTTGATTGATCAGTAGTGATTCCTACTTTTGCAGTATTATTTGTAATCGCTGTAGCTTGTGCAGGAGTTATCCCTACTTTTGCCGTGTTAGCAATTATGGCTGCTGATTCTGCTGCAGTTATCGTTGTTGGTTTGTTCTTGATAAATGCTTTGGAGGTATCCGTTGCTTCTGCCCAATCAGTTTGTACTTTTATTGCATCAATTCCATCTTTACCTGGGTCGCCTTTAGGTCCAGTATCACCCTTCGCTCCAGTTGCACCCTTTGCTCCCGGTGCTCCATCAGTACCATGTACTCCTGGATTACCTTTGTCGCCATCGTCACCTTTGTCTCCCTTGTCACCTTTCAATCCTGGTGTTCCAGTAGGCCCTGCTATTCCTGCATCACCCTTTGCTCCTGGTGCTCCGTCTGATCCGTTTGTTCCGTGTACTCCTGGGTCGCCTTTTTGACCTTGTGCACCATCTGCTCCTTTGTGTCCATCAGCTCCGGGGTCACCTTTGTCACCTTTGTCTCCCTTGATTCCACCAACGTCCGTCCAATTTGCTGCTCCTGCACCTAATCCATTTGATACATGTCCGTGACCCGTTGCCGTGTCTAACCACATATCTCCTGCTGCACCTGCTTTTGCTTGAATGTTTGCTAACGTATCAGAACCTTTAATAGTTACTCCGGTTCCATCCTTACCATTATCTCCCTTAGGTCCTTTTGGTCCAGTGGCTCCGGTCGCTCCTGTGGTTCCTGTAGCACCAGGTTTTCCATCGTCTCCCTTATCCCCTTTCACTCCGGGGTCACCCTTTGGTCCTGCTAAACCATTAGTTCCGTCAACACCATTCGTTCCGGGATCGCCTTTTGCACCGGTGTCTCCCTTTGGTCCGATACTGCCTTTTGCTCCTTGTATTCCTTGTATCCCTTGATCGCCTTTATCTCCAGTTGTACCTTTAGGTCCTTGTCTTCCCGTTGGTCCTACACCACCAGTATCACCTTTTGCTCCATCAGTACCTTTTGGTCCTTGTAGTCCAGTTATTGCTTCCCATTTAGTTAAATCAAATACACCCTTTGGAATATCCACTTTTGCAACTAATGTGTTTCCTGATTCAGTTACCATGTCCCCAATTTTGTAATCTACATCTTTCCTAAATGCTACTCCACCTTTTTCTGCTCCACTTGATTTAATGAATGAATCGAAAAATAATCCCTTGTTTACGTTTGGATCTGAATTTAATTGAATGTATCCATCTTTATAGAATCCATCCTTTGCTTTTCCCCAACTATTTGGCATTGCAGAAATACTTGTTACATTCCCATGTACCAATGTTCCGTGTAAATATTTCAATGCACAAAATGATTCAAATTTTGCATCAAATGTTATTGCCTTACAATCACATTCAACTCTTGCTTGTGCTGATCTAGATGCATACATTGCTGAACAATTTACCAGATTAATTGATGTATGCCTATTTGATGATATTGCTATACTTGATGCTTTGTCCATTATTATCAATGCATTATTTGGTGTGTTTTCTGATATTTCAATCTTACATGCTACTGCGTTAAAATTTGCATGTCCATTCTTTAAATATAATCCAGCTATTTTAGACGTTATGTTTGTTCCTATTTTTCCGCTT
>CBDCGX010000007.1:0-8040 GCA_965216965.1 Spirochaetia bacterium | reverse complement strand
CTAGCCCTACTGTGTGAAAGCCTCCAGCTGATACTGCCTTCCATTTCGTTGTGTTATCTACAAAAACTCCCGCCTCTGTCTCCTTCTGTACTCGTACGGGGGTGCTTTTATTTTCTTTAGTGCCGTCTCCCAATTGCCCTACATTATTCTGTCCCCATGACCACAGAGTTCCATCTTCTGCTAGCCCTACCGTATAATTAGCCCCAGCTGATACTGCCTTCCATGTTGTCCCTGTCTTCTGTACTCGTACGGGGATGCTTTTATATGCTGTAGTGCCGTCTCCCAATTGTCCATCATCATTCCGTCCCCATGACCACAGAGTCCCATTGCTATCTATCCCTACTGTATGAGTAGCCCCAGCTGATACTGCCTTCCATGTTGTCCCTGTCTTCTGTACTCGTACGGGGATGCTTTTATTTGTTGCACCACCTGCAGTGCCGTCTCCCAATTGCCCATAGCCATTATTTCCCCATGACCACAGAGTCCCATCGCTATCTATCCCTACTGTGTAATATTCCCCAGCTGCTACTGCCTTCCATTTCGTTGTGTTATCTTCAAAAGCTCCCTCCTCTGTCTTCTTCTGTACTCGTATGGGGATGCTTTTATTTGCTGTATCACCTGCAGTGCCGTCTCCCAATTGTCCTTTATCATTATATCCCCAGGACCACAGATATCCATCCCTATCTATCCCTACTGTGTGATCTTGCCCAGCTGCTATGGATGGAAACCTATAGTACTCTTGCTGCTCCGCACCCGCTGCTTTGTTTTCGCAGCCAAGTAGTGCTATGCCTAGCGTCGCTATGAGTACTAATAGATATGCCTTGTATTTATTTAAGAGAGAGAGAGAGAGAGAGAGAGAGAGAGAGAGACTCGTTTATAATTATTTGTTTTCATTATGTATTCCTCCTTAATGATTATATAATTACAATATATATTCTATATATTATTCATAGATTACTCTTTTGTCAATGGTGTTTCCCGCTTTTTCTAGCAACTTAGAATACACTTTTAACCCAATTATTTGATATTATACATATTATTTGTTAGATATGCATGTTTTTATCAAATATATAAAGTGTTTTTATAACAGCAAGAAATAACTATTAATATTACATGTGTTTTTTCTTAAAAGACATATTCCTCATTATGCACCACAAGGCATCTATAAGATGCCTTGCTATGTCTTCTTTTATGTTTTTACTTTATTTTTTGGTATTTGTATTTTAACTGGAGTGTTTTTATCAATCCTAGTGCCGTCTCCCAATTCTCCTCCTTTATTATATCCCCATACCCACAGATTTCCATCGCTATCTATCCCTACTGTGTGAACTCTCCCAGCTGATGCCGCCTTCCATGTTGTCCCTCCCTGCTGTACTTGTACGGGAGTGCTTTTATCAGTTTTAGTGCCGTCTCCCAATTGTCCTTTATTATTTCTTCCCCATGTCCACAGAGTCCCATCTTCTGCTAGCCCTACTGTGTGATAGTACCCAGCTGATACCGCCTTCCATGTTGTCCCTCCCTTCTGTACTCGTACGGGGATGCTTTTATTTTCTTTACTGCCGTCTCCCAATTGTCCTTTATTATTTCTTCCCCATGACCACAGAGTCCCATCGCTATCTATCCCTACTGTGTGTTCCCCCCCAGCTGATACTGTCTTCCATTTCGTTGTGTTATCTACAAAGGTTCCCTCCTCTGTCTTCTTCTGTACTCGTACGGGGATGCTTTTATTTTCTTTAGTGCCGTCTCCCAATTGTCCATCACTATTATCTCCCCATGACCACAGAGTCCCATCAATATCTATCCCTACTGTGTAATATTCCCAAGCTGCTACTGCCTTCCATGTTCTCCCTCCCTGCTGTATTCGTACGGGGATGCTTTTATTTATTGCAGTGCCGTCTCCCAATTGTCCAGATCCATTCTCTCCCCATGTCCACAGAGTTCCATCTTCTGCTATCCCTACTGTGTGATAGTCTCCGGCTACTACTGCCTTCCATTTCGTTGTGTTATCTACAAAGGTTTCCGCCTCTGTCTTCTGCTGTACTCGTACGGGGGTGCTTTTATTTGCTGTAGTGCCGTCTCCCAATTGTCCTTTATCATTATGTCCCCATGACCACAGATATCCATCTTCTGCTATCCCTACTGTGTGATAGTCTCCGGCTACTACTGCCTTCCATTTCGTTGTGTTATCTATAAAAGTTTCCGCAGTTTCTCCTGCCTGCTGTACTCGTACAGGGGTGCTTTTATTTGCTGTAGTGCCGTCTCCCAATTGTCCTTTATCATTCTTTCCCCATGACCACAGAGTTCCATCGCTATCTATCGCTATCGTGTAATTAAACCCAGCTGATATGTATGACCTATAATACTCTTGCTCCGCACCCGCCGCTGCTTTGTTTTCGCAGCCAAGTAGTGCTATACCTAGCGTCGCTATGAGTACTAATACATATGCTTTGTATTTATTTAAGAGAGAGAGCCTCTCGTTTATAATTATTTGTTTTCATTGTTTATTCCTCCTTGTTCATATTCATTCTTTCCCCAGGACCACAGAGTCCCATCAATATCTATCCCTACTGTAACCCTGTCCCCAGCTGATACTGCCTTCCATTTCGTTGTGTTATCTACAAAAACTCCCGCCTCTGTCTTCTGCTTTACTCGTACGGGGGTGCTTTTATTTGCTGTAGTGCCGTCTCCCAATTGCCCATTGCCATTATATCCCCATGACCACAGAGTCCCATCGCTATCTATCACTACTGTAAAACTAAAATCGCCTAGTAATGCTGCCACTGCACTCCATGTTTTATTTCCTATCTTCTGTGGAAGACTTATTTGAGTTATGGCAGCACCACTAGCATCGGTTCCAAGATTTCCTAAGCCCAATTGTCCCAAACCATTATCTCCCCATGACCACAGAGTCCCATCTTCTGCTAGCCCTACTGTGTGCCCGTCCCCAGCTGATACTGCCTTCCATTTCGTTGTGTTATCTTCAAAAACTCCCGCCTCTGTTGTCTTCTTCTGTACTCGTACGGGGGTGCTTTTATTTGCTGTATGATTATATAATTACAATATATATTGTAGACATATTATTTATAGATACAGATTACTCTTTTGTCAATGGTATTTCCCGCTTTTTCTAGTAACTTAGAATACACTTTTAGCCCAGCTACTTGATATTTATACGTATCATTCTGTTAGACATGCGTGTTTTTATCAAGCATGTAAAGTGTTTTTATAACAGTAACAACATAATAACTATTAATACTACATGTGTTTTTTCTTAAAAACATATCCCTCATTATACACCACAAGGCATCTATAAGATGCCTTGCTATGTCTTCTTTTATGTTTTTACTTTATTTTGGTATTTGTATTTTAACTGGAGTGTTTCTACTTATTGTAGTGCCGTCTCCCAATTGTCCATAACCATTATCTCCCCATGACCACAGAGTCCCATCAATATCTATCCCTACTATGTGATAGCCTCCAGCTGATGCTGCCTTAATGGTAATAATAGGACTAGTAGGAGCATTCTCACGACCTCGTTTAAACATGCCACCATTAATAGATCCAGGCTCCTTAATCATATAATTCTCATCTGTTTCCGTAGTTCTTACAATAGTGTATCCGTCTTCGCTACCCTCCAGTAATTTCTACCAAACACTTCGGTATAAAACGCATTAACTCTATTCTTATTATCATATTGTCCGTTATTATTCTTTTTTCCACACCTACAATTCAGCATTAATGCACTAATAAAAATTAAAAAAGATTACACTTATGCATATACACTCCTCTATTTTTATAGATTACAAACTACTTTTTAATATCCCAATATTGTTACTTGAAACATGTCTTATTATCATATACGATATATACATGATTGCTCTTCCCATAAAAACTCAAGAATACATAAGCCCTTTTCGCAAATGGATTGCCCCTTTGTTTCTTATTATATTCACCCCATTTATCACCATATTAGTGTGGATGACAGCAGTAAGCTTTAATGGGTCACTAAAACTATTTTTACAAACAGATTCAAACCAATGGATTGCATTACTCCCTCGCCCATCTTTTAAAGCACTGCTTGTCATAGTTGGATGGATATTTTCACAATGGGTCTTATTAAGATTTCTTCCAGGAAAAAAATCAAAAGGGCCTCTAACAGTAATGGGGAATCGTCCTGCCTACAAACTTAACGGGATATTAGCATGGATAATAACACATGGCGTCCTTTTTGGAATACTATATCCATTAGGCATTGTTAATCCGGCTTCTTTATATTTAATATACGGTTCGGTTCTTATTACTTTAAATATAGGAGCATTATTACTTTGCTTTTTATTATACATCAAAGGACGTTTTTTCCCAAGCACTACAGACACCGTTTATACGGGAAATTTTCTTTTCGACTTTTTTCAAGGTATAGAGCTTTACCCTACTATTGCAGGGGTGTCGCTTAAGCAATTAATCTCTTGTCGTGTTTCTATGATGGGATGGTCTGTCATTTTTATTAGCTTCTTACTGGCACAGTACAAAATCTACGGCTTTATATCCTCATCAATGATGGTTTCAGTAACCATATTAGTTATATATCTCTTAAAATTCTTTACATGGGAAAAGGGATATCTTCATTCGCTTGACATCATGCATGACAGATTGGGCTATTATCTCTGTTGGGGACTACTTGTGTGGGTACCCTCTGTCTATTGTATAGTTCCGTTGTTTCTAATCACTCACCCCTTACAACTTTCTCTTTATGCTACCATCGGATTTATTGCTTTAGGACTTATTAGTATATGGATAAATTATAGTGCCGATAGCCAACGCCGTAGGGTAAGAGATAATAATGGGAACACTACAATATGGGGTAAGTCACCAAAAATAATACATGCAAAATATCGCACAAAAGAAGGAAAAGAACATACCAACATATTACTTACAAATGGATGGTGGGGTATTTCGAGACATTTTCATTACATACCAGAACTAACTCTTACTTTTGCATGGACATTGCCAGTAGGATTTACATATCTTTTACCTTGGTTCTATTTTATTTTTCTTTTTATTTTGTTAATGGATAGAGCAATACGAGACGAAAAACGTTGTGCAAAAAAATATGGAGAGTCATGGAAACGCTACACGCAACTAGTCCGATACAAAGTGTTTCCCGGTATATTTTAATAGTGTATTATACTAAATAATACACTACGAAGTGTTATGCAGAGTAACCATGCTCCTATCTACTCAAAAAAACAGTAATATATATCCTCTCCCCAAACAATTTTTTCTTTCTAATACACATATTGTTGCAAAAAAATTACTTTCCTGTGCCTTATTTTATACCTTTAAAAACAAAACCATAGGTGGACAAGTCGTAGAAACAGAAAGTTACACATATAACGACCCTGCATCTCACTCCTACAAAGGAATCACCCTTCGCTCTACACCAATGTTTAAAAAGGCTGGCACTGTGTATGTATACGTTATATATGGAATATATCACTGTCTTAACGTTGTTACTTCCCCTGAAGGTGTTGGAGAAGCCGTACTCATTCGTGCAATAATGCCTCTATGGGGAGACTCTATTATGCACAAACACAGAGCAAAAAATAAAAACACAGTCCTCCATGCCCATATGCTATGCAGTGGCCCAGGAAGATTATGCATTGCTATGAATATTACAAAAAAACATAATAATAATTGTTTTTTAACTGATGGGAGCTCTTCTCAATCTCGTCTATCTCTTGCACTTCTTCCAAAACATATGCATCCTAAAAAAATATTGAGTTCTCCCCGCATCGGAATAACATATCAAGAATCACAACACTTAAAACAAAGATTCTTTATTAAAGACAATCCCTATATAAGTAAAAAGACCCCTCAATAATTTCCTATCATTTTTATTTATATTCAATATCTCGCATATAATAAAACATATGACAAAAAATAAATGCTTGCATGTTATTACTCGACTTGCCAATGGGGGTGCCGAAGAGTCGGTTATGGATCAGATATTGCAACTTGCAAAAAAAAACATATATTGTGATATAGCAATTGGAAAAGAGCTTATTTCAAATACTCTTATAAAATTTCCTCTTCCAAATACATGTCATATACATCGCATCCCCCACTTAATACGAAACATTCATCCTCTCTACGATATACGAGCATTACAAGAACTCACTACTCTCATTACAAACAATCAATATACTATTGTTCATACCCACGCATCTAAAGCAGGAATTATAGGACGATATGCCGCTTATAAATCACAAACACCTATAATAATTGGAAATATACACGGCATATCATTTCCCAAAAGCTCAGGCATATTGAGCTATATATATAAAATTCTTGAAAAGAAAACCGCTCGTATAAGCGATGCACTCATCTGTGTTGGTGAAGACATTAAATCTATTTATCTGCAAGCAGGAATTGGAACACCTTCTCTATACTCTGTTATTTATACTGGGATGGATCTTTCCCCTTTTCATTCTATATATAAACTATCACATACCCAAAAACAAACCATAAGAAAGAATTTAGGTATCCCCCTAGGAGCTATTGTTCTTTCGTATATAGGAAGGCTTGATAAAAGTAAAAACCAGTGTGCTCTTATTCATATGATGACGAAAATAGTGCGTCGGTTTCCTAAAACACTATTATGTCTTGTAGGCGATGGCCCTCATGAAGCATCTTTAAAAAAACTTGTAAAAAAATTAAAATTAGAAAACCACATTCATTTTTTTGGATATATACAAAACGTGTGGAAACTTATGCCTGTTTTTGATATTCACTGCTTTACTTCGTTAAGAGAGGGTCTTCCCCGTGTATTAGTACAAACATCAGCAGCGGGAATACCAACAGTAAGCTATGAGATTGAAGGTGCCCACGAAATTATAAAACATAATCAAAGTGGGTATATTATAGAAAAAAACAATCGCAATGCCTTTATACATCATTTGTGTGCCCTCATTAAAGATACATCTTTGCGAAAAACATTTGCAAAATCTGCGACACAATGTGCAGATTCTCGATGGTCTCTCAATCAGCTAGGAGAAAAAACACAAGATATATATAAGCAACTTCTTGCTCAAAAAAAACTTCCTTCTTTCTTTTAAATTATATTTTTATACTATAATGACAATGCATGCACAATACCACTGCACTTATAATTGTAGACGTTCAAAATGATTTTCTTCCACCCCATGGAGCTCTCGCAGTCTCTAATGGCAATGAAATAATCCCCTATATTCTATCTATTCTCAACAACTATAGCTACGTTATAGCAACACAAGATTGGCATCCAGAAGGGCACAAAAGCTTTGCATCCTCACACCCCTCTCATGCTGTAGGAGATACCCTCCTTGTAAATGGGGTTTCTCAATTCTTATGGCCAGATCATTGTATCCAAAACACAAAAGGATCAGAATTTCCAACAGATATTAAAAAGGCAGTAACAACTAACTTAATACATGCTATTATTAAAAAAGGAAGTAACCTCAAAATAGACAGCTATAGCGGTTTTTTTGATAACAATAAAGCCCAGCAAACAGAGCTTCATACTATATTACAAGAAAAAAACATAAATAAAGTCCACATATGTGGGCTTGCAACAGATTACTGTGTAAAATATACTGTACTTGATGCATTGTTTCTGGAGTATACAACAACCTTATTACAAAAAGGATGTCGTGCCGTAAACCTTAATGAGGATGATGAACAACAAGCGATACAATTAATGAAAAATAAAGGAGCAAAAATACTATGAATTTTCTTACAAAAGTTATAAACAATATTCGTCTAACAAAATCGGTACTATGCATAGGACTTGACCCTCGTGTAGACGATTCTGACTCTCATAACGCGTATGATTGCATATTAAAACATAACAAAAGAATTATAATGGCAACAAAAGATATTTGTGCTTGTTATAAACCCAACATAGCTTTTTATGAATGTTGGCAAGAAGATGGGATTCGTGCACTTCGAGATACTCTTAGCCTTATTCCTAAAAACATTCCTATTATTCTTGATGCCAAACGC
>CBDCGX010000006.1:0-61689 GCA_965216965.1 Spirochaetia bacterium | reverse complement strand
TATAGTGAATAGCCAGATAAAGAATACTAAATAGAGAAGAGTATATAAGTATATAGCCAAGGGTTACTCCTCCTAATGTCCATATAGAATATTCCTGAAACCGAGAAAGCCAGAAATATACAGAAAGGGTACTTGTTATCCCAAAAACTATTCCTAATAAAAATGCTTCGCGTATGCTTCTTGTCTGAAAGAGAGCAATAAACATAGGAACAAGTGCAACTGCTCCTAATCCTTGTATCCCATATATGATAATGGGATTAGGAAAACTGAGAGCGAATAATACTACAGAAAAAAATACTAAAAATATGTTTTTTATGAAATGTGAATGTGGCATATAAATGTAGTATTTAGTATACTATAAATACATCACAATGAAAATACTTCTTACAAACGATGATGGCTACGAAAGTCCTTTATTGAGGGTTCTTAGTAGTTATATTAAGCAGCATATGCCCCAATGTACTCTTATTGTTATTGTTCCTCAAGAAAACAAGAGTGCGGTGTCGCATTCTATTAGTATTCGAGGAGAATTAGAATATAGAAAGATTGATAAAGATGTTTATATTGTAGATGGCACCCCTGTAGATTGTGTTTTTTTAGGAAGTTCTGTATTGGGTAGAGCTGATGTGATACTTTCTGGTCCCAATATGGGGGCAAATTTAGGGCAAGATATTATGTATTCGGGAACTGTTGCTGCGGTGCGGGAGGGAGCTATAAGAAATATTCCATCAATGGCAATTTCTATATTTGACAAAAACAATCAAGAGTTTTTTGATTGCTTTGATAAAACACAGTTAATTCCTTTCTTACATAAGTGGCTTGAGAGTCTTATAAAACTTTCCGAAATTAAGCGAGGTAGTATAGTAAATGTAAATGTGAGTATGCCAGTATCATTAGAACTAAGGGAAGGGAAATTTTCTCGTAGGTATTATCATGAATATTCCGAAGTAAAGAAATTAGGAAAAGATTCTTTTATGGCTTTGCAAAAATTAGGAATTGATTCTCAGAAGGAACCTGAGAAAGGTTCGGATTGGGAGCTTATTTTGCAGGGGAAAAGCACCTTTACTGTATTTGATGTGTGGCCTAAACGATATGACAATAATGAAGAGTTATTATATTCCTTTCTAAAAAAAAGGTGAGGTTAATTATGAACATGAGTGCTATTATTGCAATGTTTGAAAAAAAACAGTTTGTAGAATTGTTAGACTACATCAGCAAACATTGTTTGGATATAGAAGGTGATATATCCGAAGAAAAAAAAGTAAAACTATTTTATTATCAAGCATTGAGTCTTATGCATTTACGCAAATATAGTGAGGCACTAAAAGCATTTGAGTTATGCATGGATTCTCCTCACACTATTTCTTATACATATCAATGTCATATGATTAGAGGTTATATATATACCATTACGGGAAAACTAAAAAATGCAGAATTAGAATTTGAGACTCTGTTAAGCAATGGATATGAATCATCAAGAACATATTCTGCCGCTGCACATGTTGCTTATAAACAAAATAAAGTTTCAATTGCAGTGAAATATTTACAAAAAGCACTCACTATGGACCCTAATAACGCAAATGCACTTAATTCAATGAGCTATATACTTTCGTGGCATAATACAAAAATAGCACTTGCACTTAAGTATATAGAGCAAGCTCTTGAAAACAATTCGGATAATCCAGCATATTTAGATACTTATGGAGTTGTTCTTACTAAGCTAAAACGATATAAAGATGCAAAAAGAGTATTAGATCTTGCTTCAAAGATGAGTGACCATGAGGATATTATTAAACATCTCAAAGAACTCAAAGATTTGCAAGTAGATAGGGGATATTCTTAAGCATAAGAAATTGCAATATATGTTTTAATAATGCTATAGTATTATATAATATAATAGGTATTATTTGTAATATTGTATAATGAAGTCTTGTAACTGGGAGGCGTCTTTTTATGACTCAAAATTTTAAGGTAGTAATGCAAATACATGTACGGAAATTTGTTATATGTATGTATTGTGTATTACTTACCGTACAAACTATAGTAAGTTTTGCACAAACATCTGTATTAAAAACTCAAGAATACATTCAAAAATCAAAGGCTCAACAGAATTTTTATGAAGGTATTAATCTTCTTAATTTTGGATATGTAGCAGAATCTACCGTTGCGTTCCAAAGGGCGGTATCTTTGGAACCTAATAATTTATTAATTCGTTATTGGCTTGCACGAGCGAATAATGCCTATGGGTATAATGAATTTTCTCGACGTATATTTATTGAGCTTCTTAATAAGAAATTCCAGCCAAGTTATATATCATCACAAATTGAACTTATGTCTCTTAAAACTCATGGTGATACTTCTAATCTTTCTGATTTTGTAAGGGTTGTGAGTATTGATGTTGCACAAAGGTATAATTTTATACAGCCGATGGCACTTAAGACATCGCTTGATGGAAATATATTTCTAACTGCTATTGGAAGTAGCACTATTGCAAAATTAGATTTGCTTGCGTCATTTAAGAAACAATACCAGAAGACTGTTGCTCTTATTGATAAACCTACTGATATAGTACAACTTTCTGATGGAACTATTTTAGTGGCAGGGTTTACTTCTAATAAGATATATAAATTTTCTGAGGGTGGAGTTTTTATTGGAGAATTTATACAGGATGTAGCAAATCAACAAAACATAAACACACAAAATAAAAATATAAATTTACAGAGTATAGGGAGAAATGTTGTTATGCCTGTGCTTATTGGTCCTCAATATCTTACTTCAGACATGTATGGAGATGTGTATGTGAGTGCGTTTGGCTCTTCTAAAATATTTAAATTTTCATCTAATGGAAATTTTCTCTTTACATTTGGGAATAAGGGGAATGGGAAACTACAATCTCCTACTGGCATTGTTGCTTTTAAAGATAAAGTATGGATATTAGATAACAGAGAAACTGGACTTTTTTTACTTTCATTTGATGTTTCGGGGAATTTCTTGGTTAAATATTTTATAGGGTATATGAAAGGTGAAGGCATTTCATTTTTTAATAATAATTTATATATATCTGCACAGAAGAAAATAGTACAGTTTGATATTATGAAAAATAAAGTGACATACATACTTTCGACGGGGGAATTTTCCAAGGTTGTTTCAAGTACTTTTGATGATAATGGAGTTCTTTGGGTAGGGGATCAAAATAGAAATAAGATTGAAGCTTTCTCTAAACCGACAGAACAATATGCAGGATTGGAAACACGGGTAGTTTCGTTGAATTCTAAATCTTTTCCAACTCTTACTGCTTATGTTACAGTCCGTTCAGCTTTGGGACGACCTATTTCTGGATTGCGAGCAAATAATTTTATATTGTTTGAAGATAATGAAACCGTAAAAGATCTCGCTGTAGCAGAAAAGGAGCAAGTACTACAAAATATACATGGGGTTATTATTCCTCTTGAAATCACAAATAACAGTGATGGCATAAAAGCAATGGAGAGTATTTTACAGTTTTCAAATGAGATAGAGAAAGATGCTACTATAAATACAAAAATTTCAGTGCTTAGTAGGACATTTCCGCCATCGTATGAAACAAAAGAAAACTCATCTTCTGCTTTAATTATTGACGCGATGAATCGTAGCATTATGTACAGCAAGGGAGAAAATTCTAAAGAAAATTTAGTAACTTCATTGCGTTTTGCTATAAATACTCTTACTCCCTTTACTGGGAAGAAAACTATTATTTTTATAGGAAGAATTCCAAAGAAAGAGGCGTTTCAAAATGCTGAGTGGCAACGAATATTAAATACTGCTCAATATCATAACATAATGATGTATTGGATTGATATAGGGGGGGGGAGTGGCTTTCTTAATTCAAAACATAATGCTGCACAAGATATATTTATACAAATATTAAAAAAGACCCACTCTAACAAGGCTACTACGCAGTATGTTTTTCAATATCCTTATATATCGTTAGGAGATAATCCTACTCTTTTACAAAGAATGAGTGAGTCACTTCAGGGGACATATACTATTAGGTTTAAGAGCAAGTATAAGGACACATTATTTCTAACCGATAAATACATATCGTTTATAGTAGAAGCATATTATTTTAATCGCAGTGGAAAAGATATTAGTGGATATGTTGCACCGTAGGAAAAGATAATCCGTAAAGTTATGGATAAGAAAAATGCTACTTATATTGCCTATCGTATAGTTGTATGTGGATGTGTGCAAGGAGTAGGATATAGATACTTTTCTTTACAGGCGGCACTGAGCTACGGAATAGTTGGGTGGGCGAGAAATCTCTTAAATGGTAATGTGGAAATACATTGTGAGGGGAGACACACATCAATACAATTATTTATAAAAAAATTATGGAGGGGACCATCCTTATCAAAAGTAGAATATGTAGAATGTTTCCCTGAAAAAATACATAATTACGCACGTTTTGTTATTAAGAATTAAACTGTTATTGTTGATTGAATTTCATTCCATTTTTAATCGTTTTTGTACAATAAAGCATTGCATTATAGAGTTGTATGGCATTGCTTACATTTTTGTGCAAGCTATGGGTGCCGCTGTATTCTTGAATGGATTTGATATCATCTTGTACAAAGAAACCGATTATAGGAGATAAGGAATGTTTTGTAAGTTCTGATTCAAGTTCTTGTAGTTTTTTTTCTTTCTGAGCAGTAAGTTTGTTTTTATAAGCAAGGCGAAGCAATGATACAGTTTTTTCTAATAATATAATATATTGAGTGCATTCATTTTCCAATGTATAAAGGTTTTTCTGAATTATTTCTTGGTTGAGGGTAGAGTAAGTAGCACATTCTTCCATTTTTTTATCTATAGTTGTTCTGATAGATGGGAGAAAACTAAGATTCTCATGTGCAACATATTCTATTCCAGGAATATTTGCAGAATCTTTAGAAAATGTAAATGTTTGTATGTGTGGGTATATTGTGTGCATGTATTTAAACCACTGATAATAGACGAATAATCTTTCGTCAGTAGCAACCCACGAATTGTTATATGTTTTTACTTTTTTTTGAGGAGTACTATAAATCGAATTTACAAACTGGAGTTCAGAAGGAATAGTTCGTGAGCTTGTAATATGAGAATCTTCTTCAAACCTGCATCCTCTACTATGTGGGGCAGGTATGGGATAAGATAAATCTAACCCTACGGTATATATTTTTTGTATTCCTATAGTTCTTAGAACATCCCATGCAAATGTTGCAACTGATCCTCCCGAGCTTACTTCTAACATATCAATGCTTTTATTTGTTGCACGTTCTGCAAGAGGTATTACAGGTTTTGTAATAAATATATTATTATGTGTAGCAGAAAAAATATTACAATGGGCGTGAATGTCTGCAATATAGTGAGAATGTGTAGGAATGGTGATCCAATGGAGGTGTTTTGAGTTTGCATATTGTGAATCTACAGTACATACAAAATCCACATGTATATTTAGAGAATTTAGGAGAGGCATGGCGGTGTCTACTGCGACGATGATCATTTTGCTATGTAATGTTTTTATAATATCTAACATTAAAAAAAGGCTTGGTCCTGCACAACAGAGGAGGGCAGGGATATTTGAAAATTTTTTTTGTAAATGAAATATGGATTTAATCTTATGAGAATTAAATATGAGGTTATATAGAGAGTTATGTATCCATCGCTTTTTAAAAACTTTGAGAGTGATCTCATTTGTTTTTATTCCCGATAAGAATTGTTGTATTTCTTGTTCAATTGACTGTATATTTTCTTTGTCAAAAATACTCCTTGAGACCTGTGTATGAATAATTTGAGGGTTTTTGAGTCCTTCCCCTTTTAAATATTCACGTATCTCGTATTGAGATGGAAGTAGAAAGAGTGGAATATGTGTTTGTGTAATGTTATTATAATTATGTTTTTGTAGGAGGAGAGATAGTAATATTGAATTAAGTTCAATTACAATTATTGGAACATTAGTATATATATTGGATAATTCTTTTATTATGTATCCTAACCCCATACCAAATACAATAAAAGAATCAAAGCGTTCTGTTTGTAAAGAATTACATATTTGCTTTGCTTCTTTAGACGGTTTATAGGAACTATGAAGTAAGATGTCATTATATTGTGCTGTGAGTTCATCGCTTTTTGATGGATATATTGTAAAGGAAGAATTTGTACTTAAAATAGGAGAAGGCATGTTTTCTTTTTTTGAATAAAATGAAAAAAGAGAACAGTTTTTTTTGTAATAATCAATATTATTTTCTTTTAAAGAAATAGGGTTTATATTTACCATAGCATGTTACATACAAAAAACATGTATTCTTTATCACTCTAGAAATAGAGTAAGGGTAGGATTTTCTGATATAAGCGTTCCTGCGGGAGGAGTTTGTCTTATTACATGTCCATTCCCTTTTATAGAAAGATATATAGCTTTGTTTGCAAAGAGTGTCCATATTTCTCGTTTACTCATTCTTGTGTAATCGCCATAGCGAGCTTGAGTTTTAAGAGTTACATTCCGTTTTAAAGGAATGTTTACATTTGTATTGTAAGAGTTAAGATAGGAGTCTCCAACCATTCCCATATATGGAAGAATGAATTCAAGCATTTTTTTTATCATGGGTGCAGTAGTGCGCCCTCCATATATTTCTCCTGATGTAGGGTTATGAATGGCGGCATAGATAATTATTTTGGGGTTTTCGGTAGGCATAATTCCTAATGTAGATGCTATGAATTTTGTTTTTGAATATTGTTTTTGTTCTGTATCAAAAACTTGGGCTGTGCCTGTTTTTGCAGATATATTAATACCTTCAATTTTCATTCTATGTGCGGTTCCACCAGTATCAGTAGCACCTTTCATCATATCTAATATTGTTTTTGCCACATTTTCAGAAATAACTTTTCGTTTTACTTTTCGTTTTTCTGCATATAGTGTCTTCCCTTTTTGAGAAATTATTTTTTTTATTAAACGGGGTGTGAGAAGATTACCGTTATTTGTAAGTGCAGTTGCCGCTGTTATAATTTGCATTGCGGTTATTGCAATTTCTTGCCCAAGACCAATTGTTTGTTTAGATCGGGCAGACCAGTAATAGGGGGAATAAAAGATTCCTTGACTTTCTCCAGGGAGTGATATCCCAGTTGTTTCTCCAAATCCGAAATTTTTGAGATATGTAAAAAAATCGGTTTTGTTTATTTTATTTACTGCTTGTGACGTGCCTACGTTGCTGGAATACTTTATAATTTCATATGTTGTTATAGTTCCTGGATACCACACATCATGTATTGCAAACCCATATTGTTTGTTAATCCAAGGTCCACTTGCATTAAATATTGAATCAGGAGTAATAATGTTAGCATCAAGTAAACTTGCAATGGTGAAGATTTTAAACACACTTCCCGGTTCGTAATTATATTGTATTATTCTATTTGTGAGTTCTTTTTGAGAATAAGTGTAATATGTGTTAAGGTCAAAACTAGGAATGCTTACAAAGGAAAGTATTTCTCCTGTTTTTGCATCCATAAGTATAGTGTTGATAAAAGAAGGCTTACTTTTTATAAATGTTTCTTTTACAATTTCTTCTATACTTTTTTGCAATATTGAATCTATTGTTAAATAGATAGAATTTCCTAGATCATTTGCTTGAGGCTGAAGATATTTGTCAAAAGTTTTTTCTATTCCATCAAGCCCTTTTTCGTTTGTTCCAAAATAGCCTATTATGTTTGCCATAGAATCTATGCCAGGGTATGTTCTCCATCGCACGCTATGTATTTGTACTCCTTTTAATTTACCTTGCTTTTTAAACATTAGTATTTTATCGTGCTCTTTTTTTGAAATAAGCTTTTTTATTCTTACATATTGTTCTGGGTTTTTTAAACGTTGCTTAATCGTTTTTAGTGGGATATTAAGTGTTTCTGAGAGAAGAGAAAATACTTCTTGAGGATTATCTGTATCTATAAGTCTAAGACCTAGATTCCAACTTTCGACTTGCATTGCCAAAATATTCCCTTTCCGGTCATATATAGCTCCACGTTCTTTGTAGTGAGATGATGGGTTTTTTGGTGAAGAAATTGTTTTTGTATTGTTTTCTTGTAATGAAAACACCTTTCCTATTGTGAAAATAGGTATTGTTGTAATAATAATAAAAAGGAATATCCATACTATTTTTGTCATATATTTTAATAATGTGTTATTAGCAAAAAGTAAAAGATAACACTAACTACATATCGGCATATAGAAAAAGATAATTATATTAAATAGTGCTTAATTATTTTATATTTATAGCGATGTTAATTAGAGGAACGTTTAGGCGAATGAAAGATAAAAAATCTCAAGAAAGATATACAGATCTTCCTTTTTATTATGGGGTGTCTTTTGACATTTTTAATGAACAAGCACATACTTCATTTGTGAAGGATAAAAATAATTCTTCACAAAAGGATAAGTACGAATGGAAGATGAATAAAGATAAAAAATATAAGCCTACAGGAAATTTGTTTTTTAAGGAAAAAGATCAAAAGCACGGAATCTTTTCTCAAACGATAGATTTTTCTTTTGGAGATGTCTTTCTCTCTTTTTTTCTTTTTATATCACAATCTGTAAATAAGACTATCTTTCTTTTCTCAAAAATAAAGTTATTTTATATCTGGTGTATTGTAGTTGCTTTTTGGGGATACACATTGGGAATATACTATTGGAATATGTCTAATAATAGCCTTATCTTTTTGCAAAGAAGTGAGATATGGAATAATCTCAAACAAGAAAACATTCAGTTACAAACACCTCCGCAGCAGCTTGCAAAAAAACTAAATAATTCTCAAGCAACAAAAGATTGGGGTGTTATAAGCAAGTATACTTCTGTTAAAACTCAAGAATATGCCCTTGAAGTAGGCGATACTCTTTATGGAGTTGCAGCAAGATATGATTTAAATATAGACACACTTATAAGTTGGAACAATATTCCTGATGCACGATATATTCGTGAGGGGCAGAAATTTATAATTCCAAATAGAAATGGTCTTTTGTATACTGTAAAGGCTAGCGATTCGCTTTCGTCTATTTCTAAAAAGTATAATGTATCTCAAACAAATATACTTGATGCAAATAACCTTAAGAATTCCTATCTCTCAATAGGGAGAAAACTGTTTATCCCTAATGCAAAGTTAGATTCATTTGATAGAGGGCTTGTGCTTGGTACGGTGTTTTTAGCCCCTATACGAGGAAATATTACTTCGTATTATGGATATAGAATCAGTCCTATTAGTGGAAAACGTTCCTTACATACTGGAGTAGATATCGCAAATGCATATGGTACTCCAATAAAAGCAGCTGCGAGCGGACGCGTAATTTATGTTTCTGATAACAACCCTGTTTTTGGAAAAGTTGTTATTATAAAACATGCAAGAGGGTTTCAGACATTATATGGACATATGAGTTCTATTCTTGTGAAAAGAGGAGAACGATTAAAAAGAGGAACTGTTCTCGGTAGAGAGGGTAATACAGGAGAAAGCACTGGAAGTCATTTGCATTTTACTATCATTAAAAATGGAAGAACTGTTAACCCATTAAACTATATACGATTATAATTTTTTAGGATACAATACATAAATAAAGTAAAAAAACTACTCATGAGGATTTTCCACAACAGTGTTTGTATTTCTTTTCACTTCCACAAGGACAGGGAGAATTTCGACCTACTTTTTTAGAAGAACGTATTATTTGAACATTATCTATGTGCTCATTATTATGGGCTATATGCTGCTGAGGTTGTAAGGATCCTTTAGTTTCATTGAGAAGAGAAAAGTTTTTATGTTGGTTTGTATAATTTGCATTATTACTCTGTATATGCTCTTTTTCTGCTTGTATAGGGTCTATGCGGAGTCCTATTATAGAACGTAGTATTCCCAATACTATATTTTCCAACATTTCGTCAAAGAGCTCAAACCCTTCTAATTTATATTCAAGTAGAGGGTTTTTTTGAGCGTAACTTCTAAGATATACGGCTTGTCTTAGGTCTTCAAGGCTATTAATGTGATCTTGCCAGCGAGAATCTATGAGATGCAAGTATTCTGTTCGAATAATCTCATTAAATATTTCTCCTCCAGTAAGCTGAGCTTTTTTCTTAATGTTTTCTTTAAGCAATGTAATAAGATCTTGGGGAACTATTGGTTTTGGTATGTGTTCTTGGAATAAAAATTTTTCTTGTGCAATTGAAATTATTTCTTCCGATAAAGCGTGGTCATCATTTTTAATGGTCTCAGCGGTGTTTGTAATAATATGTTCTATGTTTTTTTCAAGCCTGTTTAGTAAATTGTCAGAACAGAGAATGTTTTCGCGTTGCTTGTAGAGTATATTTCTTTGCTCATTGAGGATGGAGTCAAATTCTAAAAGATGTTTTCGTATTTCAAAATTTCGTTCTTCAACATTTTTTTGTGCGCGTTCCATGGTGCGTGTTATAATAGGATGGTAAAGAGGTTCATCTTCATCCATCGTTTTGAGCATAAGATTGCGCAGTCTTCCAATTCCTCGCCCAAACAATTGCATAAGTTGGTCATCAAGCGAGAGATAAAAAAGAGATTCTCCGGGATCTCCTTGTCTTCCACTTCGTCCTCGTAATTGGTTATCAATTCGTCGTGATTCGTGTCTTTCGGTTCCTAGAATATAAAGCCCGCCAAGTGTTTTAACTTTTTTATAGTTTTTTCTCCATTTTTTTAATGCTTCTTCTTGTGCGTGTGGTTCATCCTCATTGCTTATTTGCAATTGTCCTCCAAGTTTAATATCAGTGCCTCGTCCTGCCATATTGGTAGCAATGGTGATACTCCCTTCTTTACCTGCTTCTGCTATGATAAAAGCTTCTCTTTCGTGGTTTTTTGCATTGAGTACGTTGCAAGGTATATTATGTCTTTTAAGTACTTTTTCCAGTTCTTCTGAGCTTTCAATAGATGCGGTTCCAATGAGGATAGGTTGCCCTTTTTGGTGAACACGACTAATTTCTTTAACTATAGCATTTATTTTCGTAGCTTTGCTAACAAATATGAGGTCGTTTTTATCATCTCGTATAATAGGTCTATTAGTAGGAATTTCAACAACGTCAAGCCCATAAATTTTCAAAAATTCTTTTTCTTCAGTAGCAGCAGTACCTGTCATTCCCGAAAGTTTTGAATACATTTTGAAAAAATTTTGAAATGTAATAGATGCGAGCGTTTTGTTTTGTTGCGCAATTTTAATGTTTTCTTTTGCTTCTATTGCTTGGTGGAGTCCATCGGAATAACGACGACCATGAAGGACACGCCCGGTAAATTCATCTACAATTTCGACTTTATTATCTTGAACAATATAATCTACATCTTTTACAAAAAGCTTATGAGCTTTTAGTGATTGAGTTACATAATGGGTATATTCAAAATTTTCTAAATTATCTAAATTGCCTTTTATGTAGCCTTTTTTTTGTAAAACTGATTCGATTTTTTTTATTCCATAAGGAGTAAACGATAGTGATTTGTTTTTGAAATTAAGCTTATAATCTCCTTCAAGATCTTTCTCTTCTTCGGGATATTCGTTAGTCTCTTCAATTTTTTTACATTCATTTAAAAAAGATATGATGGAATTTGAATGCACATATTTTTGTGTGTCATCTATGGATGGTCCCGATATTATAAGCGGAGTGCGTGCTTCATCTATAAGTACAGAATCAATTTCATCTATAATACAAAAGTTATAGCCAGTGGAGCACATTGCTTCTTTGTTGTGTCTCAGGTTATCTCTTAGATAGTCAAACCCTAATTCATTATTTGTTGCGTACACAATGTTTTTTTGATACATGTCTTTACGAATTGTATTGTCTTGTTCGGAGATTACATATCCAACACTTCTTCCAAGATATTCAAATACGGGGTTCATCCAAAGTGCATCTCTTTTTGCGAGATAATCATTAACGGTTACGATATGCACAGATTGTTCTGTAAGTGAGTTAAGATAAGCTGCAGTTGTAGATGTGAGTGTTTTTCCTTCTCCAGTTTTCATTTCGGAGATTCGACCTTGGTGAAGTATAATTCCTCCCAATATCTGAGCATCAAACATTCGCTCTCCCAAGGTGCGACGTGCTGCTTCACGCACAAGAGCAAATGCTTTTGGAAGCATGGCATGTATTGAAGTATTGTTTTTATACGCGTTAATAAAAATATGAGTTTGTTTTATATAATCTTCTTTTTTGAGATTGCGTGCCCATTCTTCAAGTGAATTTATTTTTTGTAGCATTTTACTTAGGCTTTTTATTTCATTGAAGCTTTTTGTAGGAATAGAAGATTTTCTTCTAAACAGAAATGATAACATACTATAATAAGTATACTTTTTTCTGTTAGTATATTAAATAGTTAATAAAAGAAATATGGTTTATATTCGAAGTAGTGCTTTTCTTATTTTCTTACTATATTCTATGATGTTCATGCAATCATGTGCTTTGCGATCCCATCAAATAGAAGCTGAGTATCTTTTTAGCATACCCTTAGGGGTGCTCCCTGGAGAGTTTAAAGTGTGGAAAAGTAGTTCTGTTCCATACAGAAGTTCATTCTTTATGAGAAATGGAGTGTTTTA
Source organism: Spirochaetia bacterium (assembly GCA_965216965.1). Taxonomy (GTDB): domain Bacteria; phylum Spirochaetota; class Spirochaetia; order WTKD01; genus CBDAKK01. The sequence goes on along the minus strand of CBDCGX010000006.1, from coordinate 49,103 downwards.
TATAGGAAATACGAACAGAATAATGGTTTTTTCATCGACAGGATTACTTATTAACTTTATTGCTCCATCATATGAACCCTCATATGGAAATATATTACAATATTCCACAAAGGGTATTCCCTATTACTCTTATCCTATAGGACTTGTTGGAGAAATAGTTTCCGATGCTTCAGGGAAAATAATATTTTCTAACACACTTATTTCGGAGGCAAAGTTTAATACGACTGATTATGCTGTGGTTCAACTTTTAATATATGAAAATAATGAAATGAAAAAAATTCTTGGAAGAATAGGAAAAGAACAATTTAATTTCTTGTCTGTTAAAAATATTTTTATTCGCAATAATTCACAAATTGTCGTTCTTAACAAAGATGAAACAAGTAGTACTCTTTATTTCTTTGATAAAAAGGGATATATGGTGAAAAGTGTTTTTTTTAAAGATGGAAGATTCCCTGTATATCCCCAAGAAAGATATAAAGAAAGTATTGCAAAAAGCACAAAGATAAAGGCCATACCTATTGCTATAGTGCCGAGTCCTAATAGAGAAATAGTATATGTACATATTAATTATTACAATCTTATATCGGATGAGGGAAAAGGGGAAAATGTTCAGCAAGTACAATTTAGGCGTACAATAGTGTATGCTTTTAATACAATAAGTAGAAAATATAGCAAAATGATTGATATACCGTCTATAAGTAGTTCTCATGTTTTGCGAAAAGTCATGAATAATGGGAATATGGTGTTTTTGGGGGTGGAAGTATCAGAAGAGCAAAAGCAATATTTTTCTGTAGTGCTTGCATCTCAAGAAGGGAAAGAACTGCGGCACTATAATTTATTTTTTCCACTAGATGATTATATCTCATATGAGGCTACACTCAATAGTTCTGGAAAATTAGGAGCGTATTTTGTGGGAGATGAAAGAGTTGACGTGTTTTGGTGGAACTTGAGTTCATTTTCTGCTGCGTATTAATAAAGAAAAAAAGAAGTTACAATAAAACACAATTTAGGCTATTATAGTTTTATATAGTATTAGAAAATCATGAAGCCACTTATATCTTTTTCAAAGGCACAATATATAGATACAGTATCCCAAAAAAAATATAATATTCCTTCGACAATTCTTATGGAGCAGGCAGGAATTCAATGTGCTGATGTTCTTTTTTCTGACATATCTATAAAATCTATAGCGAGAAAAATGTGCAAGATAATTGCCGTATGTGGGAGTGGAAATAACGGCGGAGATGCACAGGTGCTTATAAGAGAAGCATTTTATAAAGGATATTCTGTTGAAGTGTACTTTCTCACACGCCCTAAAAGTAAACTTTCAAAGATTCAATATGAAATACTCAAAGCTCTAGGGGTTCCTATATACATGAAATGTGCATCGTTTATGCAGAAAATATCTCGTCTTACAAAAAATGATTATATTATTGATGGGATTACTGGAGTAGGCTTATCTGTAAAGTACAAACATCCTGTCATTATATATGCAATCAATAAAAGTAAAGCAACAGTAATAAGCGTTGATGTTCCAAGTGGGTTGCCAGAATCATATATTGATATGGCGCCTATCGTAAAAGCAGATATAACTGTTTCAATGGGATCGCGTAAGTTCTCAATGTATCACCCTCAATATAGAGAGTATTCGGGAACAATTGTAGACGTAAATCCCGCATTTCCTCCGCAAGTATATGAGGAGCTTTTGAAGAGTACAAATTCATTTCTTTTGGAATTATCAGATATAGAAGTAATGGAACCTATATTTTCTCCTAATACATATAAGCATGAGAGAGGTGTGGTTGCGCTTGCAGTTGGAAACGAAGAAAGCTACGGTGCAGCAATTCTTGCACTTCGTGCTGCATCAAAGGGATATGCGGGACTTGTGTATGGACTTGTGAACGATTCTATCAAAGATAGCATATCAAGGGCTTGTCCTTCTGCAATAATTCATAGCTCTTTTGAAGTATTAGAGAAAAGCATTCAGAAGATCCATTCTTTTGTTGTGGGATGTGGATGGGGAAAGCATTTAATAGGCGATATACTAAAAATACTTTCCTATAATAAGGTAACCGTTTTTGATGCTGATGCATTAAGAATATGCGCTTCTGCAGATGAGCGTGATCAAAAAAAAGTGAAAAAACATCATACATTATTTACTCCTCATGTAGGAGAATTGCAGGATTTATGGAAAAACATGCCTGCATGTGAGAAAAGTGATGGTGGAAAAAATAGATTTTTTGCTATGGCAGATGATGTGGCTTCGTATTATAAAAATATTGTGATAGCGAAAAATTCGGTGACATACATAAGTTGTGGAAGAGATTCTATTTCTTTTATAATTGATGGTCAAACCCCATTATTAGCAACGGCAGGAAGTGGAGATGTATTGGCAGGACTTATTGGTAGTATAGTAGCTCATACTCAATCAAAGTTTTCTAGGGAAAATAAAAAGATATCTTTTATGCACATGCAGGAAAATTTCCAGAAAGCCGCTGCACTTGGTGTGCTTATACATGCAGAATCGGGAAAATACTTATCTCGTATGCACACTACGGCAAATGCAGAAGATATAGTGCAGGCGATTTCATCTCTTTCTAAGAGGTTATAATCTTTTATTGTTTTTTGAGGTAGTATGTGAGGGAGGATCACTTTTGATGAGTGTTTTTTCTATTTTCTTTATACGAGAAGAGATATCGTTTAGCCTGAATTCAATTGAACTCAGAACCCAGAATTGAAAATGCTCAACTTTAGAGCTTTTATACATCATCCATATAATTTTCATAGATATTAAAAGCATGGCAATTTCAAGTGAATTAGCAGGAGAAATGAAAAAATTTATATTAAACACATAGTGAATAATATCAAGCATAAAAAGAGAGAATACAGCAACAATAAATATCGTGTTTATTATATGTTCTTTTCGCGATGAATTTTTTCCACCTATTTGTCCTACAATATTTCTAATGTATTCTTTCTCTGCTTGAAATTGTTCAAGTTCCTCACGTAATGTATCTTTATTTTCATGTTCCATATATGTACCTCTATAATATATTATATACACTAAATGTTGCTAAAATAAATGTTTTAGATTGTTTTATGAGCGGGAAACCCTATTAATAGCATAAGAAAATAGGAAAGTGTAATTGACATTATCTACTAAAATATGATATCATAGAACATAAATATTGTATATTATAATAAAAATTATAATGCATGAGGATATGGTTATGGGAAAAATAAAAATGAAAACAGTACGAAGTGTTGCAAAGCGGTTTAGTGTTACTGGTTCTGGGAAGATAAAATACAAGAAAAAAGGACTCAGACACATACTTACAAAAAAAAGTACAAAACGAAAAAGATATTTAAGACATTCTGGGATATTACATCCTAGTGAGGCTGCAAGAATAGCCCCAATGCTTCCTTATAAATAAAGGATAATAATTTTAAAAATAATTCGTAAGAGGTATTATTATGCCAAGAGCAGTTGACGGAACACGTAGAAAAGAACATAGAAAAAAACTACATACGCTTTCAAAAGGGTTTTGGGGGCGCAGAAAGAACTTGTTTAGATTTACCAAAGATGCGGTAGAGAAAAGTTTACTCTATGCCTATAGAGATAGGAGAACAAAAAAACGAGATATGCGGAGATTATGGATAGCTCGTATTTCTGCCATTGTAAGATCAGAGGGCATGACATATTCTCGGTTTATTGCAGCACTTAAAACTCACAATATAACGCTTAATCGAAAGCAATTATCCAATTTAGCTATTGAAAATCGTAAGGCGTTTGAAGAACTTATTGAAAAAATAAAGGTATAAATATACTATACATAACTTTTAAAAATGGTTATAATTATTAATAAATAATATTTAAAATGGGAGGTTTCATGAGTAAAAATCATGTCGTTATGCAATTAGAAAATAAGGTTCAAGCAGTCGTGTCCCTTATTCAGAAATTAAAGAAAGCAAATAAAGAGGTTGTAAAAGATTATACCCTTTTACAAGAAAAGCTTTCCGAATATGAGAGTCGTATTACACAGCTTGAAGATCTTATTAGTACCGCAGAAGAAGAGCAGCATGTTCTTGAGAGAAGTGTATTATCGGCACTTAGTAATTTAGATGATGTTGATGTAGCACCTACTACGGGTACTACAAATGTATCGCCTTCTCACTCAAAACGAGATCTCAATGAGATAATAGAAGAAAATAACGAAGATGAGATATTTGATTCTTTTTCTGATTCTGATGAAAATGCCGAATTATCTGATGAGCAGCAATCTCAACAGGCAGAGATGGAAATCTTCTAAGTAAAAAACTACTATGAAAACTTCAATACGATTGTTGGGTACTTCTTTTGTACTTCATAGCGATCAAGAAAGTGAATATATACAAATGCTTCTTGATTATATTTCTTCCCAACTTGATGTCGTAAAAAATGATGTGGAATGTTCAGATCCCCTTAAGTCTTCTATTATGGTAAATTTACTTATTGCTCATGAGCTATTTGAACTTAAAAAAACGTTGAGAGAAGAAGATGTTCAAACATCAAATGTGGCAAAAAAACTTATTACAATGTTAGAAGAAGAATTAGATACAGATGCAGAATGTTAGTAACTAATTAGTTACTAATGTGTGTTTTCTTTACGGTAGCGTAGATATAACAGTTATTATTTTTTGTATAGATATAAATAAAGAAAAGTCTTAATCCTAACAAAAAAACTTGTTTTCGATGCATGATTTTGGTTAATCCTTACAAAAATGTAGAAAAACAGCACTTTAGTAGAAAAATTTAAAAAAACACTAAATATTTACATTATTTTTCCGAAAGTACTTGATATTTTTTTATTCTTTTTGTATATTCATACTATAACGAATATGAAATATTTACACACAGGAGGAATAATATGATTATTAATAATAATTTAAGTGCTCGATTCGCAACAAGAGAGTTGGCATTACGAGGCAAAGAAATTAACAAAGAAATGGAAGGGTTATCTTCTGGTATGAGAATAAACCGTGCGGGAGATGATGCTGCAGGATTAGCTGTTTCTGAAAAGATGAGGGCTCAAATTCGCGGTTTAAATCGTGCAAGCAGAAATGTTCAAGAGGGTATCTCATTTATTCAAGCTACAGAAGGATATCTTGCAGAAACCACTAACGTTATTAATAGAATACGCGAATTATCTATACAAGCTGCCAATGGTGTTTATAGCTCTGATGATAGAAAGCTTATTCAAATAGAAGTTGCACAACTTGTGGATGAAATTGATAGAGTTGCTCAACAAGCCCAATTTAATGGGTTTAATATGCTTACAGGGCGATTTTCTGCTGAAAGTGGAAGCCAAAAGGTACAATTTCACATAGGAGCAAATGTAGATCAATTTATTACAACAAACATTGAAAATATGACTGCAAGTGCTCTTGGGTTGACTCAAGTAGGAGAGCAGCTCCAAGCCATCTCTGTTGCTAATACAGAAGATGCTAATAGAAGCATTGCTCGCTTAGATAGTGCTTTACAAATTGTTGTTGCAACAAGGGCAAACCTTGGAGCTATTCAATCTCGTTTAAATTATTTACAACAGGGGCTTGACATTGCTTCCGAAAACATGCAAGCTGCAGAATCTCAAATTCGAGATACTGACATGGCAAAAGCAATGACAGATTTTGTAAGAGCAAGAATTCTTACTCAGTCTTCTACTGCAATGATTGCCCAAGCAAATGCTCAGCCTAACACAATACTTCAATTATTAAATCGTTAGATTTTTCTAAAGAATAGTATTGTAAGAAAAAGCGATAGAGATTCTATCGCTTTTTTATTTTTTCTTACATTATTTTGATAAGTATTTCTTGACATAGAGGAGTTCTACTTATTATACTAAGTGTATATATAATATTCTTAAAAAAATAATATAAAAAAGGTGAAAAATGAGTATAAAGGCGGTTAGAAAGATTACACAAAAGTATATGAAAGACAATATTGATGTGTTTTCTGTTGGAGATAGAGTTATTGTCCATTTTAGGATTATAGAAGGAGCTACTGAACGAGTCCAGTTGTATGAAGGTATAGTAATCTCAAAAAGAGGGGAGGATATCTCAAAGAGTTTTACTGTAAGGAAAATATCATTTGGGATTGGAGTAGAAAGAATATTCCCACTCCATTCTCCTCGTATTGAAAAAATAACACTTGTTCGTCAAGGAAAAGTAAGACGAGCAAAGTTATATTATATGAGAAATCGTATAGGAAAGGCTGCAATGAAAATAAAAGAAGTCTTTGTTACAAACAACAAAAAGAATATAAAAAAAAATAAATAATATTTTAATTATAATATTTCATTTTTGAAAAAGCTATGATGTACGTCATAGCCTTTTTTATGAATATATTCAATCAAAAAAGACTTCATCTCTTTAATAATAATGTGAGTTATGCAAAAAGACATGGTTTTTTTGGAGAAGCATTATGTGCTCATATTCTTTTGTGCAAAGGATATAAAATAATTGAAAAAAACTACAAAGTTAGTGGTGGTGAGGTCGATATTATATGTATAAAAGGATGTGATCTTGTTTTTGTGGAGGTGAAAACTTGGGAGCGGTTTGCGGAGTCTGATTTATCAAATTCTGTTGATCAGCGAAAACTTTCCCGCATAAGAACCTGTGCCGATATCTATATAGCCCAAAGTTTATACACAAGGATGTGTATAAGATTTGATGTGATGCTTCTTAATATATCGCATCGCGTCATTATACATTACAAGGGAGTGTGGTGAATGTTGCATAAGGTTAATAACAAGAAAAAATACGATGTGTCTTTGCAAAAAGTAAGTTTGCTAAAAGAAAAGATACATGATCCAGAATATATGCAGAAAGCAATAATGTGGATCGCTAGTCGTCTTGCTACTAAGTTGAGCGAGAACAAACAATAATAATATTATGATAAAATGATCATATGCATGCGGTATTTCCCGGGAGTTTTGATCCGCCCACATATGGTCATTTACATATTATTGAAAGATGTGCTGTTCTTTTTAAAAGAGTTGATGTTGTTATTGCTAATAATAAAAATAAAAAGAATATTCTTTCTGTTGAGGAACGATTAGATATATTATCTAATTTGTTTAAAAAATATTCAAATGTGAAAGTATATGTATGGAAAACGCTTATTGTTGAGTTTATTAAAAAACATAAAGCAGACATCCTTATAAGAGGAGTTCGCTCTGCTTCTGATTATGAATACGAATTTATGCTTGCACATTTAAACAAGGGACTTGGAAAAGGCGTTGAAACTCTTTTTATGCCTACTGATCAAAAGTATTTTGTGCTTCGTTCTTCTGTAATAAAAGAAATTATAATGCTTGGTGGAGATGTTTCAGATAAGGTTCCTCCTAGAGTTCTTAATATACTTAAGAAAAAACTTCTTGTAGATAAAGAGCATAGCAGTTAAAAGCTGCATGCTTTAATGAGTTTGTTTATTATTATATATAATAAAGAGATAAATATTTTACTAGGTATCAATCAGGTAAAGAGATGAAACAGTATATATATGTATTATTGCCACTGCTACTAATTTTTTTTGCGATAACTTCATGTGAGAGTGTAAATAAGATTGATGTTCCTGCGAATTTCCCACTTATAATAAAACGAAGAATAGAGAGCTTCTTCTTATCAAATGATTTTTATCCATATGTGTTTTCTTTGGAAAAGAGTGAGAATAAGAGTAATAATGTGTGGAAATATAAGCTTAATTACAAAACAGACTTAAAGCTTCGCAAGATAAATATCAAAATATTCTTTGATAATTGGTTTTCGTACTATTCAAAAGACAAAGATATTCTTAATCGATCTATAGCCAAGACTCTTGTAAGGTCTTTTTCTCTTATAGGAAATATTATGGGTATGAAAACAGATGTTATAGATTTGCAAATAACATATAATTATTCTATAAAAGTGGTAAGTAACAAACGATACTATATGGTGTTTATGCAGAAGATTTCTGTTTTTACTGGAGGAGAGACTAATACTGTTATATATTATGTGCCCATAATATATAACAGGCTAACACGCAACATAATGAACATTGATGATTTTTTTATAGGAAAAAATTTTGAAACCATAAAAAGGAAAACTCTTGTTTCTCAAGTGCAGGTGTTTTTTGAGAATAAATACATACGGAGAGAAAAAAGACGTTTTGAGAGAGCAAAAAGACGCGATGAAGATTGGACTCGGGTTTATGATACTGTTGAGGAATATGAACGAACACAGGGAAATGCTTGCTTAGAGAGGCGAGTATTAATAAAAAAGGGATTGGCATCTCAATCTGCATTTAGAAATTTTATTCCTTTATTTGAAAAAGACAATATTGTTGCACTACGATTTTTCTTTATGCCCGGTGAAGTTGCCTCATATTCTGAGGGGATACAGGAATTTGAGATTAAAGTAGATTGTGTGAAGAAGAAAAAACAAAAACAATTATGTTTGTTAGCGTTATAAAGATAGAGGAAAGGTAAATGGGAGAAATTTGGAATATTGGATTAGGCGTACACAAATATAAGGAGACGAAATCTTTTTATGAAAATGTATTAGGTTTTGAATATTGCTTGTTTCAAGAAAGCAATGTTCGCAATATGCTTTTGCGGTATACAAACAATACACTTCTTATACAAGATGTATGTTTTCTTATAAATAAAAATGGAGGAGCTGGAATAGAAATATGGAATACTATAAATAAAATACCTCATAAACCGCAACGGCCTACAGAATTAGAAAATACAGGGATACTTGCAATACTTTTACAATGTAAAAATATCTATGCAATACGATCTATGATACAACAAGAAAATATTGAAGTGTCGACTATAACTGATGATTTTCTGGGACAGAAACGGCTTTATATACGAGATAATGAATATAATATGATAGGTATTATAGGAAATGGTGATGAGGAGGAAAAGTCTACAATAAATAAGAATAATATGGGTGGTGTGTGTTCTATAATTATAGGAACTCATAATATGGAAGCTACTAAATATTTTTATAAAGAAATGGGTGGATTTGATACTGTTATGTATGACAAAACAGGTATATTTGAAGATTTTTGTTTTTGGGAAAATAATATAAAAATAAGAAGAGCGGCATTAAAGCGAAGTGATACAAAGAATAAAGGAGTCTTTGGAAATCTTATGCATGTAGATTATATAGAACTTGTACAAGTAGTTGAAAAAAAGATAGATTATAAGCACAAAAACGCATTGTGTTATGGTCAACCTGGTTTTTTTAAAATAGGGTTTGATATAGAAAATAGAAGAATTCTAAAAGAATATACTATTTCTGTGGATAGTACTCCATATAAAAGTGCATTAGAAGGTAATCTTTTTTATAAAGAGGATGCTAACGCTATTTTGAGCGAATCTATAGAGATAAAAAGCATTCGACCTCATACTATTAAAAAAAATATATATATGTTTAAAGGGAAAAGAAAGCCTCTATCAAAATTTAGAATTAAAGCTTTGTTTACTAAATAATTATAAAAAGAATATTAGAATTTTATAGTAGAAAGTATTCAAAAGAATATATTTTTCTTTATAAAACTTTATTTGTTTTTAGGTATAAACTTTTAATTTCTTGATTCCTTCAAATATTTTTAACTATAATAATGTCATGAGAAAAACGTTGTTTTTATATTATGGTGTTATTTACAGTTGGGGCATAGCATTTGCTAATCAACATCAAAAGCAGGAAGAAAATTCAAAGAAAATAGTATTATTGTATGAAAAGAATAATAATCCGGGAGTAAGATATCTCTCATAAGGACATTAGAAAGACACTTATAGAGTTTGATATAGATAGTTCTATAAAGCTTATTCAATAATAAGAAGGTAAGTAAGATGTTTTTACTACTTATGATGTAGTAATAATAGCTTAATTTGGGAGAACGTCGTTTCCTAAAGAAATATCTTCTTTTATGATAAAACATCGAAAAAGTAATAAACTCATTGTAATTGAATATACCGAAGAAATAGGTCGGTAATTAAGTTCCCAGATGGGGTAGATGGAATAGTCTCCCCCTCGCCCCAAAGATCTACAATAATGATGATGAGAAGAATTATTATTCCAGAATTACTTTCTATAGTAGAGTAAGATAATACCTGGGTTTTATTTGTTTTTTATTCCTGCATATTTTATATTACCATTGTCTACAATAGGTATATTGTCTGTAGAGTTCTTTAGATTGTTTCCAATTGAACTATTTTCTAGCTTTTTATTAAATAAAATTACTTCAATATTTTTATTTTATTGGTTTATGTCTTAATTTATTACAGCTTCAAGAAGCAGAACATTAGAAAGAAATGTTGGGCTTCCTAAGGTTATCTATTTGCACGGGTTATGGCAAGAGGTATTGCCATACTTATACTTGGTGCATGGCATAACTAGAGGTTTAAGTTCACCTGCTACAATATTGGGGCTTGTTGTAGCGATATTATTGTGGGTAGATGCCCCCATAGCACGACTTCCGATAGTGAGAATATTATATGCATGTGCCAAAGAAAAAATTGATTATATTCAATTCAAACAAATTCATGGTTTTATAGCAATAATTTCTGCAGTATTTATATTTATTCATAATAAGTTAAACAGCGTATAAAAGTGCTATGCCTATTACATATGTAGTAATGATGGGGTATTTTATATTTTCTTTTGGAACGTACTTTATATATAAAGTTAGACATCCGTTCTTACTTGAAAAAGAGAATATGGAAACTTGTAAATGTTATTCGTTAAAGTAATACTATTATTACCCTTTCTTTTCTTCTTTCAAAAAATAGCTTAAGTACGCTTTTTCCTATAGAGCAGGGCAGTTTGGATTCTTAACGTTTATTGATGAGAATTAAAGAAAGAAGATAAGAAAAAACAGGGTGTATTTTTTACTATACAGGGTGACTAGTATTCCACCTTAAAAATCATGAAAAAAGCAAGAAAGGGCATGAATCTTGTTATTGATGGACCTTATGGAAATTTTTATCTTCAAACAGATAGATTGTTTTTTTATTGCTGGTGGTATTGGTGTTGTTCCTTTTTGGGGAATATTACAAGATATGGCAGCATATTATGAGAAAAAGCACTACATTATAACAATGTGTTGGATACATTCTTTACATAAAGAAAAAAACACTCAGAATGTATTTCAAAAACACCTTTCTCATATGGAAGAATCTTTGCTTCATATTGACATACAACATTTTTATCGTGCTGAGGGGGAGAAGAATGTTTACTAAAGATGTTATAAAATCACATCCAGGTTATTCTCAAGAAGAGTATTTGGTGTGTGTTTCGCCAGTGCTTATAAAATCAATACGAAATATGCTCAACATGTGTGGTATATTCCCTAAACATATTCACTATGAATTATTTCAAATGTAAAGAAACCCATATAAGAATTTTATATAATTTGTATAATAATAATTGATACAAAGGGGTCATAGCTCAATTGGTAGAGCGCAACAATGGCATTGTTGAGGTCAGCAGTTCGATTCTGCTTGGCTCCACGATAAAGAAATTATAGGTACTATTGTTTTAGAAAGCAAAGCAAAACGATAGAGTTATTAAACCTTGTTTGTATGTTTTATAGTAAGCCACACTATACAGAAATGAGGTTTTCTTATACACTTTGAAATATGTCTGTAAGAGTACGATATGCCCCATCTCCTACGGGATATCAACACATAGGTGGGGTCCGAACAGCGTTGTTTAATTATTTATTTGCTAAATCTCATTCTGGGAGCTTCATAGTAAGAATAGAAGATACTGACAGGATAAGAAGTGAGGATGTGTATAGAGATGATGTTTTTGGTACATTAGAATGGCTTGGAGTAGATATAGATGAACATACGGCAAAAGGAGAATATGCACCCTATGTCCAGTCGGAGAGATCTGATATTTATAAAAAATATGCAGATGAACTAGTAAAGAAAGGAAGGGCATACTATTGTTTTACATCGGAGAAATATAATCATAATAGTTTGGAAACAAATGTGTCTTCGTATGATAGAAGTTCGCGCGATCTTTCTGTAGAGCAACAAGAAAGATATAGAAAAAAAGGTATATCTCCAGTTATTCGTGTAAAAATGCCATTGGAAGGTATGGCAACGTTTACCGACATGGTGTTGGGCGAGGTGTCTCGGAATTATAAAGATCTTATCCCTGATCCAATACTATTAAAATCAGATGGCATGCCTACCTATCATCTTGCAAATGTAGTAGATGATCATCTTATGAAGATTACTCATGTAATGCGATCGCAAGAATGGATACCTACAACTCCCGTGCATTGTTATCTTTACGAAGCATTTGAATGGGAAAAACCACAGTTTTGTCATTTGCCCATGGTGTTGGGAGAAGATGGACAAAAACTTTCTAAAAGAAACGGTTCTATGAGTATACAAGATATACGGCTCATGGGCGTACTTCCTAAAGCGCTTATAAATTGTATAGCATTGCTTGGGTGGTCATATGATGGGGCAATGGAGTTTTTCACAATGGAAGAGTTAGAAACGCTTTTTTCTCGTGGAAATATAAATAAGGCTCCGGCACAATTTTCTATGCAAAAGTTACGGTGGTTTAATGCCCATTATATAAGAGAATCTGATAATGATGTTCTTGCAAAATCATTATTACCTTTTTTTATAAATAAGGGATATTTAAAGGATACAGAGTACGATCTACTCCTTTCTCTTATACCGCTTATAAAAGAGCGATTAGAGTTGCTTAGTGATGCTCCTAACCTTTTATCTGCACTTTTTTCTGAACCTATACTTCCAAGTAAAGAAATGTTATGCGAAGAAAGTGATATTGAAACAGTTAAAAGTGGACTTTCTTGTGCAAGATTTTGTTTTAGTAAATATTGGGAGTTATCTGAAAAAGAATTGCAAGATGCAATACATAGCGAAAGCAAACAACGGGGATTGCGTCTTAAACACATACTTATGCCATTAAGAATGGCACTTACTGGCAGTAAAACTTCGCCGCCAATACTGGCACTTGCGAAAAGATTATCTCTTGATACAGTTCTTACACGAATAGAGAAAGTAGAAAAGTTACTGGTATAGAAATTTATAATTTTGCATGGGTTTCTTTAAAAAAAACATATAAAAACAATTACAATGTATATGTATGACTAATATGGGAAATATAGTGTCGTTATGCAAACGGCGAGGATTTATATACCAATCTTCTGAAATATATAATGGACTTAGTTCTGCATGGGACTATGGTCCGCTTGGAGTAGATTTGAAATCAAATATACACAAAATGTGGTGGTGTGAAATGGTGAGAAAACATGCTAATATCGTTGGGCTTGATGCATCAATACTTATGCATCCTCGTGTATGGGAGGCAAGTGGACATGTAGGAAATTTTGTAGATATTATGACTGAAGATACAGTAACACATGAACGATATAGATGGGATCATTTAACTCATGAGCAAAGAGAAACAAAAGTGAGCCCAAATGGAAATCCTCTTAGCGAACCACGTAATTTTAATTTAATGTTTTCTACCATGATGGGATCTACGGAAGAAACGAGAATGAAAGTCTATCTTAGACCAGAGACTGCTCAAGGGATATATGTTAATTTTAAAAATGTATTACAAACGAGTAGGGTTGCAATCCCTTTTGGTATAGCTCAGATGGGAAAGGCATTTAGGAATGAGGTTACTACAAAAAACTTTATATTTAGAACATGTGAGTTTGAGCAATTAGAGATGCAATATTTTTCGCATCCTGATGATGCTCAGAAATGGTTTGAATATTGGAAACAAAAACGAATGGAATATTATTCTATTATGGGTATTAGAAGTGAGAATCTCAGATTTCATCAGCACTCTTCTGATGAACTTGCACATTATGCAAAAGAGGCTTTTGATATAGAATATAAATTCCCTTTTGGGTGGAGTGAATTAGAAGGGATACATAATAGAAGTGATTATGATATTTCTCGTCATATGGAATTTTCTAAGAAAGATTTGCGTTATGTATCAGAAAATGGTGGAGAAAAATATATCCCATACATAATAGAAACCTCTTCTGGGCTTACTCGAAGCGTGCTTATGGCACTTTGTGATGCATATGAAGAAGAAAATGTTTCAGTAGCGAATGGATCTAAAGACACGCGAGTGGTATTACATTTGCATCCTAAAATTGCTCCCGTGACAGTAGCAATTTTTCCTCTTGTAAAAAAGGATGGGCTTCCTATTATTGCAAAGAAAATAGAAAAAGAATTACAAGAGGAATATAATACGTTTTATGACCACGGGGGGGCCATAGGAAGGCGATATAGGAGACAGGATGAAATCGGAACTCCCTTTTGTATTACGGTTGATTATGAAAGCAAAGAGGATAGTATGGTTACTATAAGATTTAGAGATAGTATGGAACAGCTACGCATTCCTTTAGGAGCCATTATTGATACAGTAAAAAAACGCATAAAAGAATATAAGAGGGTATAATGACAGTTTGGGAAGAACTAAAAGAGAGAGGGTTTCTTTTTCAATGTACAAATGAGAAAGAGCTTGAAAAAAAACTTTCAAAAGAAAAAATAACAATATATGCAGGGTTTGATCCCACGGCAAGTAGTCTTCATATAGGACATTTTATTCCTTTATTAGCACTTGCCCATTTTGGACGTTATGGACATACTCCAATAATCCTAATAGGAAGTGGAACAACAAGAGTGGGAGATCCTTCGGGAAAAACAGAAGCACGACCCATGTTATTTAACGATGAGTTGAATAAAAATGCACAATACATATTTGACCAAGCAAGCCATATAATGAAAGCACTCAATGTAACTCCAGTAATGAAAAACAATGAGAATTGGTTGTGTTCCATAAAGTACATAGATTTTTTGCGTGATGTAGGTCAACATTTTTCTGTGAGTAGAATGCTTAGTTTTGATACTTATAAAAATAGGCTTGAGGGTGGATTAAGTTTTCTTGAATTTAGCTATCAGTTATTACAGGCTTATGATTTTTTACATCTTTACAAATATAATACATGCCATCTTCAGATAGGCGGTGCAGATCAATGGGCCAATATAGTTGCAGGAGTAGATCTTATTCGTAGAATACATAGGGTGGAAGTGTTTGGCTATACACATCCTTTAATAGTTCGTTCTGATGGGGCAAAAATGGGCAAAACAGAAGAGGGAGCGATATTTTTTGATAGAAAACTTACTTCAGTGTATGATTTTTATCAATATTGGCGTAATGTGGACGATAAGGATGTTGTAAGATTTATTAAATTGTATACTTTTCTGCCATTAGAGCAGGTGAAAATGTTTGAAAATTATCAAGGAGCAGAACTCAATCCTTTAAAGAAACTTTTAGCGTTGACTATTACAGGTATGGTTCATGGTGAAACAGAAGCAAAAAAAGCTGCAGAAACTGCAGAAGCTGTTGTGTATGGAGAAGAAACGGGAGAACATATTCATGCAGAACATGTTGTAACTCCTAGGGAAATAGAAGATGGAATATTTCTTGTTGATTTATATGTGAAATCAAAGCTTTGTGCTTCTAAAAGTGAAGCAAGAAGGCTTATAGCTCAGAAAGGAGCAAGAATAGGAGAGAACCTTATCTTAGATGAAAATATGATATTACAAGAAAAGCATTTTACTGAGGGATGTACATTTCTTAAATATGGAAAAAAACGATTTATTAAAATTGTATCTACAGAGTAACATTATCCTTTAGATTTCTTTCACTTCTTGTGATATACTAATAAATGAAATGTCATCTTTTTGTCACCCATTTAAAGGAAGAACTATACATCTTGTGAGAGATTTAAGTTTAGATGAGCAAAAGTATTTGTATAATAAGACTTCGCAATATAAGAAAGCATTTTATAATAATGATAAAGATGCCATAAAAAAAATTCTCATAAATGATGGCGATTTATCCTTATATTTATTGTTTCAAGAAAATTCTACTCGTACAAAAGAATCTTTTCTCAATGCTGCAAAATATCATGCTTTGAGGGTAAACGATTTTAAGATAGAGAGCTCTTCTTTTGAGAAGAAAGAATCAATTACAGATACTGTTCGCATGCTTGTAGGATATTCAAAGAGTACCGGATTTATTGTGCGAACTTCGTTTGAAGGAACGTGTAGGTGGCTTGAAATTGCATTCTCACAGTATGTTAATAAAATGGGAATAATGAGTCGTCCCTTTTTTATTAATGCTGGAGATGGAAGGCATGAGCATCCAACGCAAGAATTTTTAGATGAATTTAGTTTTTTGGAAGTATTGAACGGGAGCTATGATCATATTCATATTGCACTTATTGGTGATTTGTATCATAGTCGTACTGTTCATTCAAAAAAAGATGGGCTTCGTGTATTTAAAGAAGTAGAAGTGGATCTCATAGCCCCATCAGAAATAGAAATGCCTGCTTATTATAAAACTGAGATGGAAAAACAAGGCTTTGAAGTTCGTAGTTTTTCTTCTATAGAAGAATATCTTTCTCAAAAAAACATAGCTTCACTATGGTACTTTACTCGGTTACAGCTTGAAAGGATGAGTGAAGATGTTCTAAAAAATATTAGTAGAATTAGAAGCTCTATTATCTTTAAAAAGAAATATCTTTCAAAGATTTCTGATGAAGCAGCTTTCTTTCATCCGTTGCCTAGAAATAAAATGGATCCTACCATTCCTAAATTTCTAGACAATACTCCCCATAATGCTTGGGATATGCAATCCATAAATGGGTATCATATTCGAGTTTTACTGTTAAGTATGCTGTCGGGAAAGGTGGGAGAGGATTTTGAAGGAGAATCTATAGTAGAGAAAACAAAAAAAACAGATTTTCTCTATGAGATAGATCTTTCACAATTTTCACATACGGTGAGGACAGACAATAAAATTACAATCAAACTTGTATCAAATGGGACAGTTATTGATCATATTGGAGTAGGACATTCTGTAGAGTCCATATGGAATAGAATAGATGTAATCCGAAGAATTCTTGGCTTTAATATGGTGAGTACGCATGGAGTATTTCAATCTACCAAAAAGGGATGTTATAAGGGCATTATATCTATTCCTAATATTGTTATAGAAGATAAATCTCAACTCAAAAAGATAGGAGCAATATCATCGGGATGTACAATTAATGTAATTAGGAGTTCTTCTGTAGTAAAGAAAATGAGGGTGCGCCATCCTCGTCGCATATATAATTTTTCTGAAACATATTGTAGAAATGAAAAGTGTATATCCCACCCATCCCATTATGAACCAGCATATGCAGATTTTTATAGCTATAAAAACAATTTATATATTTGTAATTATTGTGAAACTCAACATACTGTAAATGAGATATGGCGTTTCTAATATGTTATTCTAAAAAAGGATTTGTGATCTTCTTTTCTGTTGTATTTTGAGATTGAGTGTTGTTGTCTTTTTTATTAGATAATGTTTTAGATGGTTGTTTTCTTGAAAGGAATCGTTTGGAGGGAATATTCAAAAAGATATTGTTGTTTTTATTTTGAAAACGTTTTGTTATTGGTGGTGAAGTATTGTTTGGTAATGTGAGGTTCCATCTACTCTCTTCAAGTTTATTTATTAGCTGAGTTTCTATAAGTATTGTTTCATTAGGAGTATCGTATATTTTTGGTTCTGTGCCGGCTATATAAATTTCTTTTCGCTTTTTCTTTGATCTACTCACAGCAATTTTATTTGTATTAGGATTTATAACAACGCTTACAATATTATTGGGGCGCTTGAAGTTCTTTATAGGAAGAGCCTTATTGATATCTTCCATATATTTTGCCCATACTGGACCTGTTGTGATTGCGCCTGTTTGATTTGTTCCTAATGATTGCCCCCCACGGTCAAAGCCCATCCATATTGCTGTTGTATAATATGGAGTAAAGCCAATTGTCCATGAGTCTGACCAGTTTTGCGTTGTTCCTGTTTTTCCTGCAGTAGGTTGGGTAAACCCTTTTGCTAATGATCGAGCATACGCAAGTGTCCCGCTTTGTGTTGTTGTTTGTAAGATAGAAGTGAGAATATAAGCTGCAGGGGGGCTTATAATTTGCTCTTTTTCAAAGAGCTTTGTAGGATTTTTTTCATATTGATAGATTGTTTTTCCAGTTCTGTCTTTAATGTATAAGATAGAGATGGGAGAGATTTTTTTTCCTAAATTTTCTATTGTGGCATAGGCCTTTGCCATTGCAAAGGGCGATACACTTACAATTCCGAGACCTATAGGATATTTTGGTACGAGCCCTGCTCTTTTCCAATCTGATTTTTGTAAATCAAGCAAGGCTCCTGTTGTTGATAATGCTCTATCAAAACCAATTTGGTTTAATACTTTTAGTGAAGCTACATTCATAGAATGCGAAAGTGCTGTACGAATAGTTACAGGTCCTTTCCATTCTCCCTTATAATTTTTTGGAGCATATGCTTGTCCGTCTTGGTCATGAAAAATAACTGGACTATCCCAGATAATAGTCGAAGGGGTAATGATTTTTGCATCAAGGGCTGCTGCATAATACAAAGGTTTAAACGAAGATCCCGGTTGAACAAAAGCATTTACAGCTCTATTAAATTGGTTTGTCGCATCAAATTTACTTCCACCTATCATTGCAACTATACGATGATTAACATTATCAATAGTTATAAGAGCTCCTTCTACAGTTTCTTCTTGGTCTATTTCTAGGGATTGTTTTTGAGATTTTCCAATGGTCTGACCAACAATGGTATTAGGAGATGCTTCAAAAAGCAGATGAGAGAGTGATACAATAGGATGCATTGTAGTTAGAAAGTACTTCTTTGCTGCTTGAGCCTGTAATACCCCTGCTCTTAAAAAAGAACCAGTTCCATCAAAGAGATTCATTATCAAGGTCATTGTTGGAAATATGGTTTCTTGTTTATTTCTTTGTTGTTTTATGTTTGATTTATAAATTCTATTTGCACGTGTTAATCCTCCAGTAAAATATCCTTCTGCTTTCTTTTGTACATCAAGGTTAAGAGATGTGTATATGGTGTATCCATTTGTATTAATTTCTTCATTAGAAAAACCAAGTTCTGTTTTAAGAATGTTTCTTATATATTCACTAAAGTAAGGGGCTTTGTCATCTCGTTTAAGAAATGCTCCAGAGAAGCCTTCTCTAGTATAGTCAAAGTTATCCCAGTATGCATCAAAATTAGAATCTACTTCTTCTTGTGTTATAAAATGTAACTTTTCCATTTGTGAAAGAATTTCTTTTTGACGTTCGCGTGCAAAATTCGGATTTTTAAACGGTGAATATGTTACGGGGCTTGCAAGTTGTATTACTAACATTGCAGATTCCGACGCATCTATCTCTTTTGCACTATGTCCGAAAAAGAATTGGCTTGATGTTTCTACTCCATAATTCCCATGACCAAAATACATTTTATTAAGATATTCTTCTAATATTTCTTGTTTTGACCAATTTTTTTCTATGAGTATGGACCACCATAGCTCACGTAATTTTCGTTTGATAGAGAATTCTCTTCTATCGGCATAGAGTACGCCTGCAACTTGCTGAGAGAGGGTACTTCCTCCAGAAACATATCCTCCAGTTGGTGAATATTGCTTCCTTAATAGATTCCAAGCTGCTCGCAAGGTTCCTTTAATACTAAAACCTTGATGATTAAAAAAGGTTTTGTCTTCTCTTGTGATTAATGCAAGATAGAGTATGCGGGGAAGCTCATTAAATGGAACTAATTTTCTATTTTCTACTGAGAAGAAAGTAGTAATAAGGTTGTTATTGGTATCTAATACTTTTGTAGGGAGAGCGATTGTTTGTTTTGTATATCTTTGAATAACCCCGGCGTTATATGTGTTGGCAATGCCTATTCCAAGCAGTATCCCAGTTATACTTGCAAAACTTATTAAAAAAATTTGTAATACTTTTTTCATATATAAATAATTATTTTGATAGTTACATTACATAGTATAACTATAATAATGCATTTATTTTTATATTTTACCATTCTTTAAACTATTAGAAGAAAATTATATTTTAACATGTATATAAAAATAAAATATGATACCATATAATATGAATATATAATGCTTTACATTTATAATTATTTATCTCGTAAAAAAGAAAAATTTGTTTCTCTTCACTCTAATGCTGTTGGCATGTATGTATGTGGTCCTACTGTATATGGAGATCCTCATTTAGGAACTGCACGATGTGCCATTGTGTTTGATATGCTGTATAGGTATTTTTTATACAAAGGGTATAGAGTTCGATATGTTCGCAATATAACTGATGTTGGGCATTTAGAAGATGAGGTAGAAGAACGAGGGGAAGATAAAATTGCGAAATTAGCAAAAATAGAAAAGAAGGAGCCTATGGAAGTAGCTCATTACTATACATCACGATATAGAGATGGACTTTCTATGCTTAATGTGTTGCCAGCTACTATAGAACCGCTTGCATCTGCTCATATATATGAACAGATTGGATATATAGAAGAGTTATTGTCAAAAGGCGTTGCCTATAAGGCTAATGGTTCTGTATATTTTGATCTTGTTACGTTTTTAAAAAGATATAAAACTTATGGGAAGCTGTCTGGAAAACAAATTGACAATTTACTTGCAGGTCAACGAACATTAGTAGGACAGAGTGAAAAAAGAAGTGAGCTTGATTTTGCACTATGGAAGAAAGCAGAAGATTCTCACATAATGAAATGGAAAACTCCATGGGAAAAGAAAGAAGGGTTTCCAGGTTGGCATATAGAATGTAGTGCTATGAGTGAAAAATATTTAGGAGTGCCTTTTGATATACATGGAGGAGGAATTGATTTGCAGTTTCCTCACCATGAAGCTGAAATTGCACAATGTTATGGAAGGCACAACACAATACCCGCACAATATTGGCTCTATAATAACATGGTTACTGTGTGTGGTAAGAAAATGAGTAAATCATTTGAGAATTTTATTACTCTTGAACAATTTTTTAAAGGAGATCATCCTTCTTTAAGTAAGGCATATTCGCCTGAAGCGGTACGGTTTTTTTTATTAAGATCTCATTACAGAAATACCCTTGACATATCTGATGAGGCATTACATTCTGTTGAGATAGGAATGAAAAAGTTACAGCAGGCGTTGAGAATATCTAAAGGTGTGCTCTTTTATGAACAATCACCTCCTTTTTCTCGCAAAAACATCGTGCTAAGAGAACATATTGATCAAATAGCAGAAAAAAGCGAAGCAAAAGCTATATATAATCAGCTCTTTTCTTATTTTGAGGATGATATGAATCTTCCAGTGCTTATACCTATATTATTTTCTATTGCTAAGAAAATAATTTCATGGGATAAAGCTTATTCTGATGAATTTAAAGATATTGCATGCGTATACTATGATTTTTGCGCAAACATACTTGGATTGAAAAGTGTTTTTTGTAGTTCAAAGCGCTATGATGCACTTATATCGTACCTTATAGACATGCGCAAAAATGCTCGAGATGAAAAAGATTATGCACTTTCAGATAGCATACGGAATATATTAGAAAGCACTGGAGTCCAAGTACAAGATACTCCTGATGGAGCAACATGGACTTCTATTGAGGAGTGATGAATGAGTGTAGAACAATGCAGAAAAAAGCTACAGGAAATTGCAATAAAACTTAATGATATAAAAGAAATAGATGCAATGGAAATGCTGCGGTTCCTTATGAAATATGGAGAGCAATTACCCGCACTGCCTGATGACAAACGCATTAAAGCATTTTTTGTAAATGGATGTATTTCAAATGCATATGTATATGTAGAAAAGTCTAAAACGGGTAATCCAATTATAATGGGTGATTCTGATGTGATGCTTGTAAAGGGGTTTATAGGGATCCTTTCTTTGACCTGTCAAATGCTGAGTATGGGAGAAATGTGTATGAGAGGGAAGGAGCTTATTGGAGAATTTCTTGATGTCGTAGACCTTGATATAATCCTTACTCCCACAAGAGCGAATGCTTTTGGGAATATCGTTTTTCAGATTTCTAAACAGGCTGAGAAATTATGAATACGTATGTGCTGTTTGAACATATGTATAATGTAAAATAATGCAAAACATCCTTTTTTATCTTAGTAAAGAAATAGTAATAATTAATAGTATCTCAATTACAGGAGAAAAGATAATCTTTGAATTTATACTGCCTGTTTTGTTTTTGTTTCTTGGAAAGATAATATTAGCGAGATTAATCTTATTTGTGCTAACTATTAATGTTTTTAAAAAAGGTAAGACAAATGCTATAGAAAAACAAAGAGAGTATCGTATGATTCAGAGGGCAAAAAAAATAAGCTCTTTAGTATTTGTTGTCGGGTTTATTTGGATAATTCTCTCGTTTTTATCACTACTTACAGTGGTTGCTCGCTTCTTTTCTATATTTTCTGCGCCTATTTTTTCATCAGGAAAGACAAAAATATCTTTTTTGTCACTATTTGGAATAGGGTTTTTGGTATATTTTTCAAATGTACTTTCTCTCTATTTAAAAAAAACAAGTACTACTGTATTTTCATTAAATAAAAATAAAAATACGCGTTTTTTTAAACGACTTTCTGGAATTATACGATATGTTTCTTTTTTCCTATTTTTTTTAGTGGGACTTCCTGTTCTTGGAATAGATATATCATCCCTTACCGTTGTTTTTGGTGCATTAGGTATTGGAATTGGGTTTGGTTTGCAAGATAGCATTGCAAATATTGTAGCAGGCATTACTATTAGTTTTACTCGAATTATTACAGAAGGAGACAGGGTTTTTATACAAGGAATTGAAGGGAATGTTCAGAAAATAAATTTGCTTAATACAGTTGTTAGGGCTGTTACAGAAGAGGAGCTTATTATTCCTAATAAATATATAACGAGCGAACCTATACAAAATTTTTCACATACTGATCCTAAGATAATTATTAGTTCAGTGGTTCAAGTAAGTTATACAAGTGACCTTGAAAAAGTAGAAAAAGTTATTTTTAAAAGTACTAGAAAAATGTGATTATAAAGATAAAAAGGATGAATGTATATTTTTCCGAGTGGTTTCTTTTGATGATTCTGGAATTACTGTTCGTGGAGGATTACGCGTAGCGGATGTGAAAAATAAATTTGTAGCAAAGAGTCAAATAAACATGCTTATTTGGAAGGCATTTAAGAGAAATAATATAGATATTCCGTTTCCTCAAATGGATGTTCATGTAAAAAATCCCGCGTCATTCCCCACCAAAAACAAAAATAGGAATAAACGATAAAAAATCACAAAGTTTTGTTTTGTAAAAGTAGTTGTGCATAGAGTAAATCTTCCACACTGTCTATATCAAGAGCGTGATGTTGGTTTATGCAAAATCCAAACGAGGATAGGGTAAAAGGGTCGTTATTTTTTGTATATAATTGTACATTTGCCATGAAAATTGCCCCGCTAATCATGTAAAATTTTTCCATGTCTTGTCTTTGTTTTTGCCTATATTTTGGGGGTATAAAATATTTTAAAGATTTTGAAGGAGGAAGTGTTCCTCCATAGTAGTAGGGGTTTTTAGTTTTATAGATACTTATGATTGCTTCAGCTTTTTTTGAACAAAAGAATGTATAGGCGTTTTGTATGTCTATATAATCTCGTAAAGGACAGGTTGGTTGTAATACACTTACCGTTTTGTATTGTTTTCCCATATCTTTAAGTTGCTTAAGTACATGGAATGTGACATCTTTGAGTATGGTAGAATCTTGGGAAAGATCATCAGAGCGTAAGAAAGGGACATGTGCTCCATGAGAACGAGCAATTTCTGCATATTTTTCACTGTTAGTAGATACTATGACATCATCATAAATCCCACTTTTGAGAGCGGCATCTATTGTGTACGCAATAAGTGGTTTATCAAGAAGAGAGAGTATGTTCTTGTTGAGTATTTCTTTTGAGCCGCTACGAGCTGGGATAATAGCAATATGTTTCATAAATCATTTTCGTACCCAAGTGGATTCGAACCACCGACCTCCAGAACCGCAATCTGATGCTCTATCCGGCTGAGCTATGGGTACATACGGAGAAGGAGGGATTCGAACCCTCGGTGCCCTGTTAGAACACAACTTCTTAGCAGGAAGCCCGATTCAACCACTCTCGCACTTCTCCTCTATTAATTTCATAGATGACTTAAGTATAAATAACTTGTAACAAAAATACAAGTAAATACTTATAAAGAGACTACTAGTGAATCACTATTTCTAGTAGTATAAGATATAAAAAATCAGTATACTATTCATAGTGTATGGAACCCATCTAAAAACATGGTGGACATAGTGGAGCGAATTCATGTTTTTTCTTTCTCGAATATCTCTAATAGCATTTTTTGGAGCAGGTAGCCTCTATCTTTCATCTATAGAATATCTTTTACCACGACCGATGCCATTTTTTCGCTTTGGACTTGCAAATATAGCAGTATTGCTCATAATTAAAGATTTCTTGTTTAGAGATGCATTTATTGTTGTAATACTTAAGGTGATAGGGCTCGGGATCATAAATGGTACTATTGTATCGTATGTCTTTGTTTTCTCATTTCTAGGATCTATTGCAGGATTTCTAAGTATGTGGGCATGTAAAGAAATACTTCAAGACAAAGTAAGTCTCATTGGAATGAGTATGATAGGGGCGAGTATAAGCAATATAGTGCAAATAACGGCGGCTGTATTTTTTGTATTTGGAAGAAGTGCGTGGATTATTGCCCCATACTTGTTTGTTTTAGGGGCTGTATCTGGGCTTTTTGTAGGTATGATGGCACAATATTTTTCTTTACGATCACAAATAGTACACGCTTTGCGAAAACGCTATAAGAACAGCTTGCAGGTAGTAGAAAAAGAAAAGAGAGAAAAGGTAGAAAAAAATATTACATTAGAAACACAAAATGAACAAAAAAAAAGCACTTATGCTTATGACGCTTGGAGGGCTTTCTTTTATCCCCTACATGCTTACGAGCAGTGTAAGTATACGATTTGTGCAAATGGTAGTTTTCTTTTTATTGGCGAGAACAACTAAGAAGATAAAAATATTATATTTTATATCTCTCATATTTTCTGTTGTATTCTTTTATTTACTTATACCTAATGGAAGGGTTATAGGAAGATTCCTATGGTTTAATATTACTATGGGAGCATTAGAAGAAGGCTTTTTTAGAGCATTTACATTGTGTGGATACGTATTCTTATCCCTTTGGTGTATAAGTCCTAAGCTTACTTTTAAAGGGAAAATAGGAGGTATCTTTTCGCATTCTTTGCGTTATTTACATTCTTTTTATGTTGTTGTTTCAGATACTGTTTTATCTTTTCACAGAAATAAAACAACGCACACTATACCATACTTTGATATAGTACTCATTAAAGTATTGAGTGCGGAGCTACAACCCAATAAAACTCGTACAAAAAGAGAGAAAAAACATTGTCAAGAAAAAAAACTAGAATACGGGCAATATATAAATAGAAAGATTAATTATTATTTTGTATGTTATGTTGTTATAGTAATATATGTATTGTTTTTAATAGATTATTTCTTTAAGAGGGGAATAATATGAGGGCAGTATAAATAAGAATGAGAGAAAGTATTATAATTGAAAATGTAAGCGTTACTGTAAGAGAAAAAAACAATCAGAAAATAATGAGAAATATCTGCTTTACAGTAGAAGAAGGAGATAGACTTGCTATACTTGGTAGTTCTGGAGCAGGGAAAACAACTATTTTGCGTTGTTTAATGGGAATGCTCAATCAAGAGATGAGTATGTCGGGAAAGATTTTACTACCTACCCAGCAATGTGTGTATATGCCACAGGATTCTAAGGCAGCACTTAATCCTTTGAGGAGCATGCGTAAGACAATTACTTCCATATATAAAGAAATCCGTAAAAAAGAAGGTGTGAAATATTCGGATTATGAAGAAGAAGTTATGGAGATGTTAAAAAAGCTTGGATTTATACATGCCCCTCATAATATGAAGAAAGAAAAAGATAGTTTTCTTAAGAAACGCGGGATAGAACTTTCTGGAGGCACTGCTCAAAGAGCTATGATTCTATTTGCTATTCTTTCTGGAAGAAAATGGGTACTTGCCGATGAGGTAAGTTCAGCCCTTGATTCTTTCCACGAGGAAAAATCTATACAATTATTGTGTGATATGATGAAAACCATTATTATGGTAACTCACCGTTCTTATCTTGCATTTAAATATTGCAATAAGGCATTGTTGTTAGAAGCTGGGGAAATGATTTTTTTTGGAGATATATCCACATTGAAAAAATCTACAGATAAGGTTATATGTTCTATTCTACATGGCAACAAAAACCACTTAAAGGAAGTAGCATCTCTTTCTACCTTTTATCCAAAGAAAGAAACATTATTAAAAAATAGAGTATGTCTTAAAGCAGAAAAAATTCATTTTACATATAGTGCAAAGAAAAAACATCTTCCTTTTTACTTTTCTCATTTAAGGCATGTGAGGCCTAAAGAACACAAGGACTACGTTCTTTTAAATATAGATTTAACTATACGAGAGAATGAATTCATAACTATTAGAGGAAATACAGGAAGCGGTAAAACTACTCTTGGAGAAATTATTTCTGGTACGTATGCCCCACAGCGAGGAAATGTATATATATGCGGAAAAAAGGTTACCTATGGTATGTCAAGATTAGAGCGATTGTTGCGTTCAAAAATCCAACTTCTTCCACAAATGCCATTGCTTAGTTTTAATCCCTTACTTACTGTTGAACAGAGTGTATTAGAATCTGCTTACATGCATATGAAAATGATAAAGAAACCATGTAATAAAGAAGAAATATATTCCAAAATAGAAAAAATATGTGGTGATCTTGAACTTTCTGTACAATTATTATCTCATTTTCCATCTGCAGTATCGGGAGGACAATTACAGCGGGCAGCATTGCTCAGAAGCCTTTTACAAGAGCCTAAACTTCTTATTCTTGATGAGCCCGTGAGTCATCTTGATATGCGCTTAAGAGAAGATATACTTGGATGTATTTCTAATATACATAAAAAGACATTGATCTCATTTATTATAATATCGCATCTTTCCGAGGTAATTGAATATTTTAGCAATGATCATATACTTAATAGAGAGTATTTACTTGAGAATGCTTGCTTAAAATTATTGGATTAATCTCTTGTTTTTATAGCTTTAAGGACTTTACAATGTATAGGGTTTTTATATACTATAGTTATAGTCTAACTTATGTAATGGAGTGTTGACAAGTGGTCTAAGTCACTAGGTTTTGGTCCTAGCATTCGTAGGTTCGAATCCTACCACTCCAGAAAAATATCAATTTAAAAATAAGACTTGAAGGAGAATATATGGAACATGTAATAAATGCTCAAAAGCGAACCATATCTACAAAAGCAGTTGTTAATGATATGAGACGAAATGGAAAAATACCAGGGGTTGTATATGGGAATCATAAAGAATCAACACCAATTGTTATAAATGTCCAAGAATTTAAAAAAGTTTTTCTCATATTTCTGAAAGTGCCATTATCGCTTTAAACATAGAGGGAGAAGCTACGCCTCGTGATGTGATTATTAAGCAATATGACAATGATATTATTCGCAACACTTTAAGACATATAGATTTTTATGAAGTAGAAAAAGGAAAATTACTCAAAACACTTTCTCCGGTTGCACTTGTCGGAAACGCTGAGGGAGTCCGTTTAGGAGGAGTGTTAGAACATTTTTTACATGAGGCTGAAGTTGAGTGTCTACCTAGCGATTTGCCAGAAAAAATAACACTTAATATTGAGCACTTACAAATAGGGGATGCATTATATGTTTCTGACTTTCCAGCTATGGAGGGAGTAAAATATCTTAATTCTTTAGAGCAAGTTGTACTCCAAGTGGCTGCGGCACGAACTCATGATATTGAGGATGCTGAAAAAGAAGAGGAAGAAGAGAGTACAGAGGCAGATCTTGTAAAAGAGACTGAGGATAAAAAAGAATAAAGGGCGTGTAGACTCTAATTTTCTTCTTAGGAGAAATAGCTGATAAAACATGTGTAATGCTAATATAGCGTAAAATATGAAAAAAAAAATATTAATCTTAGGGCTTGGAAATATTGGGGATAAATATGTACATACTCGACATAATGTAGGGTTTCATATAGTAGAGAAGATTGCGAATATATTTAAATGTATTTTTTCTCGTAATGCATCATTGCATGCATATCTAGTACTTCATAAGAATGAAGAAGATATGGTTATTATTGCGAAACCAACTACATATATGAACCTTTCGGGACAAGCGGCACGATCTCTTCTCTCATGGTATAAGATAGCTCCTGAATGTTGTATAGTTATTGTAGATACTGTTGACCTTCCTGTTGGAACTTTGAGATGTAAAAAACCGTCAAGGAAAAGTTCAAGCACTCATAATGGTATTCGATCTATTGTTAGTCATGTGGGAGCCGGGTTTTATAAATTGTATGTGGGTGTAGGAGAAAGGAAGGAAAATGATAATATAGGAAAATCATTTAGGGACATGTCATCATATGTATTACAGTCATGGAATAAATCTGAAGACGAACTCTACGAAAAGATGTTTAATTATAGTGCAAATGTCTTAAAGGATGTTTTACACTATCCTTTAGATGAAATACCAAATAAATTATCTAAACGGCTTGATAATGAAATTAAAATACAAGAGTAATGTTACAGAATGTATTGGAAAAGCTCTAAAAGATAGTATAAGATGTATTGAAAGAAAATGTCATAATGCCTTAGAAGATATTTCTGTAAAAAAGAGCACTCCTAAGTTATTGCTTGCTGTTTCTGGAGGAAAAGATAGTGTAGGATTATTTCATTATTTTCAGAAAGAGGATATATACAAGGAATATAAAATATATGTGGCATATATTAATCATAGAATGCAAGAATTAGCTGCGCAAGAAAAAGAATTTTCTACTGTATTTACTCTTACTCAAGAAGCTTTTGTTCCACTTTATAGTGTTTCGGTGATAGATATTCCCAAAACGGAAGAAGAAGCACGGAATGTTCGCTATAAATGTTTAAGTGCAATTGCAGGCTTTTTGGATATTTCGTATATTGTAACTGCGCACCATTTGTATGATCAGTTTGAAACGGTAATGATGCGTCTTTTAGATGGAAGAGGAAGGAGAGGGTTATCTGGTATTCCTCGGTTCTCTGTTCTTTCAAAAAAATATCAAGAAAAAAATAAGAATAATCAATATGTCTTGAGGCCTGCTCTTACGCTTACACCCGCTGAGTTACATAAGCATGTAACTATTTTTCATACCGATAAAAGTAATAGTGCTACTAAGTATAAAAGGAATCAGTTTAGAAAGACCGTTTTCCCAGCTGTACAAAATATGTTTTTACAAGCAGACGGTCATGTTGCAAAATTTTCTCAAATGCAAGAAAGAATAAATGCAGATAAAAAAACGTTACAGCATTATTGGATGAGGTGTTTAAATGGTATTTGGTTTTCGCGGAAAATATTTGAAAGTCTTTGCTTTGAACAAAAGGTAAATATGCTATATGATGGTGCAAACATCTTGGGTATATCATATATAAAGTATTCTTTTATAGAAGATTACATAAAAAAAATCTCTTTTTTGAAGGGAAGACGCTGTACAAGCGTTAATGACTGTGTAATATTATGCACTAAGAGAAAAATTTTATGGGGAAAAAAGAGTGAAACAAAAAGACTACTTGAAAGTGATAACAAAAGACACTATCTTATGAGTAATAAACATTATTTTGTTTTATATGATATAATATATTGTACTCTTGTTAGATTGAAGAAAGAGTTGCGGATACATGCTGGATGGAGGATTAATAAGTATCCTTCTTGTAAGATTTTATGTGGAATTACATATTGCATGGTAATAGAAGGTGAGGCATATGTCACACTTCCTACTAAGCATGATTGTATAAAAGTAAATTCACATTCTATAAATATCCGTGCTGCATTGCTTTCTTCGGGAGTTAATGAATGGAATATCGTTCCCATTATACGAGATTTAAAGGGAGTGGTGTTTGTTGCGGGTGAGACTTTGCTTGGGCGTTCTTTGGTGAGCGATAGGCATAGAAAGGATGATGTTCAGAACTTCTCATATGAGAGAGGGGATAGTGAGTATAGTGCAAAAAAAGAAAAAAAAATATGCTTTGTTACTGTTACATATAATAAGTTATTAATAGAATTAAAAAACAATTTAGTATAAATTAGGAGAATTTTTGTGAAATTTCTAAAAGGTATTTTATTCCTTTCTCAAAGAAGTATACGTGTATTAAAAGGTCAGACCTATAGCGGTATAAAGCACTATCTAGGATTTTTTAATTTTCCTAATGAAGAAAAACAGAATAGTAAAGATTCTCGTAATCAAAATGAAGATTATAGAAAGAAACAAGAAGGAGATGGTAAGAATCGTAATTCTAATAAATCAATATTATTGATAATGCTATTTATGATAGGGGTTTTTGCTTTTTCATTTTTCTTTAATAGTTTTGGAGAATATTCAAAAAACATGATCCCTTATTCTCAATTTTTGATTTTTCTTGATAAGGGAGAAATCTCCTCTGTTACTATTGTTGATGGGAAAGAAGTAGAAGGTATACTTTCATCTACAGGAGGTAAGTTTAGAACACTTATACCCTATCCTGATGGAAAATTAATGGAGCAATTACAAAAAAGAAATGTGATGGTTATAGGGAAACGCCAGCCCATTACCATCATACAAATCATATCTTCTGCACTTCCATGGCTTGTAAGTATTTTATTCATATTTTATATGCTACGAGGACTAAAAAGTTTTGGAGGAGGAAGTTTCCCTTTTGCAAAAAGCAAAGTGCGTTCTTATGTTCGCAACGATGAGAAAAAAGTTACCTTTGCTGATGTTGCAGGACAAGATGAAGCAAAATATGAACTTAAAGAGGTTGTAGAATTTTTAAAAATTCCTGACAAATTTCAAAGATTAGGAGCTCGCATTCCTAGAGGAGTATTACTTGTAGGAGCTCCTGGAACAGGAAAGACGCTCCTTGCTCGAGCTTGTGCTGGTGAGGCTCATGTAAGCTTTTTTTATATGTCTGGTTCTGATTTTGTTGAAATGTTTGCAGGTGTTGGGGCCGGAAGAGTGAGAGAGCTTTTTGATCAAGCGAGAAAAAGTACGCCGTGCATTATTTTTATAGATGAGCTTGATGCAGTAGGTCGCTCAAGATCGTCTGGCTACGGAGGAGGTGTTCATGATGAGAGGGAACAAACACTAAATCAACTTCTTGTTGAGATGGATGGATTTGATATACATGATAGAATAATTGTGCTTGCAGCGACAAACCGAGCGGATGTTCTTGATACTGCCTTATTACGACCTGGTCGCTTTGATAGGCAAGTTGTGGTAGATATGCCAGATTTGAATGAACGAGAGCAAATATTAAAGATACATGTAAAAAATGTAAAATTAGGTCCTAGCGTAAATCTTACGCAGATAGCGAGAGCAACTGTTGGGTGTTCTGGAGCAGATCTTGCAAATTTAGTAAATGAGGCGGCCCTTTTTGCTGCACGAGTATCAAAAAATGAAGTTCTAATGGAAGATTTTGAAGAGGCAAGAGATAAAATACTTATGGGTGCCGCTCGAAAGAGCAAGGTTATAACTCCAGAAGATAAATTAAGAACAGCTCGTCATGAGTCAGGTCATGCCCTATTGCATCTTTTATTAAAAAATGCAGACCCATTGCATAAAGTAACAATTATACCTCGAGGACGTGCACTTGGAGTTGCATTTTCTTTGCCTGAAAAAGATTCCTATGGAAAGGGAAAAGGATATCTTATGGATAGAATATCAATATGTTATGGTGGATTTATTGCAGAGAATATATATTACTCAGAAAATTCAACAGGGGTTCAAAACGATCTTGAACAAGCCACGGAGCTTGCAAGTAAAATGGTTAGAGATTGGGGCATGAGTAAATTAGGTGCAATATCGTATTCTAGAAAAAATACTTCACTCTTTTTTCCTATAGATTCTTCCTCATCATCTACTTACTCGGATGAAACTTCTAGAGAAATTGACAAAGAAATTAAGGTTGTTTTAGGCGAGGCTTTTGATATGGCAAAAGATATATTAGAAATCAATAAAGATAAACTTGATATTCTAGCAAATGAGCTTATGAAATGTGAAACACTGTTGGGAGAACAGGTTTCAGAATTATTGAATTTACCTATGAAAGGTGCAGGACTGAGTTTTTCAAAAAGCAATACGGTGTCTGAGGATGTAAATAATAAATAGATATGACTCATTATAAGAGATATCTTAAAACAAATATTTGCTTATGTATTATTCTTGTTATTATGTTTTTCTCTTCTTGTTCTTCGCAATTTTTGAAAGACTCTCAATTACGTGCAGATCGTAAACTCCACGCAGATAAAGTAGAGATTGTATTTGATAAATCTTCTTATAAAAATGAAATATATTTACTAGAATATCTTAAGAATAAACCTTTTATTGCTATTCCGCTTATACAAAAGTTTTTTTATCTTAATTCTATAAATAAAGAACAATATGACACCCTTATGGATAGGAGTCTTTACAGGGCAGAAAATTTTATAGGAGAGCTTCTTGATAAGAAAGAATATCTTTCTGTTATTACACACATACAAAATATTCAAATGTTATATACAGTTTTCAAAAAGAAGAAAAAAGAAACTATGAATGAGCTATTAAGAAATACTTATGCTTTGTTTATACCTTATTTGTTAGAAAAGAAAAATTACCCCGCACTCCTTAAATATTATGATGAGATGTTACAAGTTTTTCCTGACATGAAAAAAAATACAGCACTAGCATCTCAAAGAAAAGAAGCACTTATTTTCTTTAATCCTTTTACCCCTTCTGGAACAATGGACAGCTTGCTTGAAAGTACTTTTGTTTTGGATATCAATAATGGAATAACGATAAGAGAAAATAGTGGAGGAGAAATATCTCGAAGTCTTGGGAGTGCTTTTTTTATAACTAGCAATGGATATGCACTCACCAATGAGCATGTAATACATACAATAGTTGATCCCACATATGAAGGCATTTCAAATGTATCTGCTCGGTTACCCATAGATGATTTCCAGACTCGTCCTGTAAAAGTTATTGCGTATGATCCTCTTTTAGATATTGCTCTCGTAAAGGTGATTCATAAACCTAAATATGCTTTTCCAATAAAGAAAAATAAAGTAGAAGTGGGAGATAAAATTAAAGCAATAGGAAGTCCATTAGGACTCACAAATACGGTAACGTCGGGAATAATATCTGGGAAGGATCGACGTATATTACAAGTGGGAGGAGTATTGCAAATAGATGCTTCTGTAAATAAAGGAAACTCGGGAGGTCCTTTAGTTGATAAAGATAACACATTTGTAGGTATTGTATTTGGAAAAGTGAATTTAGATGGGTTTGAAGGTTTGAATTTTGTTATTCCTGAAAGCATTATTTCTGTTGTGCTTCCAAAATTGTTTGAAGGAAAAAAAGTTTTCCATACTTGGTTAGGTCTTGGAGTGTTTGAAACTTCAGATGGACTTGAGGTTGTATATATAGATCCCAATAGCAAGGTAAATCTTTCGGCGTTGAGAGTGGGCGATATTATTGTAAGTATTAATGGGAAGAAAACAACAAATATTCTTTCTTTACAGAAAGAAATGCTTGGTGATAATTTTGAAAAGATATATAGTCTTGATATATTTCGAAAAGAACAAAGAACTCTTATAGATAGGTCTCAAAATAAAGGAAGCACTGATACGTCTAATTTGGAAAAAGACAATAGAAAGGAAGAAAAAATCACTTCTATTTTAGTACAGGGATCTCAGCGAAAAGAACAATTGTTTAAAATTGTAAATAAGGCATCATTATATAAAATTTTCCCCCTACTTACTGGTGCAAGCATTGAGGTAACTAAATATAGTTCTTTTCGTCCTATTTATAGAATTACTCATGTATTTGTAGATAGTTATGCTGATATAGCGGGATTTAGCACGGGTGATATTGTGGCTATACGAAAAGTTAGAATGACTTCTAAATTGATTCAAATAGCTATAACTGTTATACAACAAAAGCGAGGATTTCTTACTGGAGGATTAATATTGACTTTTAACGTAACCCCCAATAACTTTATATGAAATGCAAAGAAGATTATGATAGATCAAAGATATATAAGGAATTTTTGTATTATTGCTCACATAGACCATGGAAAGTCGACGCTTGCGGATAGATTCTTAGAACAAGCAAAGGTTGTTAATAGCAGAGAGTTCCACGATCAGATGCTTGACTCAATGGATATAGAACAAGAACGGGGAATAACTATTAAATCTCAAGCAGTGCATTTTCCATATACATATTCTGATGGAAATAAATATTATTTTAATTTAGTAGATACTCCTGGACATGTTGATTTTTCATATGAAGTATCAAGAGCTATTTCTTCATGTGAGGGAGCACTTTTACTTGTAGATGCTACGCAGGGAATTGAGGCCCAAACGTTGTCACATTTTTTTATAGCAGAAGAATATAACCTCAAAATACTTCCAGTTATAAATAAAATAGATATGCCAATAGCGAATGTTGATGCTGTATCACATCAAATAGAAAATGAACTTGATTTGAAGAAAGAGCATATAGTTTCGGTTTCGGCGAAGAAAGGAATAGGGTTAGAATCTTTATTCAAAAGTATTGTAGAATATATTCCTCCACCCAACGGAGATAAAAATAAATCTTTGTGTGCTCAAGTTTTTGATAGTCACTATAACCCTTATGTAGGTGTAGTACTTCATGTCAGGATTATTGATGGAACATTACAATCACATATGCAAATCATGTCAATGGCAACAAATAAGAAATATACAGTAGAAACTGTAGGGCATTTTGTTTTATCTATGGTTACACAAAAAGAGCTTGGACCAGGAGAAATAGGGTTTGTTGTTGCAGGAATTAAAGATATAAGTAGTGTTCGTGTGGGAGATACCATAACAGAAGTATCACGTCCTTGTACTATCCCTCTTGCGGGATATAAAGAGGTTAAGCCCTATGTTTTTTCTTCAGCATATCCTGTTGATAGTAATGATTTTGATGCTCTCACAAAAGGCATGGAGAAACTAGCACTTAACGATGCTTCTTTTGTATACGAGAAAGACAGTTCTGTAGCACTTGGCACGGGATATAGATGTGGTTTTTTTAGGGCTTCTTCACTTAGAAATTATCCAAGAGCGGTTAGAAAGAGAATTTAATCTTTCTGTTATTTTTACTGCACCATCGGTAGAATATCATGTGACTCTTGCCTCTGGAGAAGTGCATTCTGTATCTCAAGCAGATAAAATGCCTAAGGCGGAATTAATTTCTTTTGCAGAAGAACCGTATATACGAGCAACCATTATTTGTCCTAATACATTTATTGGGAATATTTTGTCTCTTTGTAATAATAAAAGAGGTGTTCAAAAACAATTGCATTATCTTGATAAAACTCGAATAGAAGTAATTTATGAAATGCCGCTTTCCGAAATATTTTATAATTTTTACGATCCTTTAAAATCGGTGAGTAAAGGATATGCCTCATTTGATTATGAAATTATCCATTACAATAAGGTGGATTTATCTCGTCTTGATATATTGGTAAATGGGAAAAAAATTGATGCATTATCTCAACTTTTATGTAAGGAAAATTCCATATACAGAGCAAGAGATATTTGTAAAAAGTTAAAAGGGGAGATTCCTCGTCACCAGTTTGCAATAGCAATACAAGGTGCTATTGGGGGGCACGTTGTTGCTCGTGAGACTATATCGGCATTTCGTAAGGATGTAACAGGGAAATGTTATGGTGGTGATATCACAAGGAAAAAGAAAACTTCTAGAAAGACAAAAAGAAGGGAAAAAGAAATTACGCCTTGTTGGAAATGTAGAAGTGCCTCAGAAGGCGTTTTTGTCTGTACTTAAGACTGGCGATTCAATAAAGAATACCTAAAAAACATCAATTTTTATTAAGCATTGTAAGTGCATGTGAAATATCATGATGTATCTTTCTTGCATTAGAAAGAACTTTATTGTATACCTTGTGAGTATGCCAATATTTTACGCTGTGGCGAATGAGGTAAGGATCATCCGCAAGGGAGAATATATAAAAATCAAGAAGACTGTTGAGGCACATTTTTGAAGGAAGCGAATTATTCTTTTGAAGCTTACTTATAGTGCTAATTGCTGCTTGTGCATAATGTAATTCTTGAGTAAGAAAATCTTGTATCTTTGTAGAGGATATATGTATGCTTTGCCATGTAAGCGAGGGGGGGGGGAATTAGAGTGTTGAAGAAGGCATATAAAGTTTTCTATTGATATTTGTTGTGTGTTATTAAGCATGCTTTCTGTATTTATTTCGTAGGGAGTAGCAGGAGTTTTTTTTAGGAGCTCATTACATTGTTGTGCATATGAAAACAAAACAGAATCAGTAACTTTTTTAGGAAAGGAGGTTGCATCATTATTGGAAGGAGTGCGCGTGCTTGCTTCATAGAGTGTAGTGCTTAGAAAATCTTTTATATTACTGATAGGGTGAAGACGATGAGAAGTATGTAGCAATGTGTGATAAGAGGGCGAGTGTATACAATGAGATTTTCCCTTTAAAAAAGCAAAGTCGAGTCCGCTGAGAATGCAAATGTTTTTTAAGGATTGTAATGCAAAAGAGAGGGTTTGTAATCCTACTGAACCAAGGGGAGGAATCATTGCGTGTTTTAAAAAAGTATTTCTCCTAAAAAAAGAGAGGGGAGCAAACTCTGTAGAAAAGAAATGCTTTCTTGAATATAGTTTGTTTACTGGAGGATATGATGTTATATCACAATAAAGAGTTATATCTTTTACAGAGGGAGTATTGGTAAAGAATGGAGGTATAAAATCTTGTACATTGTAGTATTGGCTTTCAAGTGCTACACACACGTCTGGTACTATGTCTGCACATAAAAGAGGGGAAAGTGCGGTGTCGCATGTAAAGAGGGTAAAATATTTCCTATATTTTTTATGCAAGCAAGAAGTGTTGGGGTGAGAGAAGGACCTGCCCGAGCACAACTATGGGACCAGTAATGCTAGGAAGAGAAAAAGTAATAGCATTTTTTGAATCTTCCTGAGCACATGAAGAGAAATTTTTCCAAATATTATGTATCCACCTTCTTCCAAGTACGGTACTTGTTGCATGATTCCTCCAATTCTGTTTAATAGAGGCGTAAAGCATTTTTTGTAATGATTCTGTTTTTGTTTTATGAGCGTACATTTGGGTCGTGTAGTATATTGTGTATACATGTATAGGGAAGTGGCGACATATTACTTTTGAAATTTTTTTAGTAGCATCAAGGGCAGTGTGAGCTTCTATGCTATAAAGGTTATCTAAATGTCTAATATTTTCCTTTATTCGAAAAAATATCGCTGAAAAACACTATTACTATTGTTGAATCAGACTTTACGTGTTTACATAAAGATACATGTATGTCTTGTATGTTCACTTTTGAAGGGCATATGAGAAGTATTACACTTCTTTCTTTTATTCTTTTTATATGAGAACTAAGTCTCCGGGTAATACTATTTGTTTTATCTATTCCATTCTTTGACGGTAGCATTAATTAGTTTGAGGGTTTTGTGATGAGGAGGGGGAATTGATTTTTGTATATGCAGATTCAAAATTATCTTTAAATTTTCCTTTTGTTATGATTATGTCTTTCAGCATAGATTCTCGTGTTTCTTTTCCAAAGGCTGTAATATCAGGAGCGACTGCATTGTCTTTTGAG
Source organism: Spirochaetia bacterium (assembly GCA_965216965.1). Taxonomy (GTDB): domain Bacteria; phylum Spirochaetota; class Spirochaetia; order WTKD01; genus CBDAKK01. Next base: position 11,302 of record CBDCGX010000006.1, on the reverse strand, counting down.
ATGTCAAGTACTTCAAACACATAGATATATGTCCCAATAAGAAAGGGGGTTGAGTATTGGTTTTTATTGAGAGTAAAAAAGATATTTTCTAAAATATCTGATTCTGAAGCAAGAGACCCAATATCTGCACCTTCTACTTTTTTTATTTTTGTAAGTGCCGAAGTGTTCTGTATGTTGAGAGGAAACATGTTTGTTTTTCCGGTTTCTAAGTCATATTTATTTGCAGCAGCATTAAATCCAATTTTCTTTGCCGCATTTATAAATGTTTCTGCTTCTTTTATTTTATTGTCCTGAATAATATCAGGCGTGTTTGCAAGCATGTAATTTTTTATTGCATTTTGGATTTTTTCTGTTGAAAAGTCTGGAGTAATAGGAAGTTTTGTAATTGTGTAAATTGTATAATTCCCTTTTAAATTCTCTATAGGAGGAGAGATTGTATTTACTGTATTTATATTTTTTATAGCATTGAGAGCTTCTCTGCCTTCTTGTTCTTCTATTTGATATGAAAACAAAGTACCACGATCTCCACCCACTTCTTTTCCAGAATCTGTAGAATAGGCTTTTGCAGCTTCTTCAAATGTGATATTCTTGTCAACAATAGATGAACGTACTTCTTCTGCTTGTTTTTTTGTATCTACAGTGATAGAACTAAATGACAATGAAAGAAATAAGTCTTTATTTTTTTCACCATAGGTGGTGAGAATAGTTGTATCTTTAATATTGTTTTTATTTAGTCTTACATAGCGAAATCTTCGTTTATTTGCTTCCATTGCATTTATAAAAGTTTGTTCTTGCGTACTTGCTTTTACTGCAATATTTATAAGGTCATCATATACGTTTTGTGATATTTCTATTTCTTTATGGAGTAGCGTAATATTTCGTTTTTTCTTTGTTCCTAAAGCATTATACAGCCGTATGTCAAACGTAGAGTTTGTTTGGAGATAAGGAAGTGTTAGTATTGTAGAATTTATTTTTTCTTTGCTTGGAGTGTAATTTGCTGTTTTGGCAAGATATAGAAATGCATAATGAGTTACAGTTTGATCAAATGCACTTTTCCATGCATATTGAGTAATAAAATTATTAAGCTCCCTTGATTTTTAAATTGTTCTTGAAACTGAGTAATATTTCCTTGTACACTTCTTCCAAAATAATTATCCGTGTTATACACTATTTTTTTTCCATAGTATGATCCAAAGGAAAGTGAATCTATAGAATTTTGTGCGCGAAAAGTGATAATAGGAGCACCTATAAAGGTAATTATTATAAGAAATAATATAGCGTATACGGCTATTTTGCTTATTGGTTTATGGTGTTGTACTGGCTTTACTTTTTTATTCATATTATTCAATATTATATCTTATATTAGTTTTTCATGCAATATTATCATTCATTGCATTACTGCCATTACTTGTCATAATGTATATTCTGTCTACTTATTGCTGTGTATTTTGTAGTAAGCCGTCGTTTGTGGAATTTTAGGGAGTGTTCTTATATTGTATAGTCATTTCGGGAGATATAGAAATCTCCCCATATATTTTTTGTCCTTGAACATAATCTATTCCATACGGTAGAATTGCAAATATTATTTGTATGGTATCATCAGATTTAAAATTTTTCATCATAGTTTTTATGTCAAAGTCTTTTTTTGAGTATGAGCTCATTGTTTTTGAATTAAAAAACCCTTTAGGTGTTGTATTTACGCTATGGTCTCTTCGAATGATAGATGTTTGATTGTTTTCGTTTGCTTTAATTAATATAACATGAAATTCATTTCCATTAGGCTGAGAAAATATAGAATTACTTATTGTTTCTCGTAGTGGATACACGGCTTTTCCTTCCGAAAAGTCTATATATACAACATATGGTTGGTCTAGAGATTCTCTTAGGGGGGTAATATGTGGCACTGTATTTGTATTAGTAACTACCAAAGTATTGGGATTTATGGTTACAATTTGTATTAATTTAAATTTTCTTGTTGTAAGAATACTACTAGAAGGTTGCTTCGTTGAATCTGTTATATAGTTTTTGTCTGATTGCAAGAGAGAGGCGTCGGCACTGTTGTAAAATTTATAATATATATTATATCCAAGAAAGTTATTTATATTAGAAGTATTGTGGTTTATTCGTATGACCCCCTCCTCTACTCTTTCTATACTTGCGGAATTTAGAGAGGTAATATTTGAAAGTCCACATCCATTAAATATAATTACTATTAATAAACCACATAATAGATATTTTAGCGTTGTAGTAGCAAAAAGTTTATTTATCATATTTAATATATAAAATGCGGGTTTTGCAAGCGACGCCCAGTTACTATTTCCCCATAGATCACTATCGATAATAGTTTGATAGTATCCTAGTGCGTTCTTTTTTTCTTGGGCTGTTTTTGCTGTTTGTTCAACTATTCTTCCTAATGAAAATAATGCATGTGCTTTTACAATATTGACGGTGGTATTATCTGTAACTATTTGATAGTATTTTTTTGCCTCTTCTGTGTTGTTTAATTTTTCTGCTATTACTCCTGCTTGAAAATATGCAAGTGGTATTAAATAACTCTTTGTATTTATTTTAGTTGCATGTAAGAAATTTTGAAGTGCTTCCTGATAACTGTTTTTTGAGAATGAAAGAATAGTACCAATACGCATGTAGGCTTTTTGGGCGGCAAAAGATTTTGGATATTTCTTTGTTATTTCTTGTAAATTTTTTATGAGCGTTTCTTTGTTATCTAATGATGCATCATCATTGGTAAAATCATTTAGTATTGTATTGTAATCTTCATAGGTTTGTTCAAGAAGAGTAATAGAAGCATCGCTCGTTTTTTGTGAACTAGTTTGATAGACTATTATGATAACGGTTCCTATAATTAGGAGTGCAAATCCTATGATAAAAAAATACTTTAATGAATGAATGATTCTTTCTGTAATTGTGTAACTTTCCATAATATCCTTTTTATTATATAACATATTTTTTATTGTTTTTCTTTTTTTAATTTTAATTGAGATACAAGCCGAGAGAGATATGAGCGTTGTATTTTAAGTATTTTTGCTGTTTTAGTACAATTCCATGTATTATGTTTTAATGCTTTAATTATATAGTTTCTTTTAAATATGTGTGTGGCATCTTTTAATGGCATAATATGGTCTATTGTCTCTTGGTCTGGCGATATAGTAGTCAAATTATTGTGCGTTTTTATTTCTAATATAAGTTGATTTTCTGTTAATATTACGTTTTTGCAAAATAAGACACTCCTTTCAACGACATGTATGAGCTCTACTATAGAATAGTACCAGCCATAGTCTTTTAATTTGTTAAAAACACCAGGATTTATGCTTTGTATAGGTTTTTTATACTCTTTTATAAAATAATCAAAATAATATTGGGCTATAACTTTGATATCATCTGGACGTGATGAAAGAGAAGGTATAGAGATATTAATGCTATTTATAAGGAAATAAAGATCTTCTAAAAACATTCTTGAAGAGATGAGAATATCTATGTCTTTTGAGGTGGTACAAATAATATGAGGTGGTTTTGTTTGTTCAGAGATGGCATTGCTTTCTTGATTAAGCGTTCCTTGATATATGAAAGAGCACATGATTTTTTGGATGTTTAACGGAAGAGCAGTTATTTCTGCTAATATAAGAGTTGTGTTTTTTGATAATGAGAATATTCCTCCTTCCCTATTATTGCATTCTCCAAAAAAATAGGTTTCAATTGCTTTTTCAAATTGTTCTGTAGTTTTATTTTTTTGTAATTCATGAACAAGATGAGAACATTGTATAAGGATGGGATATTGTTTGTTTTTTTTATGTTTATGTATATAAAATGCAAGAAGTTGTTTCCCAGATCCGCTTTCTCCGGTTATAAGAATGGGAGAATGGGCCTGAGAAACTTTTTTACAAAGTTCTAATTTATCAAGCATTTTTTTATCTTTACAAAGAAAAGGAGTGTTTAAATATTTGTAGATGTTTTTACAATTTTCTTCTATTTTTGATTGCATAAACGATAAAAAGGAGAGGTCTTGAGAAAATCGTTCTATGTGAGAAATAATGTATGTAAACATATTAAAATCATATTCAGAGAATTTCTTTTCATCAGTGTTTGCAATTTTATTATGTGCTTCAATAACAGCAATGCACTTTCCCGCTGTGTTTTTAATAGGAGCAACAAGCATGCTTTGAGTTACGTGTTCGGAGAATGTGTCAATGATATGATAATGGTTTTTTAGAGCTTCAATAGTATCAAATTTCTGAGGGATGGAATTTTCTATTGCTTCATATAACAACCCTTTTCCTTTGGGTATTTTTTTTCCCAATGACAGTTTCTTTATACTTACTTATGTTGTATTGATATACGAGTTCTTCATTGTTATATGAGAGATAGGATAGAGATTCACAGGAGATAATTGACTTGATGGACTCTAACATAGAAATTATATTGGTTTGCATGCCAGAATAGTCTTCTTTATTGTTATATAGTCCAAACTTATTTAGCGAAGAGAATAATGAAATCGCTTCTGATTTGTTAACCATACTAAAAAAATTGCTATGTGTTGTTTGTATTCTTGTCCGTAGTGTCGTCATGCTGTTGAATCATTTCACCGAGACTTAGCACATGAGTTGAGTCATCTTTTGAAAACATATGTTTATCCATTTCTTTTTGGGTACTCATTTCTTTTAACTGTCTAATAGACAGGGTGAGCTTCTGCGTTTGTGGATGATATTCTTTTACCATTGCCTGCAATTTTTCTCCAATTTTAAAACGTGGACGTATTTCTTCGTATGAGGAATGCTCTTCATGGTCAAAAGAGAGACTTCTGGGTATAAATCCCTCTATGTTCTCAGTTATTTTTATAAATATTCCAAAATCGCTTACTGCTTTAATTGTGCCTTCCAAAATAGTATTTACTTGTATGTTGAGGTCATCCCATGGATTTTTTTGTGCTTTACGAATACTAAGTTTAATTTCATAATGTTGTTTATCATGTGCAATGACCATTGCTTCTATGTTTTGTTCTTCTTTAAAGGATAGGGTTTCTTTTTTATTCCATGAATACTCTAATTCAGGAATATAGCCTTTGAAGCCTTCTTCGAATTCAACTATGAGTCCTTTTGGCAGTACTTTTTTAATAGGAACAGTAACTTTAAATCCAATGGGATATGTTTTGTCTATAGTCTCCCATGGGTTTGGAAGGGTTTGTTTTATTCCTAGAGAGATTCGTTGTTGTTCTTTGTCTATTGACAGAATTTTACATTCTACTATGCTATGGAGTTTTAAAAGGTTTTTGGGGTGTTCAACTCGTCGAATCCATGACAATTCTGACACGTGGACAAACCCCTCTATTCCTTCGTCTATGTTAATAAAAACCCCATAGGGAAGAATTTTTGTAACCTCCCCTTTTATTAGTGCATTAGGAGCATATGTTTTTTCTATTTCATCCCACGGATTAGGATGGATTGCTTTTAATGAGAGATTGATTTTTTTGCTTTCTTCATCAAGATTAATTATTTTAAGAGAAAGTTTTTCATTTTTTTTGACAACTAGAGAAGGCTTTGCATGCTTGTTCCAACTGATTTCTGAAATATGAAGAAGTCCATCAAAACCTCCGAGATCTATAAAAACACCAAATGATGTGTAGTTTTTTACAGTACCTTCAACAATATCCCCTACTTTTTTTTCTGCAAAGAATTTTTCTTTTTGTTGGTGAGTCATAGAAGTGAGTAATTGCTTGCGAGATAAAACAACGTTTGTGTATTTTCCTCTTGGAAGACTTTGTACAAGGAAATCATATGTGTTTCCGATATATTTCTTTGCATCTTCGGGCGTAATGTGAACAGTATCTATTTGTGATATGGGAATGAATGATTTTACGTGAGATTTTTCGATTTCTGCAAGAAATCCATTATTAGTAAACTTCTTGACAAGTGCTTTTACAGGAAGTAAATTTTTATGAGCTTGCTTTATTTGTTCTAGCTCCAGTATTTCTTGCATCTTTACATGAGAGAGAAGTATGTTGTCAGAGGTGCCTCTAATTGTTACAGCTTTGATTTCATCGCCCACTTTGGGGATATTATTAGGAAATTCGGAAATGGGAATAACACCTTGTGTTTTAGTTCCTATATCTAAGAATACATCTTCGTCTGTGACGGAGATAACTATTCCTTTTAGCCAGCTTCCTTTGTGAATTTTATCTGCATTGAATAATTGACTAAAACTTTCATCAATAAGTTTATCAAAGTCATCTGTAAAATTGTCGTCCTTATTCTTACTTTGTGTAGAATCCATACACCACCTATAATATTAAATAAATTTGAACAAGTATATTCAGAAGTTTAATTGGTTGAAAATTATAACATACTTGTACTTCTTATATAAGTATATATTTTTTTACAAATATTTTCAATACTTAAGTGGTCTGTTTTAATATAAATCGCATCTTTTTTTTTGATGAGGCTATATTCACCTTTGTTTTTGTCTATTTTATCTCTTTCTTTTATTTTTTTAGCAATAAGCGAGGGATTTGCTTTTGTTTGATCATTTTCTTGTATGCGACGAGATATTCTTGTTTTTTCACTTGCATCAAGATATATTTTAATATTTGCATTAGGCACAATGTGAGAACCTGCATCTCGACCTTCAATTATCCAATTTCCATTTGAAATAATATCTTGCATTCGTTTTGTAATAAGTTTTCTGAGAGGAACATAGCATGATACCTTACTTGTGTAGAGACTTAATTTTTCGTTATATAATTCTTTTTGCATTACCTTCTTATTTTTTAAAAAGAAATTGCTGTGTATTTCTCCGTTTTCCCAGCTAATTTTAGGAACAATATCTTTGTAGTGTGCTTTAGTTTCTTGTAATAACATTTCATTGCTGGGGTGAGATGGCAGTGATTGAAGAATGCACCAGGTACATATTCTATAAAATGCTCCCGAGCTAAGAAAATAAATTGGAGTATTGTTGTATGTATAGTGTTGTGAAAAATATTTAGATATTGTCGTTTTTCCAGACCCTGCAGGACCATCTATGGTAATGATCATATAACCATTATATGGTATTCTCTTTTAGTTTTTTTACGCAATCTGCTTTGAGAGCTTGTACTCCCCCAACAGGAATATTTCCAAGTTCAAATTTCCATAGAGCCGTGCGATGAAGAGATTGTATTGGTATTTTAAAATGAGCAAATACATTTCGTATTTCTCTGTTTTTTCCTTCTGTAAGACAAATATGTACTTTATGTAAGTAAGGGTGTTTTTTATATGATATTTTTTTAACACTAGATGTTATTCTTGAATAAGAGTCAAGTGTATAGCGTATTTTGTCTATTATTATTCCTTTCTTCCATTCCGCAAGCATTACTCCGGTGATTTTTTTTGTGCTTTTCACAGTGTATCTTTTTTTGATTGCATATTTTGGATGGGTTAACATATATACCAATTCGCCATCGTTAGTGTAGACCATAAGACCCGATGACATAAAATCAAGCCTTCCAGCATAAAATATATGCTCCTTGTAATAAGGGCGAATGTATTCTATAGATGCTTTTTTCCCTATAGTAGTATTTGCATTAGTAGATTCTACTTCTGTGGGCTTATTTAGCAAGAAATATACATATAATGTTTTTAATGAGCATATTTTCCCATTGTATCTAACGATATCATGCGTTGTCTCTACTCTATATCCTTCTGCCGTAACTACTGTTTTATTTACGGTAACTTTCCCCGATCTAATTTTTTCTATTGCATTACGACGAGAGCATACTCCGCTTAATGACAAGTATGACTGTAACCGCATAGTTGTTTTTTTATTTTGTAATTCTTTGGGGATATCATTCATAATAGTGTTTTATGATTTTTACTCAAATACTTTACTATCTCTTTCTCGTAGTTTTGGTAGATCTTTTATGCTTGAAAGTCCAAATACACGCAGAAATTCAGGAGTAGTTCCATATTGGTTGGGGTTTCCTATAATGTTTTTTGTACCTATAACACGTACCACGTTTTGTTCAAGAAGAATTTTTAAAGTACTGTCCGAATTTACGCCTCGCAATGATTGTATTTCTATTCTTGTTATGGGTTGAGAATATGCAATAATAGCAAGGGTTTCTAACACTGCACTTGAGAAGCGACGGTATTGTTTGGGTTTGTATATGCTATAAAGTTGTGTAGCGAGCTCTTTTTTAACTACGAGCATATATTCTTCCTCGTTTTTTAAAAGAACAACAGCTCCCCTTTCCGTAGTGTATTTTTTTTGTAACACCTCAATAGAGTTTTTAACGCTGTTTTCTGAGATATTTAGTTTTTTACAAATAGTTTTGATGGATACAAAGGTGTTTTCTAAAAATAATATTGCTTCCACAAGTTCATTTATTTCGCTTTGAGATAATACACCATGCGAAAGGGAGGGTGTCTCTATAGGGGGATTTTTTTCTATAGTATTTGATATTTTTTTTAGCGTATCTTTTTTCATTGCTTTTTATTTATTATAATATCTTCGTAAATTATATGTTGAATAACTTGTATTTCTTGTTGTTTTACAAGTTCTAATATTGCCAGAAAAGTGCATACAAGAGCGAGCTGTCCCCCCTTTCCTAATACTTCTATAAAGGTGCATTTTTTATTTTTTTCTATCATTTCTAATATGAGAATAATTTTTTCATTTATACTTACGGGTTCGTTAAGATTTATTACATGTTCAGAAATGGAATTTTTTTTTGCAATTTTTATAAACATTGCAAAAAGCTGGTCAGCGTTTACTTCTTTCCATAGTGCTTCTTTGTTAAACTCAATTGGGATTGTTTTATTTGGAACACGAAGTGATGCCCAAGTAAAACTTTCTTGTTTTTTTGAGAGTAAAGAAGAGAGCTTTTTATATTTTTGGTATTCGATAAGCGTATGTATTAACTCCATTTGTGGATTGTTGATTTCTTCATTTTCTATGTCTGTACTTATGGGTAATAGCATTTGTGATTTGATATGTAGAAGCCATGCTGCAATTTGATAAAATGCTGTTAAATCATCAAGCGAATATGTAATAAGTTCATTTAGTTTTTCTATGTATTGTTTGGTTATTATTGCTATAGAGATATCATAGATGTCCATTTTGTGTTGTCTTACAAGAGAAAGTAGTAAATCCAAAGGCCCTTCAAATTCTTCAAACCGTACTGAAATAATATTTGGAGTGCTATATGAAGAAGAGAATGCCGTCGTATTATAAGAGGTATTATTTTGCATGCTATTGTTTTGATTCATAGAAATTGATGTTAGGTTGTATTATACAAGATCGCTGTCGTCTGCATCTTCTTTAGGAGCTTCTTTTTTTGATGCAGTGGTAAGGGTTCTTTCTTTATGAGAGGCAGTATTGACCGTGGTGCTTGCATCTTTATCTTTATCCTTGTTAGCATTGGAGGGGAATATTTTTTCACGGATAATCTTTTCTAGCTTGTTAGTAAGCTCAACTTCTTTTTCAAAAAATTCTATGGTATTTTCTTTCCCTTGTCCAATCTTTTTGTCGTTAATAGAGTACCAGCTACCGCTTTTTTGTATGAGATCAAGTTCTGTTCCCAATTCTATTATGTTTTCAATGCGGGACATTCCTTTCCCAAAATAAATTGAAAAATCTGCTGTCTTAAAAGGAGGAGCAACTTTGTTTTTTGCAATTTTTATGCGAACTTTATTTCCAATGTAGTTATCTGCTCCATGTGATATTCTTTCTACTCTTCGTATGTCAATTCTTGCGGATGCATAAAATTTAAGAGCATTCCCCCCACTTGTAGTTTCGGGAGAACCGAACATTACTCCTATTTTCATACGGATTTGATTTATAAAGATAAGACAACAGGAGGTTTTACTAATTATTCCTGTAAGTTTTCGAAGTGCTTGACTCATAAGGCGTGCTTGAGAACCTACGACTGCATCTCCCATTGCTCCTGCAATTTCAGCTTTAGGAGTAAGAGCAGCAACAGAATCGATTACTATAATATCTACAGATCCCGAACGAATAAGTTGCTCGGTTATTTCAAGTGCTTGTTCTCCATTATCTGGTTGTGATATCCACAGTTTCTCTATGTTTACCCCTAGGTTTTTAGCATATGTAGGGTCTATGGCATGCTCGGCATCAATAAAGGCTGCTGTACCCCCCATTTTTTGTGCTTCTGCAATGGCATGAAGTGCAAGGGTCGTTTTCCCGCTTGATTCTGGCCCAAATATTTCAATAACCCTTCCCCGCGGGTAGCCCCCTACTCCAAGTGCTCTGTCTATGAGAAGAGACCCGCTTGGTATAACGGATACAGATTGAACTGGTCTTTCGCCTAGTTGCATGAGGGATCCTTTCCCAAACTGTTTTTCTATGAGTTGCCTTGCAGACTCAAATGCTTGTTGCCGTTCTTTTTGATTAGTTATTTGAACAGCTGATTTTTTTTCTACTTTTGTTGCCATGTGTTTTCCCCACTTAATTTTTTTATGTTTTTAGTATATAAAGAATACTATTATTATTATACTGAAAGTATGGACAATTCGCTTCAAATTATAACGACTCCGTCTACTGCAGAATATGCACATTCTGTGTTTCATGAATTATGTCAATCTCCAGAATTTTATGCACGACTAAGTCCTAATTCTTCTCCCGTAGAAGTGAATTTTAGACGCTTTGCAGATGGTGAAATAGAGGCAAAGCTAGAAAAGAGTGTTCGTGGCAATGACGTGTTTCTTATAGCTAATTCTGGACGTTCTCACTTAGAAGAAGACCCTGCACAAGCAAAAATGCTCATATACCACGCTATTGATGCAATTGTTCGATCATCTCCCAAACGCATAATTATTTTTGAGCCGTATTGCTCACCTGCTCGCTCCGATAGAACTTTGGGGAGAAACAGTGTTGGTATGTGGATACATTATAAAACGATGATAAGTCTTGGAGTGAATTATATAATATCGTATCAGTTACATTCAGATAAAACTAAAATAATGATAGATCCTGTAAAATGTCATATAGAAGATATTCCTGCCTTTTTGCAACTTATGGAATATATAGCGAGCAATCATATTCGTTCTGTGGATTATTTCCAGCAATATGTTCAGAAAAACTGGCTTTTTTGTTCTGTAGATGCTGGAGGGGGAAATTTTGCTCAGGCTTTTGCAAAGGCATTTCACTGTGGGCTTATTATATCTCACAAACAGAGAAACTATACCAAAACAAATACGATTGAGTCAGTAAACATACTCACGGCTACAGATTTAACTGGAAAAGATATATGGATTGTAGATGACATGATAGATACGGGAGGTTCTATTGAAACACT
>CBDCGX010000005.1:0-8167 GCA_965216965.1 Spirochaetia bacterium | reverse complement strand
AACTACAAAGACTTTCAAGAAATTCACACAGAAGATTATGTATGGGAACCATACGAATATTGGGACATAGATGATTTAAACAAACAAATAGTAGATGTTGCAGAATCTATAATCAAGACAGCAAAACATTACCTAAAGGAAAACACAAAGGATATAAAATTATAGATAATCTAACGCTTTATGGACAAGAAGACGTTCCACCAATATCAAAAGAAGATGCAGATAAGCGTATTATACTATTAACCAAGAATATGCAAAAAGAAACTAAGAAACATTATATGAACCAGGATTCATATCTTCAAACTAAAATAATTGAAGCGATATCATTCTGGAGAAAGATGTCAAACCAAGAGAACACAGGACTATGAGACTTGAAGATATAAATGAAACTATGTTTATGGCATTAGAACCAGAGATCCAAAACAAACTACTTGTATTGTCAACACAAACAGATTGGGACTACTTAATCACATTAACACTGGTTCTATTAACTATGGTTGTACTACCTGTATATATAATGAATAAATAATGTCTGAGCAAATCAAAATAGAAGAAATTGGTAATAACCGATATCTTGTAAACAATGAAACAGTCATATATGCACCAAACATTATTACAGCCAAACTAAGATATGAAAAGCAAATTAAAAAGGAAAAAGATGGATAAGGAAAAAAAAGACATTCTTGACTTCATGAATGAAAGATTTCATAATACATCAGTATCCAAAATATCACACAACGACCTGGTTCTGGAGTATTACTTCTATAAGGGAGTAACACCAGACCAAACAGCTAAAGAATGGCTAGAGGGTATTGCAGCAAGATCATGGCCTGTATACGCAACGGCACTACGCTACATGAAAGAGATAAGACAAGGCCATGATGGATATTGGCATAAGGAAAACAAATGACAAGTAAACCAAGAAAAGCAACAAAACATGATTATGAATGTGCACTACATGCGTTAGGTCAACAATCAATGTTCAATCCAGAACCAGAGGTTATCGAGACTCATATTTTTGAAAACTTTACACTTGAAGGTGAATATTCTGTAGATGAAAATATTCGCTGGGCAAAAATAACTCAACCAAACAATGATGAATATCTATTCAGAGTTACAATCGAAACAATAAAAAAGGAAAATAAATGATTGAAGCATATGTAGGTATAAATAATGAAGTGACACTTGCATCAATTAAAGCAGTTAGAACCAAACCTAAGTCATGCAAAGTAGAACCAGGGACAGAATGTACTTATACTTTATATGTATATAATCAACCAGTTGATACAATGACTAATAAATTTGGCTGTGGTATTGACTTAGCTATACATATGCTTGAATTATACAAGAAGAACGAAAAGAGATATAAAATAAAAGCACTGGTTCTTAATGAGGAAAAAGAACATAACAAGTTATTTCAAGATATACATTAAGAACCAGTGATGATGTGTGATGTATAACACTGGTTAGGGAGGTAAAGTATAACACTGGTTCTTGGTAGTTTGGCTGGAACCTATATCCATTATGAAAAAGTATATCAAGAAGCATTTTGTAAACAAATGAATGGAGAAGTTGAATATAAGATTCAATCAGAACCAGAGAGACGTAAGGCAAGAGTAGATTGTAAAACATCCACACATGCCTTTGAGGTGGACTTTGGTAGCAAAGCCTATGAAGGACTTGGACAGGCACTATACTACGCTTATATGACCAACCTGAAGCCAGGAATACTATTAATACACGAATCAAAGAAAGACAACAGTGGAATAGGTAGAATCAGAAGATATTGTGAAGCACATAATATTGACCTATACATTATAGATAAAAATATGAAGATAAATCATATTGTAATCTCTACACAAGAACCAGAGATTTAACTTTATAGACAAATGACATATCAAGCACAAATAAAAAGGAAAAATAAATGATAGAAACAAAGCAATGTTACTTAATCAATCGTGTCGATTCCAGCCATTACGATGGACAAGAACCAGGGTCTAAAACACTTATAGAACAGTTTGAAGAACAGTATACTATTAGAGAATTATATTCTTGGAGTAAATTAAATATAGCAAAGTACTATGGAAGATTAGGAAAGAAAAGTGATCCAGATGAAGAGATGCGTAAGATAAAAACATATACTGACTATTCTCAAATGCTCAAAGGAATCATTGATTCTACACCAGCTCTTGCAGATATTACAGCTAAAACAGCATATGACCAACTTAAAATGAAATGGAGATACTAAAATGTTAGATAAAATATTACACTCAATGGATTGGAAAAAATACGGAAGATGGAATACAAGTGAAATTATATTTGATATATCAATTATAGCATTATTTGCAGCAATTATTTATATTTCTATTACAAATAAATAGAAAAGAGATATTATGAGAATAAGTAGAGAAAAAGCATTAAGCTGGACACCACTTGAAACGGTTAAAAATATGATAAATGATATATATGATTCATTCGACACTGGTTCTTGTGAGGACTGTAAGTATATAGATGATAGAGGAATGTATTGCAATCAGAATAGTATCTTTGTACCAAAAGATGGATATTGCTGGCAGTATGAAAAGGAAATAACAAATGACAACAGCACAAAAGCTAACGGAAGCAAAAAATAAACTATCTGTATGGGAAGGTAAAAAACACTTCATCGCAAAAAGAGAACGTGAAGAGTATAAACATCAAGTTCAAGAAGCAGAAAAAAAAGTAGATTCATATAATGAAATCTATCAAGAACTTGAGCTAAGAAAATCACAAAATGTAGATCTTAAATACAAAGCAAGTATCTTAACCAATAAAAACCGTGAACTTCATAGAAAAATTGAACATCTTCACGAATTCTATCAAAACCAAATCAAGGAAATAAAAGATGATAACAAGTGAAGAAGCAACAGTAATTTCATACACGCAAGGGTAATGCAGATGACTTAGTTAATTGAAGCAATCTATGAATCTCGCGGAACATGCTCAACATGCATTGAAATTGATGAGCTAAAGCTCTTCTGTAGACATTGGTATATGCTAACAGAACCAGATGGATATTGTCATCACTTTAAAAAAGGAGATCCAAAATGAACAAACAAGAAGCAATAGATCTACTTTTATCCAAAGGATATAAGAAAGAAAAATACAATATAGAACCAGGTTGTACATCATTCTATAAGCGACTACAAGGAGCTTGTGACTGTATGTGCAATAATCGTGCGCCTAATATAGGAGTCGAGCTATATGAGCTTGCAGACAACAATGGAATCATGCACAATGCGATGAAGATAGGATTGCGTGCAGAAACAACAGCAGGTGATTGGTGTGATCTCAATTGGTATGGTATGGCCTTCAGTAGACTAGATTCATTAAGTGAATTCGAATATCTATTAGAAAACGCTTGGAACTCACTAAACTAATCAAAGGAACATATAATGGGAAGATGGACAAATATATTAAAGAGTAGAGCAATAGATGTATTAGAAGATTATGATGAAGCAATGCAAGAAAAGTTCAATGGAAGAATTTAGATCATGGCTATTACCAATGTTAGCAGATAATGATATTATCACACAAGAAGATTATTCAAGGATATTTAGATTCATATACTCAACCAGAACCGGACACTTGGGCTTGGGATAAAGTAAATAGTGAACTAGGTGACGCAGAAGATCAACGGTATCATGCAATGAAAGATGATAGATAATGAATAAAAGTGATAAAGTAGGTAATAGTATTCGTTGGTTTATGGATAATATGTATATACCACTTGGTTCTCATTGTATTGCTATGGTTAGCTTATGAAGCATACCATTCTATATCTCCAGCAGGAAATACTTATTGTGTACTGTTTATATTCGCAGCAACATTTGCTATGACATATGAATATATATTAAAGTAGAACCAGTGTTAGTATTGATGATCTATGTTGATTGTTTATACTGGTTCTGGAGTACTTACACTATTATAATAGGTTACAGTAACAAGCAACCATACATCATTACCACATAGACATCGCTACAGCACTGGTTCGGAGCATTACACATAAAATAAAAGTGTATACAAAAATAGATACACTACTGTATACAATTTTGTATACACTTTTCAAAGCTAAATATTGATATAATAAAGGAGATAAAAACCCGGATAGAAGAAGTCAAAAACTCTATCCAGAAAGTAGTTGTAAATGAATTATAGCAGAAATCTATTAAAACTAACGAACGCAGCAACAGGAAAAACAGAAACATATCATCATCAGAATGTATATCGTAGACAAATAAGAGGATTAAGTATGGCACGAGTAGACCCAGATGCGTATGAATTTTTACAAGAACTTTTCAACTATAGGAAATCAAACCTACTGGTTCTGAAATATATAAGAGAAAAATTTAGACCACAATAATCGTATAGTATTTCAAAATATCACAAACATTACAAAAGCATTAGGTGTAACAAGAAATATATTCTATGACACAATTAAGCAATTAACCGGTGTTGGACTTCTAATGAATACAGAAGTTAAGAATACATATGAAGTGAATCCATTTGTTTTTATGTCAACAAAGATAAAGCAAACAGATGAGAAGGTATTCATCCAAGCAATGTGGAGTAGAAGATATGGAGATAATCATATATCAAAAGATTTCGACCAATTATCTAATACCATAATTGATGGAGATAAATATAGAGAATATCTAAAGAGTGAAAAATGGAAAGAAATAAAAACACAATTCAAAGATAAAAAAGGAAACAAGTGTAATAGATGTGATTCAACAGATGGTATAGATATACATCATATTAGATACGATAATCTATATAATGAAAAGACTGAAGACCTCGAAGCACTTTGTCATATCTGTCACTATAGGGAGCATATATAATACTGGTTCTGGAGTACTTACACTATTTACACTGGTTCTAAAAAGGTAAACACATGAGTGAACAAGTATACACAATGAAAGGTCTAATGTCGGAACATGAAAAACTATGAATTCAACATATCATACAGTAAAGCTACAGGTGAAATAAGTACTAGCGTTAGAATGCCGTCCGGCATACTATTAAAAGGACTAGCATATACTTTAGCAGAGTACCTGGAGTACCTGGAGATGATGAATTCACTAGACATCTACATAGATGAGCTTAGATTACAAATAAAACAAATAAGGCAAGACAATGGTGCTTAGAAGCAAAGAAAACTCTTCATTCAAAATTACAGTAAATGCAAAGAGGAACAAAATCCTATTAACAAGAGGTTTTGTAACAATTATCAAAGGTGCACATTATGGTGCCAATACTCTTCATCCAGATGTTCTGGAAGATAAATACAATCTACCAAAAGATGTAAAGATCGGAGACTAAATGACAGCTAAGAGATTAAAAGAAAACTATTTTATCTTCTATGGGAGCATATGCTACTCATAGAGATGAGATCCTATCATTTGATAGATGGCACGAAGCATTAATGTCAACCAAAGTAAATAGCGTAAAAGAAATACGTTCCCAAGTAAATAGAAAAAGAGCAGGAGAACCAGAATGAGTAAAGTAACAGAAGAAGCAACAGTACTGGTTCTTGGTACTATCGTAGCATTTGCTATCATATACCTATTTTGGGCAGCAGCTATCGGAATTGTAACTTGGGCGTTTGATTTGGAATTTAGTTGGGCATATCCAGTTGGATTTGCAATTATCTTCTATCTTGGAAGAATGCTATTTTAAAAGATGACCGGAAAACAAGCAGCAGAACTGTTAGATAAACATCATAACTTTTTTGCTTCAATGAAATGTAAACAAAAACCTGAATACGAACACATACTCACACTCAGAGGCAATAACTTACATGAGCAATACTTGACCTATACCGATGAACAAAAGATCGTTATAGACGAACTATGTAGGTTATACTATTGGTTGGAAGAGCATAAACTAATATCTAAATTCTCTCAATCAATACACGCTACAGGTATATTCAAAAACAACAACACGTTCTCAGCACATGCTTCAAAGATCATATTCAATGGAGCAGGAGAATTCCCTTACTATCCAACATATGTGAAGTATAAAAGAATTCTAATCTTAATGATATCATTTATATAAAAAGGAAATAAAAAACATGACATACGAACCAGGGTACTATACTCAAAAGATTACATCACGACTTTCAAGAAGTAGAAATAATCGAAGTAGATGAACAATATACAAAGATCAAAGATGCAGGTGGATTTCACTTTGTTGAAAATAACCTCATCAAAGAAAACCTTTGAACTTATATCAAAAGAAGAAGTTCTAAAGTCAACTAATACTCATCAAAATTTAGATGATCCAAATAAGCATAACATCAATAATGCAAATAGACCATCTCGAGGATCAGTTAGCAAAACAAGATAAGTAATGGAAGGACTATTAATCCTAATAGCACTGGTTCTATTTGCACAATATTTGATGAAACCATCACCATCTAATCATATTGAAACGTATCCAGAACCAGATGATGCAGAAGAGAGAGCATATTACGAACTAAAAAACCTAAAGAAATACTATTATGCCTATATTGCATCAGAAGCATGGCCAAAAGAAGCGTAAAGAAAGACTAGAACTAGATGACTACATTTGTCAACTATGTGGCTCACAATCGCATCTAAACGTACACCATATTAGATACAGAAACGTAGGTAATGAAAAGATGGATGATCTCATAACATTGTGCCATGAAGATCATAAAAGTTTACATCAAGACGTAGGATACCCACAAACATTAGATTGTTATAAACATAAAGAATTTTGGAAATGGGAATAAAAGGAAAATAATGAATGAACAAAATGAAATACGATTACTCGTAGCTGTCTACAGTATCTGCCAAATATCATTAGCTGAATACGGAATACTAAACGATAGAGGAGCACCACTAAAGCTACACAAGAATCTAAAAACACAAAAGAATTTAGATGCATTAGCTATCTACAATTGGGCAACCGAAAAAGTATTAGCTATCCAAGAACCAGCGTTGCAATCTATCGGTAGAGAAATCAATGAAATGGCACAATCGCTTAGTAATGAATATCTCATGAACAAATTTTTATATCATGTTATTTCTTCTCGATAACTATCTGTCTGAACAAGCAAGTGGATTAGACAAAAATCTAATGGAACCGAAAGTTAGACGACTCATTAAACTAATGCGAGAAGAAATTAGATCAATAGAAGGAACAAGCAAAGAAGAGATCATTAAAGATTCTGCAACACTTGGTTCTAATATGTGGAATCTTCTCAGCAACAAGCTTGAGCTAACTAAGGAACAGCGCATGGCAAGAATTAAAATGTGGAAGATTGAAGCTAAAAATAAATATAAAAAAACAAATAATATTAAAAATTTATATAGCATGGAATAAAATTATGATGAAATTTATAAAAGATCTAGGAATGCAATATCCAACTGAAAATAGTAAAAGAAAAAAACGATATGGATTATATGAGTGTCCAATTTGTATGAAAAATATAAAAATGGGTACACATGACTCTAAAAAAGCAAAATCCTGTAAACCATGCGGAGCAACAAAACATGGAAAAACAAATACAAGAATATATAGAACATGGGCTGGAATGAAAAGTAGATGTTTAAATAAAAATGATACTGGATACAAACGATATGGTGCATGCGGAATCGGTATCTGTGATGAATGGATAGAATCGTTCGAATCATTTAACGAATGGGCTATAAATAATGGATATTCAAAATTACTTACTATAGACAGAATAAATCCATATAAAGATTATTATCCTGATAATTGTAGATTTTCAAACAAAAATATACAAGCTCACAACAATAAAACAAACAAGATCCAATAACACATCAGGATATAAAGGTGTATCTACATTAAAGAGTGGAAAATTTAGTTGTGGAATAAGACAAAATAGCAAACTTGTATTTTCTAAAATATTCAACACAGCAACAGAGGCAGCAATAGCATATAATAATTATGTAATTGAAAACAATTTAGAGCATACATTAAATAAAATAATGCCAGTTGAAGCAAAGAGAAATAAACCAAAGAAACTAAAAGACAAATATTCATTAGGAGAATAATCATGTTTATACATACAGACAAAACAACCACAGACGAAGAGTACGTAATAATTAAAGAAGCAACAGAATCATTATCATATATG
>CBDCGX010000004.1:0-8628 GCA_965216965.1 Spirochaetia bacterium | reverse complement strand
CCATAACCTAAACCTAGCTCCAATCTTAAATCTAACCCTAAATTATTTATTTGGTTGAGACTGAGTGAATATTTTATCCACCATTGTGTATTTTATTACAGACCTGGGCATTTTACGGCCCCCGGGCCACATATGGCCCTTTGGTTGAATCTGACTGGCCCGTGTAAGGTTAACTGGGAATTACAAAATAAATATTTTCTAATTTCACCTCGTGCATGGACTAAATGACATCTGACTCTTACCAGTCTTACCAGCTTGTCAACACAATGCTATTTACTGCTTTTTATAAAGAAATACAATATTATGCAGAATTGAGTTAAGCCTTTATGCTCAGCCCTCCACAATATTTTCTGTTTCTCATGTGGCCCCATGATAAAAGATAATTGCCCACCCCTGTTTTAGTACATACATACATTAAAAAAATAAAAAAAAAAAAAAAAAAAAAATACAGTAAACCTCGGATAAGTCGGACTCAAGTGGACTGAGGTCATTTGTCCGAGTTAGGCGAGGATCCGACTTAACCGATGATGGATTATTTCGAACTATTTTCATCTCATAAAGACCAAAATCCATAATACAGCGTATCTGAAAACAACGTTAACTGCGGTTCAAAACGTTCGATATTGGTATTAATATAACAAAAATAAAGTTATTCTAGGTGAACTAACCCGTAAATTGAAAATTAAAGTAAAATCACAGCAAATCATGTATAAAAGAGATGGCGGTGTAAGATTAAGTCAGTCCACAGTCCCAAAGTACGGAGTAAATGTCCACAACGTCCGCGTACATCTCATCGACATTTCACTTCATGAAATCTGTGATTTGGCTCTGAGATTCTATAGGCACAATACACGTTACCGGGAAATTTTCTGCGAAAGACAATTGGTCTGAGACGCTGATTCCAGGAAAACTGGCAAGCCGACTTATCCGAGGTAAAAACAGTGTAAACAGTACGATTGGTCGCAAAATTTTGTCCGAGTTGACCGAGGATCCGACTTACGTGAATCCGACTTATCCGAGGTTTGTAGTGCTAAAAACTATCAACATCATCGGGACCGCGGCATTTTGTCCGAGTTGGGCGAATATCCGACTTACGCAATTCCGACTTATCCGAGGTTTACTGTATATATATATATATATATATATATATATATATATATATATATAATAGTAATCACTGCAATGCTCTCACCTCATCTTTATTCATCATCTCGTACTTGGGCAACACGCCCCAGTACTTCTCGTATGGCTCGAGGGAGCAACCCACCAGCCTATACACCATGTTTGTCTTAGTGATGTGACTCTCAAACAGCTCGTCCTCCTCATCCGGACCACACGCTACAATACAAGAAAGGAAGGTAGAAGAATGGAAGAAGGAAGGAAGAAAAGAAGGAAGGAAGGAAGAAAAGAAGGAAGATGGAAGGATGGAAGAAGGAAGATGGAAGGATGGAAGAAGGATGAAGGAAGGAAAGGAAAGGAAGGAAGAAAAGAAGGAAGAAGGAATGATGGAAAAAGGAAGGATTGAAGATGGAAGGATGGAAGGAAGGAAGAAAAGAAGGAAGAAGGAATGATGGAAAAAGGAAGGATTGAAGATGGAAGGATGGAAGGAAGGAAGAAAAGAAGGAAGGAAGAAGGAAGGATGGAAGGAAGGATAGAAGGAAGGATGGATTAATGAATGAAATAGGAATGAATGAATGAAGGAAGGAAGAAAGGAAGGAAATGTTTTATTTAACCTTTACACTACTGGGTTCTTTTTTGAGAAAAAAAATATGTGACTGAGATATTTTCACTCAGTTTTGTTTTTCTTCTAATCTTTATAATGTTTTATAAATATGAAACAAATTGCATATGTGCGTATGTGGCCTGATGTCTAGTATTTGTTGCCATGATTCCCAATGGGTGCATCATATTGCAAACGTAGAATTATCGCCTTTTCAGAAGCTGATAAGACTTCATTTTGAACTCTGAGCAAACTGAAATCTCTTAACCCTTTGAACACTGACGCCCTCAACCTAATTTCAACCTTACCCTGGCTTTCCGCCATTTGCATTGGAAGGAAGGAAGGAAATGTTTTATTTAATGACACAGACACACTCAACACATTTTATGTACGGTTATATGGCATCAGACATATGGTTAAGGACCATTCTGATAGTGACAAAGGAAACCCGCTGCCATATAGGTTACTCTTTCCGATTAACAGCAAGGGTTCTTTTATATGCACCATCCCAAAGACAGGATAACACATACCACGGCCTTTGTTACACCAGTCGTGGAGCACTGGCTGGAACAAGAAATAGCTCAATGGGTTCACCCCATGAAGGATCGATCCGACGACCCATCACACCATAAGCGAACGCTCTTACCACGGAGCTACATCTGGCTCCTCCCTTTTGCATTGTAACTTCAAGCTGTATTTGTAAAGCTGTCCCTGACTGGTCACTTCTATTGGCATGGAAATTACATCATTTTCTATTTAAAGTTACCAAGTGTTCAGATGCCGAAATTTCAGTCTTACAGAATATAGGTCAATTAGCAGTAGCCCGATATATCGGGATTATGGGTTCAAGGGCTAACTTTGAAGGATACGCTTAAACAATTTCGGAAAATATTTAGTTATTTACACACTCAACAGATGATTAACTGTTATATCACATTGAAAAAAAATAATAAAAAAAATAAAAAACATAAGGAAGTAAGAAAGGAAATGTTTATTTAACATGCATCTACTCATGGGACTTGAACTTGGACACACTGTATTGCACATCTGCTGGGAGCTTAAAACCACTGAACTCCAACAACCCATGGCTGTACAATTACCTTGGTAGTCTCCCTGAACTCTGGCCTCCCCTGACCTCCGATAGCTGACCAGAACGCTTTTCCCACGCCTAGATGGCTTTTCACCTCGTCGATGGTCGACAGGACGACCGAACTGCGACAGCCGAGATCTTTCTTAGTACTGATCACCGAGGCAATCTCCGCTGACTGGAATCAGAAGGAAGGAAGGTCAGACATATAGTATTGCTGGATTTAACAATACTGTCAAAACATATTTTGACTTCTGCAGTGTACACTTTGTTTTGAGGAAGGAAGGAAATGTTTTATTAACACATTTTTAGTTGTGGTTTTATGGTGTTGACATATGATCAAGGACCACAGAGATAGGAAGGGATCGTTTATGTACACCATCCAACAGACAGGAGGAAATGTTTTATTTAACGACGCACTCAACACATTTTATTTACGGTTATATGGCGTCAGACATATGGTAAAGGACCATTCAGATAGGGAGAGAGGAAACCCACTGCCGCCACATGGGCTACTCTTTCCGATTAACAGCAAGGGTTCTTTTATATGCACCATCCCACAAACTGGATAGCACATACCACAGGCTTTGTTATACCAGTCGTGGAGCACTGGCTGGTACGAGAAATAGCTCAATGGGTCCACCCCATGAAGGATTGATCCGACGACCCATCGCACCATGAGCGAACACTCTTACCACGGAGCTACATCTCGCTTCCAAAGGTAAGATTCATTCTACTTTATACATCATACTAGGATGAACACAATACATAATAATTCAGTTGAAGGAAGGGAAATGTTTTATTTAACACATTTTGTTTATGGTTATATGGTGTTGGATATATGGTAAAGGACCACTCAATTAGAGAAAAAACCTGGTGCCACCACTACATGGCTACTCTTTCCGATTAACAGCAAGGGTTCTTTTATATGCACCATCCCAGACAGGATATCACATCCCACAGGCTTTGTTATACCAGTCGTGGAGCACTGGCTGGAACGAGAAATAGCTCAATGGGTACACCATGAAGGATTGATCCAATGACCCATCGCACCATGAGCGAACGCTCTTACCACGAAAAGGAAGGTAAGATTCATTCTACTTTATACATCATACTAGGATGAGCACTGGCTGAAACTAGAAATAACTCAACAGGTTCATCACAAGAGGATCTATCCAACAACATACTGGACAATGAATCATCTGAATGATGACAGGATGTCTTTCAGGATTTATTATTATTATTTATTTTTTTAAATCATTAAATAAACCATTTCCTTTAAATCTGTTTCATCAATTAATTTTTCAGAAATAATTTGCTTTCTCAAAATATAAAAAAAAAAATTAATACAACTTAAAAAAAATAAATAAATATATATAACTTATATAAAAAATAAAGGCAAAAAAAACAACACCCAAACATTTCAATAGTTTGGATTTTCAAATTTCACCTTTGCTTTCTCAATAACATTGCTGAACTCGCCAACCCAGTTGATGACTTTATCTGGCATGACGAGGATGAAACAGTCGCCGCTGTTCAATGACGCAAACGACGGCTCCACGAGTCGTATCTGGACCATGCGTCGACCTTTGATGTGGAGTAGCATCAGATTCTTGAAGGGTTCGTGGCGTTTGGTCGAGGTGGGTGTCCCCGAGTCATCCGTCTTGCGTAACTCAATCTTGGAGAAATTCTCCTTGCTTGCCAGACCTGCCAGAGCTTCTTGGGCAAATCCTGCTTCCTTAGATACTACAACAAAGTTTTAAACAACACTAGATGACTATGTGAAGAAAATATAGAAAATCATATATTCTAATAAGCAAATTCATCTTCCTTAGATACTACAACACAGGTTTTAAACAACATTAGATGACTATGTGAAGAAAATATAGAAAATCATATATTCTAATAAGCAAATTCATCTTCCTTAGATACTACAACAAAGTTTTAAACAAAATTAGATGACTATGTGAAGAAAATATAGAAAATCATATATTCTAATAAGCAAATTCTGCTTCCTTAGATATTACAACAAAGTTTTAAACAAAACTAGATGACTATGTGAAGAAAATATAGAAAATCATATATTCTAATAAGCAAATTCTGCTTCCTTAGATACTACAAGAAAGGTTTTAAACAAAACTAGATGAAGATGTGAACAAAAGTATAGAAAATGATATATTCTAATAAGCAATTACAGCTGGGCAAAGGCTGCTTCCTCAGATACTAGAAAAAGTTTTTAAACAATACTAGATGAAGATGTCAACAAAAATAAAGAAACTGAAATATTCTAATATATAATTCCACCTGTTTCCTCAGATATTACAAGAAACTTAAGATTCCTAATATAAGGATTTGCAAATTCAAGATTGCTAAAACTAAGATTTAGCAAATTCAAGATGGCTAAAATTAGAAGTTTGCAAAAAGTATGATATTTCAAAAATTAAGATTGCTAAAATCAGATTAATGCAAAATTCGAATTTTGCTAATTTAAGAGTACTAAAATTATGATTTGGAAATTCAGAAATGCCGAAATTAGGAATGTGCAAATTTGAAAATGGCTAAAATTAGGATTTTGCAATGGTACGATTGCTAATATTTTATTACTCAGAGTAACTGTCTTACTGTGTTCTTTCTTGATGCGTTTGAACTCGCGCTCGGCACTCCCGCGATCGACCTGAGTGTACTCGTCCTTGACATCAATGTTTAGTGACATCGTCTTCAGCGGGTTCTGACTTCTCGCAGGCTTCCTCCGCGATGGACGCGCTCTTCTGATGGAAGGCAGGCTGGAGGAAAACAACGATATTTATAGTAACTAGTTTCTAATGCAGGCTGGAGGAAGACAACGATATCTATAGTAATCTAGTATTCTAATAAGAGGCTTCCTTAGGAAAACAACAAAGATTTATAGTAACTAGTTTCTAATGCAGGCTGGAGGAAAACAACATATATTCTATAGTAACTAGTTTCCTAATGCAGGCTGGAGGAAAACACTACGATGAAGATCTGAACAAACTAGTATCTAATTGATATATTCTGGATAAGAAATTACAAGCGAGATTTATAGTAAGGCTAGTTTCTAATGCAGGCTGGAGGAAAACAATACTAGATGAAGATGTCTATAAAACTAGTAAAGAAACTGAAATGCAGGCTGGAATATATAATTCCACCTGTTTCCTCAGTCTATAGTAACTAGTTTCTAATATGCAGGCTGGAGGAAAACAACGATATTTATAGTAACTAGTTTCAAATGCAGGCTGGAGGAAAACAACGATATTTCATAGTATTACTAGTTTGCTAAAATGCAGGCTGGAGGAAAACATTCGATATTTATAGTAATTTAAGAGTACTAATGCAGGCTGGAGGAAAACAACGATATTTATAGTAACTAGTTTCTAAAATTAGGATTTTGGAATGGTAACGATTGCTAATATCTATTATTACTCAGAGTAACTAGTTTCTTACTTGAGGTTCTTTCTTGATGCGTTTGAACTCGGACTCCCGCGATCGACCTGAGTGTACTCGTCCTTGACATCAATATTTAGTGACATCGTCTTCAGCGGGTTCTGAACTCGCATGCTGCTTCCGCGATGGACGCGCTCTTTTGATGGAAGGCAGGCTGGAGGAAAACAACGATATTTATAGTAACTAGTTTCAAATGCAGGCTGGAGGAAAACAACGATATTTATAGTAACTAGTTTCAAATGCAGGCTGGAGGAAAACAACGATATTTATAGTAACTAGTTTCAAATGCAGGCTGGAGGAAAACAACAATATTTATAGTAACTAGTTTCTAATTGCAGGCTGGAGGAAAACAACGATATTTGTTTATAGTAACTAGTTTCAAATGCAGGCTGGAGGAAAACAACGATATTTATAGTAACTAGTTTCTAATGCAGGCTGGAGGAAAACAACAATATTTATAGTAACTAGTTTCTAATGCAGGCTGGAGGAAAACAACGATATTTATAGTAACTAGTTTCTAATGCAGGCTGGAGGAAAACAACGATATTTATAGTAACTAGTTTCAAATGCAGGCTGGAGGAAAACAACGATATTTATAGTAACTAGTTTCTAATGCAGGCTGGAGGAAAACAACGATATTTATAGTAACTAGTTTCTAATGCAGGCTGGAGGAAAACAACGATATTTATAGTAACTAGTTTCAAATGCAGGCTGGAGGAAAACAACAATATTTATAGTAACTAGTTTCTAATGCAGGCTGGAGGAAAACAACGATATTTATAGTAACTAGTTTCTAATGCAGGCTGGAGGAAAACAACGATATTTATAGTAACTAGTTTCTAATGCAGGCTGGAGGAAAACAACGATATTTATAGTAACTAGTTTCTAATGCAGGCTGGAGGAAAACAACGATATTTATAGTAACTAGTTTCTAATGCAGGCTGGAGGAAAACAACGATATTTATAGTAACTAGTTTCAAATGCAGGCTGGAGGAAAACAACGATATTTATAGTAACTAGTTTCAAATGCAGGCTGGAGGAAAACAACGATATTTATAGTAACTAGTTTCTAATGCAGGCTGGAGGAAAACAACGATATTTATAGTAACTAGTTTCTAATTGAGCTGGAGGAAAACAACAATATTTATAGTAACTAGTTTCTAATGCAGGCTGGAGGAAAACAACGATATTTATAGTAACTAGTTTCTAATTGCAGGCTGGAGGAAAACAACGATATTTATAGTAACTAGTTTCTAATGCAGGCTGGAGGAAAACAACGATATTTATAGTAACTAGTTTCTAATGCAGGCTGGAGGAAAACAACAATATTTATAGTAACTAGTTTCTAATGCAGGCTGGAGGAAAACAACGATATTTATAGTAACTAGTTTCTAATGCAGGCTGGAGGAAAACAACGATATTTATAGTAACTAGTTTCTAATGCAGGCTGGAGGAAAACAACGATATTTATAGTAACTAGTTTCTAATGCAGGCTGGAGGAAAACAACGATATTTATAGTAACTAGTTTCTAATGCAGGCTGGAGGAAAACAACGATATTTATAGTAACTAGTTTCAAATGCAGGCTGGAGGAAAACAACGATATTTATAGTAACTAGTTTCTAATGCAGGCTGGAGGAAAACAACGATATTTATAGTAACTAGTTTCTAATGCAGGCTGGAGGAAAACAACGATATTTATAGTAACTAGTTTCAAATGCAGGCTGGAGGAAAACAACGATATTTATAGTAACTAGTTTCTAATGCAGGCTGGAGGAAAACAACGATATTTATAGTAACTAGTTTCTAATGCAGGCTGGAGGAAAACAACGATATTTATAGTAACTAGTTTCTAATGCAGGCTGGAGGAAAACAACGATATTTATAGTAACTAGTTTCTAATGCAGGCTGGAGGAAAACAACAATATTTATAGTAACTAGTTTCTAATGCAGGCTGGAGGAAAACAACGATATTTATAGTAACTAGTTTCTAATGCAGGCTGGAGGAAAACAACGATATTTATAGTAACTAGTTTCTAATGCAGGCTGGAGGAAAACAACGATATTTATAGTAACTAGTTTCTAATGCAGGCTGGAGGAAAACAACGATATTTATAGTAACTAGTTTCTAATGCAGGCTGGAGGAAAACAACGATATTTATAGTAACTAGTTTCTAATGCAGGCTGGAGGAAAACAACGATATTTATAGTAACTAGTTTCTAATGCAGGCTGGAGGAAAACAACGATATTTATAGTAACTAGTTTCTAATGCAGGCTGGAGGAAAACAACGATATTTATAGTAACTAGTTTCTAATTGCAGGCTGGAGGAAAACAACGATATTTATAGTAACTAGTTTC
>CBDCGX010000003.1:0-101938 GCA_965216965.1 Spirochaetia bacterium | reverse complement strand
ACTACTCAATACATTTATTTATCTTTATAAAGGTACTCTATAGAACTCATTGGGCTTGAATAAAACCTATCTAAGAATATATTAGATACACCGCGTTGTACTCCAGTAAATGCATTTATATGCGCAATATAAAAAAGCGGTACTTGCTCTAAAATAATTCTTTGATATTCATCATATATTGCTTTCCGCGATTGTTTCTCTATAGTGTATAATCCTTCCCTATAAAGTCTATCTATTTCTCCTTCCCATTCTGTAGCAGGCTCTTTTTGCAAAGGGTACCAAAGGTGAGTCTCACCATTAGAGAGCCATAGGGTAGGTTGTGATTCTGGAAAAAAATTAAACCCCAAATATACCATTATCATATCCCATTTATATGACTTTGTAATATTCTCAACTAAAAGTGGAAAATCAAGTGGTTTTACTGCTACAGTAATACCAACCTTTTGTAATTCTTCTTGATACAGTGCTGCAATAGCATCTAATTCTTTTGCACCTATTCCAAAATTAAAATCAAACGTAACGTGTTCCCCATCCCAATCATATAATAGCCCATCACCTTTGTACACAAAACCCGCTTCCTTTAACAATTGTTTTGCAATATCTAGATTATATGTATAAGTATTCTTAATGGTATTATCAAAAAACTCATTTGATTCAGAAAAAATATAATTTGCAGAATAGGCAAGCCCATTATACACGTCTTGGACAACTTTTTCTTGAGGAAAAAGTGAACTCATTGCCTGACGGAACTTCTTTCTTACAAACCACTTATATGATTTTCTATCAGCATTAGGGTTTTGGTTAAACGTTATCATAGAAGCTCCAATAGACGGACCCTTATCATATACATCAAAGGTTCGTACTTTTGAACTGGTCATTTCGTCTACTATATTTGCAATCTGATGAACACGAATATTAAGATGATCCAGATCACCCTGTTTAAATAGAAGTACATCTGTAGACTCAGATTTTACTATTTTAAAAACAAGCCTCTGTATATATGGCAATGCACTCCCTTTCTTATTTTTCCTCCAATAACCATCATCATTAATACTTCTATACTCAACATAGAGACCTGGTTTGTAATCATACAATACAAATCCAGTAAGTGAGGGAAACTCTTTAACATTCATGCTAAGTGCAAAAACATCTCTATAATCTTTTTTGTCATCTTTTTTCTTATCTTTTACTTTTTGTAAAAGCTCTTGAAATTTATACTTTGGACCAAAACTCATATTAGTATAATAGATTGGATTAGCAATTATTTCTGGAATAACAAATTCTACACTTAGATTCCCTTTTTTCCTTATTTGAATCTTCTTCTTTTTCCCAGACTTTGTTTGTATAAATAAAGTGCTATATAAATACTGGTACTTAGGAACTGATTGTATTTCTTCATACCAAAAAATTACATCATCAGCTGTTACATGTGTCTTTTCTCCAGAAACCGTTCTCCAGTATAAATTCTTCTTTAATGTATATTCCACATATGTTATTCGTTTCGTTTCATCTCGTGTTACTTCAAAATCAGCAAGATTAGGAACAAATTCTTTCTTATAAGGGTCATAATCTGCCAACGTATCATATGACATCTCTATAATGGTTGAAGAAGTAGCATCTTTTATGTTTATAATATTAAAACTCCGTGGATCATCCTTTATTGATACAGTATAAGTACCTCCCTTTTTTCCAGCTTCATAATTTAGAGGACCATACTTACGAAGCATACTCTTTAACAGCTCACTTTCAGATTCTTGTTTAAGTTTAGTAACATCATCTAAACTAACTTCATTCTTATTACCACAAGATACAAAAAATAATATTACAGCAATAAAGGTAAAAAACAGCATATATGTTCTAATGTAAATAGATTCTTTCATCATTTATATGATACATGTTTTTTATAATACTTGATACAACTTATATTCATATATATAATAGTGGTATGAATAAACATGTAGTAATAGTAGAATCACCTACAAAAGCAAAAACAATATCAAAGTTTCTCTCTAAAGAATATGAGATAATCGCAAGTATAGGTCACATAAGGGACCTTCCAAAAAGTGCCTCAGATATACCAGAAAAATATAAAAAAGAGGGATGGGCTCGTCTTGGTATAAACATAAAAGAAGGGTTCTCGCCTCTTTATGTAACCGTGAAAGGAAAGGGGAAAATTATAAATAAAATCAAACACACCCTCAAAGAAGCAAGTTCTATTATATTAGCAACAGACGAAGATAGAGAAGGTGAAAGCATTGCACATCACATCATAAAAGCAGTAAAACCCAAGGTGCCTATAAAACGCATGGTGTTTCATGAAATTACTAAATCTGCTATTTTGCATGCCCTACAAGAATTTAGAAATATTAACCCCCATCTTGTAGAAGCACAAGAAACTCGCCGTGTCTTAGATAGACTCTTTGGGTTTAGAATTTCAGAATTACTTTGGAGAAAAATAACCTATAAACTCTCTGCAGGAAGAGTACAATCTCCCTGTCTACGCCTTTTAGTTGAAAGAGAAAAGGAAAGAGCTATATTTAAAAAAACATGCTATGCGGATATTTCACTCTCATTTGAACACAATGATAAACCATTTACAGCATTACTAAGCCATTGGGAAAATAAAAAAATTGCAGTGGGATCAGATTTTAATAAACAAGGCATTCTCATAAAAGAAGACAAGCTTCACCTCTCAGAAAGTGATGCGAACAATATTGCAAAAACTCTTAAAGGATGTTTATTTAATATAACAAATATCAAAGAAAAACCTCAAAAGCTGACTCCCCCCACTCCATTCATTACCTCAACACTTCAACAAGAATCCAACAAGCGCTTTCATCTTTCGGCTCGAGACACAATGCGCATTGCTCAATCTCTATATGAACGCGGCTTTATAACATACATGAGAACAGACTCGCCAGCTCTCTCTTCACAAGCAATACAGGCAACAAGAAACTATATAAGTCAATCCTTTGATGAAAAATATCTTCCCCTTAAACCACGTTTATTCTTTTCTAAAAATAAAAGCTCTCAAGAGGCTCATGAAGCAATTAGGCCCGCTGGAACAGAATTTCAACATCCAAACAAAACAGAACTTACAAAACATGAGCTTTCACTGTATTCTATGATATGGGAACAAACTATAGCATCACAAATGACTCCTGCAGAAAAAAATATAACCTCAATAGAACTCAAATCAACAGATCCTAATAAACCCGCACAATGTTCTGTAACAGGCTCAATACTTGTATTCCCTGGATTTTTAGCAGTTTATAAACACAAAAAACTTGAAGAAAAACTTCTCCCTGCTATAAAAGAAAAACAAACTCTTACCACAAAAGAGACTATTGCTGTCTTACACGAAACCAAACCACCTGCTCGTTATAACGATGCATCAATTATAAAGCACCTTGAAAGTCTAGGCATTGGTAGACCATCTACATACGCAAGTATAATCAACACACTCTTAGATAGAGAATATGCAAGACGTGTAGACCAATCGCTAGTACCAACGCTTATGGGATTTGCTGTAGTTCAATTCTTAGAAAAGAATTTTAATGATTATGTTGATTATAATTTTACTGCAGAGATGGAAGAAGCACTAGATAAAATTGCAAACGGGAAACAAGACCGGCTAGATTATTTAAAGAATTTTTATTTTGGGGAAAATGGACTTGATAATAAGGTAACGTCAAAAAAAGACATAGATGCCGATCTATCTCGAAGAATACACTTAGATAATTTACCTGCAGAATATGAAGTTCGCGTAGGGCCCTATGGACCATTTACAATAGTTCCATCTGATAAAGAAAAAATCCATGTTTCAATACCCAAAGATTGTTCTCCCGCCGATATAAACAAAAATTATATAAACAAGCTTGCAGAAATAAAACAAAAAGGCCCCCAAAGTATGGGGAAAGATCCTAAAACAGATAAAAATGTCTACTGTCTTACTGGACGTTATGGTCCATATGTACAACTAGGAGAAGCTACTGAAGAAGAACCAAAACCTCGTAGAACACAATTACCTCGTGGCACAGACATTGCAGATATTACGCTTGAAAAAGCTCTCAAGCTATTAGAAATACCAAAAATACTTGGAAAACATCCAGAAACACAAGAGGAAATTATTGTTAAAAAAGGTCCCTATGGTCCTTATATAGAATGTGGAAGCATTCGACGGTCTCTAAGAAAAGACGATAGTGATGAATATACTATAAAATTTGACGAAGCGCTTACCATTCTTACACGAGAGATAAAAAACCCTCGTGCATCAAAACTTCTTAAGGAACTTGGAGAATATAACAAGAAAAAAGTAGCACTCCATCAAGGACCTTATGGCGTGTATATAAAATATGGAACAAAAAATGTAAGAATTCCAAAAGAAAGAAATAATAAAGAAACTGTGCTAAATCTTGAGCTAAAAGACATCTCAGATATTTTGAAATAATTAAGAAGTTCTACACTCTTTTCTATATCTTTCTGCTTTCATAAAAAATACAAGTGCATGTACGCAGCAACAAATAGAAAAATAAAACTGCATCACTTGCCCGCAAAAACTTCTAACATAGAATCGGTATCTAAAACAAGAATGCTATAGCTTTTTAAAAGTAATGCTCTTTCTCATTTTATTGTTGACAATCATACATAAATGTTATACAATGTTGCATTATAACAATGCAATAAAAAATAAAAGGATATCTTTATTCTACTTACAATATAATGCATAATACATATTTATAGATTACTACAAACAATATTATTTTCATTTCGGGAGGATTGACATATTGGATATTTTATATAATCAGCTTGGTGCCGACTTTTACAAACAAGAACCTATAATTGTCTTGTTTCATATGTTACTCAGAATGTTTTCTGCCATACTCATTGGCGGAATTATTGGCTTAGAAAGAAAATATAAGAAAAAACCAGCTGGTATGATTACGAGCATTTTCGTTTGTCTTGGAGCTGCTATTGTAGCGATAACCCAAGAATTATTGGTAATGCGATCAATAGAGCTTGTAACCGCTTTCCCCGAATTACAACAAGTCATAAAAGTAGACGTAGGGCGTATGACTGCACAAGTAGTGTCTGGTATTGGATTTTTAGGTGCGGGCGTAATTATGTATAACAAAGACAAGATAAGCGGTATTACTACAGCAACTATATTATGGGTTTTAGCATCTCTCGGTCTTCTCATCGGTCATGGATACCTGCTGATGGCCTTTATGGTAACTATACTTATTATATTTACTCTCACTATTATTAGAAAACTTGAAATACAGATTTTTAAAAGAAGAAAAAAATCTAAAAACGCATATGAACATCCAGAAGAATAAAAGAAAATATTTTAGGATAGGACAACCTATAAATTTTGTGGACAGTCTGATATAACTCCATCTACTTTCCACTTTGCGAATGTCTGAGCCTTTCTCTTATTATTTACAGTCCATACGTATAATTTGCATCCATGTTCATGAGTTTTCTTGACTATGGATTCTTTTATAAGGGGATGTTTAAGATGTATGCTATAATAGGGTAGTTTTTTCATAAGAGTACTCCAATTTTTGTTAACTTTTTCGTCTGCAAGTAATCCTAATTTTAGATTTGCATCACGTTTATGAATATATTGTAGTATGGAAACACAAAAACTAGAAATAATCAAGTCGCTCTTTTTAGCACGTTTTTTCCTAATAGCTTTATATACTATCTCTGCAAGAAGATTCCACTTGGCTTTATTTTTTTTTTCCGCTTTTATTTCCAAATTCAACTTCATCCCTGTAACATTTACAAAATTAATAAGCTCACCAAGTGTAAGAATCCTCTCTTTTTTAAACCGTGGCGAAAAGCACGATCCTACATCAATCTGTTTTATTTCTTTTAGTGACATATCCCACACATCTTTCTTTTTTAAACCTGCAGAACGTTTTAATTTTAATACATGATCATCTGTAACATTTAATACATGATCATGTGTGATGATAGGTACATTATCTTTACTTAAAGTCACATCAGTTTCTATCCAAGGAATATTCAATACACTTGCCGCATTAAATGCGGCAAGTGTATTTTCTGGATATAGACTTTTTACACCTCTGTGTGCCATCAATATCACGTTAGTGTTCTATCCTCCATATATCAAATTTGGAATAAAAAGACCTAATTGTGGTATGTATGTAAACAGTAATAACACTATTATAAGTGCTATTAAAAATGGAATTATCTCCCTCATAAAGTCCTGTAATTTCACTTTTATAATAGAACAAACGGTAAACATCATTGAACCAAATGGTGGAGTTATACCCCCTATCATAATATTAATAATAATTATTATTCCAAAATGGATAAGATCAATGTCTAATCTTTGTACGGCAGGAAGAAGCAACGGAATTAAAATAATCATCGCGGCTCCACCTTCTATAAACATACCAAGAAATAATAAAAGAGCATTAATAAGTAACAATATAACAAATTTGTTATCTGAAATACTTATTAGCAATTCTGTTACACCTTGAGGAATACGTTCCAAATTAAGATAATAGCCAAATATTTTTGCACCAACAATTAAAAGCAGTACAGCACTCGTTCCATAAATAGTTTCTTTTAAAACAGGTATCAAATGTTTTAATCTCAATTGTTTATATACAAGTGTTCCCACCACTATACAAAATACAACTGCAACTGCACCAGCTTCCGTTGGAGTAAATGCACCAAACCGCATTCCTAAAATTATACCAAAAGGAATAACTAATGCCCATGAAGATTCTAGAAGTTGTTTTGCTATTTCTGGTATTTTTGCACGTGTTGATCTTGATGGAAGGTATTTTCTTCTTTTAGATATAAAATTTACTGTAATCATAAGTGCAAGTGCCATAAGCACCCCTGGAGTATATCCAGCTATAAACATTTTTCCCACAGAAACATTCGCAAGAAGTGCATATATAATTAAATCAATTCCTGGAGGAATAATTGGACTTACTGTTGATGATGCCGCGGTAATAGCAGCAGAAAAGGCTGTTCCATATCCACGCTTTTTCATCTCGGGAACCAATATTTTCGATTGCATTGCCGCATCAGCATTTGCAGATCCAGAAATACCACCCATTAATAAACTCAAGAATACATTAACTTGGGCTAATCCTCCCACCATGTGACCCGTAATAACCTCTGCCATCTTCATAAAACTCGCGCTAATCCCCGAATAATTCATAAGAGAACCAGCCATAATGAAAAATGGAATAGCAAGCAAAGGAAAGGATTCCAAAGATGTAATATAATTCTGTATAACCAAATTAACTGGTATTGTTGTGTTTAGAAATATAAAATATGACATGGCCGAGGCTATAAGTGCAAACACAACAGGAACATTTAAGAAAAACAAAACAAACAATATAAGTATGGGAAGATAACTCATTGAGTATATACCTCCTTTAACGCTGTTGTCAAATTTTCTTTATCTACATCATGATTTTTTTTAATTCGTATGTTCTGTATTAGAAATCTAATAGAATGTATTGTAATTAAAAAGAAAGACACCATCATGGACATATTTATATAAATATATGAAATACCCATAATGGGTGTTGTTTTCTTGGAACGAATTACATAAACAGTACTTAAAACAAACATTGTAATGCTTAGTACCATTAAGAAAAGCGTAGTCGTTATTTTGAGGATTTTTTTTCCTATATCAGGAAGAGATTGTATAAAGAAATCCACTCCGATATGAAGGGAGTGTTTGTAACATGCACTTGCACCTAAAAATGACGCCCACACAAAACTAATAACAGATACTTCTTCAGACCACTCAATAATAAATCCAAAAAAATATCGCAATACAATATTTACGACAACGACAGCTACCATCACTATCGTAAATATTCCTGCTAATATTTCTTCAAAATTTTTGAAAAAAATTGAAAAAAATTTCATAATCACAAAACATTTATTTTCGATTAAAGTTTTGCTCGTACTTTCTTTAATTCATCTTGAAGTGTGTCATAAATTCCTTTGCTCCATTTTGGAAACATGTCATATACAGGAGCTGTAGCCTTACTAAAAGCTTCAGAATCTACTTCATGGAATTTAACTCCTAAATCTTTTAATTTCACCAAATACTCTTCATCTAGTTCACGAAGTCGCTTGTTATTCATACTTGCTCCTTTTGTAAACTCTTCTTGTACTATTTCTTGTTGATTAGCAGAGAATTCATCCCATACTTTTGTAGAAATGTATACTCCTCCCGTACCAATAAAGTGATTAGTAAGTGACATATCTTTTGTTACTTCATACATTTTATTTGCGTAGAGTGTATTGATTGATCCTTCAAACCCATCAACTACCCCTTGTTGTATTGCTGTGTATGTTTCTGAAAAAGGGATAGGAGCTGCATTTGCACCCATAGCTTTGAGCGTTTCTATAAATAATTGACTTTTAGGAACTCTTATTTTAGAGCCTTTTAAGTCTGCTGGTGTTTTTATAGTCTTATTTAATACTACATGACGAAACCCAAAAATATAATCAAGAGCAAGGATTTTAATACCTTTTGCTTCTGCTTGTTTTTCCAAATCTTTTACATATGGAGTTCGCACCATTGCTTCATATTCATCATAGCTTGTATATAAACTAGGACCAACAAGTGCTGCAAAATCGGGAACATAGTCACCAACATATGAAGGATCTTCTACTGCAATCCAGTAAGAACCACTTACTACTTGCTCCAAATTATCCTTGTATGCAGGAAGTACTCCACTAGGGAAAACTTGAATATCTACAGTTCCATTTGTTCTTTCTCTTATGCGATCTGTCGCCCCTATAATCTGTTTTGTAAGTTCTTCCTCTGGTGCAAAAACCATACTAAGCTTGATTGTAAAAGTTTTTTCACTACCCGAATCCGCTTTGTTTTTGCCTCCTTCTTTTTTCTTATTACATCCTATTAATGCCACAAGTAAAAAAACACCTAAAATTAAAATTATTGTTTTTTTCATAACGATAACTTCTCCTTATATTTTATCTTATCTTAATTTATAATCATTATAATGATTATAATAACCAAATTTCAATTATATTTATTATATCAAAGATAATGATAAAAATCAAGTTTTTTATGTTTTTACAGAGCTTATTAGAACACTGTGGTTTTTAGAGTTAAAAACAGCACAGGTTTTTTAAAAAATTATTATGCATCAACGATACAAAATATGGATTGTTTTTCTTATGATCTACGAGGACTCAGATTCCTAAGATGTGCTGCCCTATTAAAAACAAATATAGGATTAGTAATACATAATTTGTCTGGTTTTTGAATTATAATACCATCTTTAATAAGAGTCTTTAAAAGTGCTATCCCTTCTCTGTTTTTCATTCCTGTATTTTCTAGAAAGTCATCGGAGTTTAGTGAAAGATCTATGGTCTTCTTTTCTTCTGGACTAACCCCTTGTTTCTCCATAAAAAGCACAAGTGCATCATACATCCGTAATTCACCAATAGGAAATGAGAAATTAGTAATTTGTCTATAAATAAACCATATTCTATCAGCCAACACAGTTGTAATTAAAATAACAAACTGAGGCTGTTGCTTAATAATACTAGGGAAGTTTTTATATGTTATAACAAGTAACGAAGAGTCTTCAGTTGTTATAGCACTTGCTGATCTTGGCTTATTTTCAAGCAATGCCATTTCCCCAAAGAAATCCCCTCTCCGTAAAATTGCAAACGATATTTCTTTATTATTTATAATTTTACATATTTTCACAGATCCTTTCTGTATAAAATACATTATATTTCCGGGCATACTCTCTGCAAAAATCATAGTTCCTTTTGGTATATTAAGCATGGGGCTTTCGCCGCTCTCCGCTAAATAACACTTCTCAACACTGGGAGAAAGCATCTTTACCTCTTTTATTTGCTTTTCTACATATTCTTTTTTATTACTGTTAGGCAATAATTGTAAATAATTATTATATAAAAATAATGCCACTTGAAATTGCTCTTCTTCTTTATAAAAATCACCAATTTTAACAAGACTTTCAATATTGCCAACATCAGAAATATGCTCTCCACGAGATGAAACGTTAGCAAGCACACCATCTAACTCTCTCATTCTTTGAGAAAACCCTAGAATTATCTTTTGTACAAGCGAAGGTTTTTTCTGAATAAGATCATTAAACATAAATCGAGGTACTATAATAATTTCACTATCATCTTGAACTAATGCAGAAAAAATCCTTCTTCGACCTGTCATGCATGATTCTACCTCAAAGAGTTCTCCAGAACCTATATGTATACGTGAAAATTCTTGAGTGCTTGACTGACAAGAAAGTATAATTCTTCCTTTTTTAATAATAAAGAAAGTACCATCACTTTTTTCCCCCTCTACTACAACATAAGAATTCCTTGTATAATTTCGTACTATAATTTTTGTCATATGTTTTTATTCCTCATTAAAAAACCCGAACTCAGTTGGGCTACTTCTCTTGCAACTTTCTTGAGCGTATCTTCATCACCTTTACTCCGCAAAACACGAATAATAAATAACGCGATCCTTTTCATATCATCTTCCTTCATACCTCTTGATGTAATCGCAGGCGTCCCGAAACGAACTCCCGACGTGATAAACGGAGATTGCGTATCGTATGGTATTGCATTCTTATTCGCAGAAATATTTGCATAATCAAGATATTTTTCCGCTTTTTTCCCCGTTATTCCACAATTTGAAACATCAATGAGTACAAGATGATTATCTGTTCCACCACTTACAACAGAAATACCTTGACTAGTAAACTCTTCGGCAAGTATCTTCGCATTCTTAACTGTTTGTTCTTGATAATGCTTAAAAGAATCTTCCATGCATTCCTTAAATGCGACTGCTTTTGCTGCAATTACATGCATAAGAGGACCTCCCTGTAGCCCAGGCATAGTAGAAGAATTGAGGATTTGAGAATATGTTTTTAATTTCCCTTTTTTTGTTCTTATTTCAAATATATTTTCTTTATCTTTTCCCACAAGAATAATACCCCCTCGCGGTCCTCTAAGAGTCTTATGAGTAGTTGATGTCACTACGTCGGCATATTCAACAGGCGATGGATGTATTCCTGCCACAACTAAACCTGCAATATGTGCCATGTCTACAAGTAGCATTGCATTATATCGTTGAGCAATATCAGCAAATTTTTCAAAATCTATTATGCGAGAATACGCAGATGCACCAGCTATAATTATTTTTGGATTATGCTGTTTAGCAAGGCTCTCTATTTGATCAAAATCTAAAAGATGGGTATCCTTTCTTACTCCATAAGACACTGAATTATAATTTTTTCCTGAGAAACTTACTGCCGCTCCATGGGTAAGATGTCCTCCATGTGAAAGATCCATTCCCAATATGGTATCTCCAGGATGTAAGAATCCAATATATACTGCCATATTAGCAGAACTTCCACTATGGGGCTGCACATTAACATATTCCGCATGAAATATTTTTTGTGCTCTCTCAATTGCAAGCATTTCTACCTTATCTACAATCTCACAACCTCCATAATAACGTTTTCCAATATATCCCTCAGCATATTTATTTGTGAGTATAGACCCCGTTGCTTCTATAACAGCACGGCTTGTAAAGTTCTCGCTTGCTATCATTTCTAGCTTTACTCTTTGTCGACATTCCTCTTCTTTAATAGTAGAATAAATCTGAGGATCTACATCAGATAACGCATCCTGATATTTTACATAATCTTCCATATAATACCTACTCATAATTATACTTTAAAATCACCCATATGTCTATATATTAAGTAGACAAGACTATAATTACTTAAA
Organism: Spirochaetia bacterium; assembly: GCA_965216965.1. Lineage (GTDB taxonomy): Bacteria > Spirochaetota > Spirochaetia > WTKD01 > CBDAKK01. The sequence continues at coordinate 90,124 of CBDCGX010000003.1, read as the reverse complement.
CTGGTACATTGATATTATTCTTTATCACATATATATAAGATATTTTATAATTATAGGCTATGGTGTGCTTTTTAATATATCTTAGAAAGCCTTTGTGCATTTACCGATCTGCATGAAAGTACTTTTGCCCCGTCTCCAAATATAGCTACCATATGTTCAAACACCGCACTCTTATAACCCTTGCTTCCATAATATTCTCCATTTTTTCTTTGTTTTACTCCTTGCTTTTTTATGCTAATAATTGGCTCTATGCACAAAACCATGCCCGAGCGTATTCTATCTAAAGATGCATATTTGTTGTAATGAATCTTAGGTACTTCATGTATGTCATACCCAATAGCATGACCAGTAAATTCTGTATAGACATGAACCCCACATTTTTCTGCTGTGCGCTGCACTGCATCCGAAATATCTCTAAAGGTGTTTCCAAGTTGTGTTGCACATACTCCTGCTCTACTTACTTTCCAAGCACTTTGTAAAAGATATTTGCTTTCTTCACTCATCTTTCCCACCCCAAAACTCCATGCCATATCTGCATGAAGATTATTTTTTTTTATCACAATATCAATTGTAATTATGTCATCATCCACAAATACTTCTTCATCAGGGATGCCATGTGCAAGTATTTCATTTCTACATATGCTAATATGAGAAGGAAAGTTCTTATATCCTTTTATAACAGTTTTACATGCTCGTTTATGGAAATATTGAAGTGCAAACCTTTCTATTTGTTTTCCATTTACACCCGTGGCAATTGGCTTCCTCAATGATAAAAAAAAATTTGTTAAAATATGAACTATATATGCCTGATTAACAATATCAAGCGGTCTTAATTGTTTCATAGGTAATTAAAAATCATTTTTTCTTAAAAAGATCATTCCTTAATGTTTCTGCTCCAAACATATATACTGGTTTTATATCTTTAAACTTAAAAAGTTTTTGCACTACTATCATACATCTTATTATACGAGGAGGAGAATTCTCACATACAAGTTCAGACAGTGTAAATAATGCCACTCTATCATATCCCTGCTTCCTGCGAAGGCAGGAAGCAGCATTAAATATTTTAAGGTCATCTGTTTGAGTAAAGAAGATGGCTTTTATGTGCTTCTGTTTTATCTTATTAATGCGTAAGAATGCATCAATAAGCATGTGAATCTTTTCAATAGCCTCACTTTCATTATCTTGATCTAACTTGCATGCCGCTCTTGTAAAATAAATCATATTCCTCTTCCCTGTATAAGCACTGTTTGGAATAACACTATTATAGCAATTGCAATAGTTAAAAAACTAAATAAAACCCAAATTACAAAGTAAAATATATACTTTACACTAGGTCTTAAAAGCAATGCACATACGCTATTACAAAGGGATAAAACAACAGCTGTATTAACAAAAAAAAGCATAATAATAAACAATATACTCGGTATACTCAAATCAAAAAATTTTATCATTACTTTTTCAATTATCCAGAAAAGAATAGAGCTTACTATAAGGAGAAAATAGAATATAGTATTCCAATAAAATATCCGTGCAATAAAAAGCCGTTTTTTTAGATCATGATGTATTTTCATTCTATAATTATTATACTATTCGCTTCCTTTTTATATTTCAAAGACATTCTTTTATCTTTTCTTTGTGCAGTTTAATAATACTATTATACTTATAATAATGAATATTACTTTTTCTTATAGAGAAACTCAAGAAAGAATAGACGTACTTAAACCAAATATTATTTCAATAATAGAAAATCATACTTTTAAAAGCAATCCTACAATTCCACAAAGAGCCATCCCTCATACAGCATGTTTAAAGAATATAAAAGCAATTGCCTTTGATATTTATGGGACGCTGCTACACTCTGCAGCTGGCGAAGTAGGAACGGTAGAAACAACTACAATACAAAATATTTCATTCCCTCATTTAGGGCTAATTCTTAATGCTAACACAGTTAAAGACATATTTAAAAACACTGTTTTTTCAATCCATAAAAAAATGAAGCAACACGATACTAAACACCCAGAAATAAATAGCATAGAGTTATGGGCACACATATTACAAAACCAAAAGGAATTCTTTTCATGTGTCAATGCTAAGAACTCTCATGCCATAATAGATTCTGCCATATTTTCCGCTCTTTATTATGAGCTTGCAATAAATCCAGTATGTCTCATGCCTTATGCAGAAGAAATACTTCAGAAACTCTTACATGCTTCTATAGATTGTGGCATTGTTTCAAATGCACAATTTTACACTCCTATCACACTTGAAGCACTTTTTAAAAATTGGACATCATATTCTTTCTCAGCAAAGATATGGTCATATCAATATAAAGAAGCAAAACCATCTCCCTTACTCTTTCAAAAACTTCTTTCTGTATGGAAAAAATATAAACCCTCAGAAATACTGTATGTTGGAAACGATGTGAAAAATGATATTGCACCCGCACAGTCTTTACACATTACAACAACACTTTTTGCAGGAGACTCTCTTTCATATCGTCCACGAAAAGATTTTCTTTCTCTCTCATCAGTAACTCCTGATAGGATAATTACCTCACTTACAGACATTCCACATATGCTAGGCATATAAGCCTGCACTAAAAATATACTTATACTAGTATTTATTTTAATGAGCTGGGAAGTAATATACACTTATATCAAGATGCCTTCTAAGATTAACCCCTACAATTGTATGACATCATTCAATACCAATCGCCATAAATCAATAAGTTCTCCCTCCACTTCTGCATTAGGATGAAGAACATCTGCCATAACACGCAAAACTGGCTCCGTTCCACTAGGACGAAGCCAAACAAAAGCACAAGGGCACTGTTTATGTATATCACTATAAAAATAAAGAGCAACTCCCCCTGTTACAGAAAAAGACAAATCATTTATGTATGTAACTTCCGTTTTAGAAAAATTGTGCCACTGTATTGACCTGACCTCTATTCCATATTTTTTAAAAAGTGAAAAAAAACTTTTTTCATACCCATTGTATGTTTTTATAATAAGAGAGATACGAGAATAAAAATCTCCATACGAAGATAAAAACATCTTTGCCTTTGGGTGTTCCGTTGCTGTAGAATGACCACATGGCAATCCTTTTAAAATAGCGGGAAGATTATTAGGAAAATAAAGTTCTTCTGACCATATAAAAGATTTTATAAGCGTAAGAGCAGTGCATAATGGATCTCTTACCTTTGAGGGGTAAATGATAGTACCCCCGTTAGATGCTTCCCCAAGAATAGGAATATCATACCCCTGTTTTCTAAGAATATTTCCTTTTCTTACAACATTAGCTTCTCCAACTTCTGTTCTAAATATCTTAGCACCATATGCATCTGCAAGCAAATTACAACGCAGCGTACTTGGACCATTAACAACAACTGCAGTTTTTCCAAATGGGTGAGTATATTTTTGCCATGCAAGCTCTATATTAAGATTAAGTATAAACATCTCTTGTGCACTAAGACAACATGCTCCTGTTTTTGATGTAAAAACCGCATTACCTCTATCGCCATCACAATCGCATACCACCGCCATTATCCAATTAATATTGGGGCGCTTCTTTTGTAATTCTATAAGCATATTTGACGCGGGAATAAGACTATTTCCTTCTGGTATTATCTCATGTGAAAATTCACCATATTTTGTATTCATTGTATGTACAACAACACCCATCTTATTAAGAAAGGTAGAATCAAATGAACTGCTACGAGCTCCTCCATTACTATCCCACACAACACCCAAAGCACGCCTACTGTTTTTTATTCGCTTTGAAACAATATCTACAATACTAGAATAATCTTGCACTATATTTTGCTCTTTTTCACTTTTTATAAGATTTCTAAATACGGCGAAACATACTTTATATGCATATACTTCCTTTGCTTTACGTTTTTCCATACTGTTTTCTACAACATTAATAGAGGACAACTCAAAACTCTTATCTTTTATAAAAGAATCATATCTTTGTATAATTTTTTCTGCTCCTTCGCTAGATATGACTTTTCCTTTTGAATCTCCAAGCTTTAACCCATTATATTCTGGAGGATTATGACTCGCTGTTATACATATAAATCCATCAGCATATTTTTCTGTATATGCCATTATTTGGGGAGAACTAATAATACCAAGATATGTCACAGAAACATTTTCTGATTGTAAAGCACTCGCAAGGACACAAGCAATAGCTTCTCCAGTACTCCGACTATCTCTCCCCAATGTAATAGTACATGTTTTATTCCCCACGAAGTTTTCTTTAATAACAGAAATATACGCTTTCGCCACATGATGCAAAAAAACTACATCATACTCTTCTAATGTAGTAGGGTCTTTTAGCAAGAATACTTTTCTCCACCCAGAAACAGAACGAATAAGTCCTTTATGAGCCTGCTTTAACCATTTTTGCTCTCTCATACAGTTTTAATTATAACAACTTCTTTTTTATTCTCTGCATATAGAAATAATATTATTTCTTAACTTCTTTTAATATTTTAGAAAACTAAGTATATCTACTTGGTTATCTGCTTTTCTATGTACGATGAAATAAACAACCTAAGCTGTTTCTCTATATCAACATCTGCAAACCTATATGCGGACTCAATATCCTTTCCTTTTGATGCTCCTCTATTAGATCGAGCCAGAAGAACTTTTTTCTTATCCGTAATATGAAACGATATCTTCCATTCAACCGTAGGGTAATCACCTACAACAGTATCCTTCAACGATAAGCTCACGTCTGCTATATAATCTACGCTTTTCACATAAGAAACATTTACAACAGAAAACTTCATTGCTGTAAGAACTTCGGTTAATACTCCCTTTAACACTTTTTCTGTCTTTCTTGATTGTCTAATTCCTCGTTTCCCAGCAACCGAAACCTCTATATAAAATCTCACAGCACTACCAGCATTAGCAAGATCCTGTTCCAATTGTATAGAAGTAGTTTCTGTAGCCTGTCTTGAAATTGCAGCCATTGAAGGAGCTAAAACATCAAGAAATTTCACATATTCATCATTTTGCTTGCTTAATTTCAATGCATTGGAAATAGCTACATATTTTGTTAATCTCCTTTGTCTCTTACTTTCAGAAAGGAGTCGTTTTATCTTCTTTTGATTCTCATCAATGAGATTTCTATATATGTTTCCTACAGATACTCTATTAATATATGCTATTGTATATACTAGCTCATTCTTATCTCTAAACAATTCTCCATATTGTACTCCTATAAAATCATTAGACGATAAAATACTTGTTTTCCCTTTTAGTTGAATATCTCCTAATAAAGAATTCCCATCCCCATCTATTTTTTGAACAAAAGATTCTTGAGTATCTTGCGTTGCTTTTACAGATACTGTGATTTGTTGGGATAACGAACTTAACGCAGCCTGTTGTGCTTGAGAAAGAGTGTCTCCTATTCCAACCGAAGCAAGATATAATGACTTGTCGTATTCTTGATATGGATTTAGAAATTTTTCAGGAATTACGTTCTTTGTTTTAGCACTAGAATATTTAGATAGAGATGTACAAGAAAAGAGAACCCCTCCTAAAATAAAAAAACAAAATAAAGAATATACTGCAACCTTTTTCTTATACAACACCATTAACACCTTAACTTTCTTATCTATACTTTCTCTGAGTAATAATTTTCTTAATTTTCTTCGTGCCTAACCATACCTTTTCATTTGTTTCTATATGAATAAGCTCTAAATCTGTTTGATATGTAACTGCAGTAACTTTGTCCAAAGCATCTGACTGAGCTATTATACTTCCTATAAGCATATAATCTGCCCCTGTTTCTTCCCCCAGTCTTTTAATTGTTTCAAAAGCAGATGAAGATTGTTGGTCTTCTCTTTCTACTCGTATTTGTTTTCTTTCTCTGCTACTTGCAACAACCGTTGCTTTTCCTGAATTTATGAGTGTCCTTTCTATATCTTTTAAGAATGAATTTACTTCTATATGTTCAGAGCTTCTGTTTTTTATATATCCAGCTATAATGACAGGTTTTTTATTATTTTGTGAGACAAATTCTTCTAACCACGGTCGTACAAGCATGTCTTGTATCATTGCTTCTGAAACAAGTCTAGAATCGGTATCATTCCATCTGCCACTAAGATCAGTTACCGTATCTACTGATGTTCGTTCTACCTTTCGACTCTGACAAGAGAAAAACACCATGCTTATAATTAATAAAATAGAAAAAATATATATTTTCATTCTTAACCTCTTTTTTCTTATAATACCATAATATTTAATTAATTCATATAAAAATAACTATTTGTTATCATATAAAAATTAATTATATCATTTATATACACTATATAACTATACATAATACTATATTATATATCTAAAGCATTAAATAAGTTTTTTTATAATTTCAATATATATGTTTTCCATTTACTAAAATTATACAAATATTACTGTGGCAATGTATATACACTTTTCTCTTTAACAATAAGAGACTCTCTTACAAGCTGACTCACAATCGTATATATGTTTTTATCATTTACTTCCACTCTCCCTTGACTTTTAAGATAATCTTTTGTATCTTTTATGAGAGTTTTTTCTATAAGGCTCATTTTGCAAGAATCCATAAGAACTCTAAGTACAGCAGAACGCACTTGCCTATTTGATCCATGAAACGTTGATTGCTTTCTATATATTCTGCTTCTTCGGTTGGGGTTCTCAACTGTTTTAGCAAGTTCTGCTCCATAATCCATAAGTGCCCAATACCACTCTCTCAGTCTTTTTGTATCCATGCTTTGTTCCACTATATTAGATATTTCTATTTCATCAATATCGCTTCTATTCTTTAAAAAACAATGTATAATAGCCCTTCGTATATTTGTTTCTACCATAACAGCAGGTTTATTATATGCAAACACAATTATTGCCGATGCAGTATACTCTCCAACTCCCGGAAGGGCAAGAAGCTCTTCTTTTTTAGAAGGAATATTTTTTTTATAATACTTACAAATATACTGCACACAAAGGTGTAAAAACCGCGCCCTTCTATAATAACCCAACCCTTTCCACTGTAGGAGTATCTCGCCCAATTGAGCTTTTGCTAAGCTTTCTAAAGTTTTCCAACGCTTAATAAAAACAGAATAATATTCTATTACTCTTGTGACTTGCGTTTGTTGTAGCATAAATTCAGAAAGCAAAACATGGTAGGGAGTAGGTGATTCTCTCCATGGCATTTTTATACGTGGATGTGTCTTTACATGTTTATATATATGTTTTTGAAAACCCTTTATATCATAGAAAGAAAACATATGAATCTATCCTGTTTATAGTAAATAGTATTACAAAGTTTGTTTTAAATTATTTCTTTTATATGTTTTTAGAAGTTTCATAGCCCAATCATAATGACTTGAAGTTGCTGATATTATATATGAGCCAAGTGAAGTAGTACCTGTCCATTTGTATTTCCTTTTCTCAAAAAGCTCTTTATTTGTATGTCTTTGCATTATTTCTTTCATTTTCAAAAATGAATTGCGTAAAAGTTTTACTGCCTTGTCATACTCAGTATCTTGATACATTTCCCAAATCTTTCTGTTTAATTTTTTAGTATCTCTCCAAGTATACCCCTCTGCTGGCATACTAGGGATTTTTCCACTCATACCAATTTTATACCATTCTAGCATCATTAGATGCCAATGATGTAAATGAGTAAGAATATCTCTAATATTTTTATCTCTATTATTATTGAATATAACTTTTCCCCTTTTTACTTTATCATCAAATGAATCGATTAAACAAAAAAGTTTTTCAAAGTTTTCATTACTAAGTCTTAAAAGCTCCTTTTTATCTTTAGGTCTCATGACTTCTCCTCTGTAAACAGTATATCATAAAGTCTCCTTTATACTCATGTATTTTTCTTAGAGTATTTTTCTGCTTTCCGACGAACACTATTCCATACACCCGCAAGCCCCATAGATTTCCGCATGCTCATAATAGTATTTTTTGCTACTTTTCTCATCTGCAAAGTACCATCATGCAAAACCTGCTCTGCATAACCACTAGGAATAGTCTCTGCCCTCTCTCGAATAGGATCAAGAAATGAATTAATCGCCCTATGGAGTTTCCCCTTCACTTCTACATCACCAACAGTTCCAGTTCTATATCGTTCCTTAAGATCTTTTATTTCGGATTCATTAGGATTAAACGCGTCATGATAAATAAATACTGGATTATTTTCTACAGTACCTGGAATATCAGAACGAATACGTTGGGGGTCAGTAAACATTCCCATAACTTTTTTTTCAACTGTTTTTCTATCATCAAGAAGTTCTATACTATTGTTAAGCGATTTACTCATTTTGGCATTTCCATCGGTGCCTATAAGCGTCTTTATTTTTGGCACTATAACTTTAGGTTCAGGAATATCAGCATCATATATATGATTAAAACGTCTCACAAGCTCTCGTGTTAGCTCAACATGAGCTTCGTTATCTTTTCCTACAGGAACTATGTGTGCCATAGGAAGCACTATATCTGCTGACTGTAATACAGGATACCCCAAAAGTCCAAGTGGCATTTCACTAAGATGAGCACTCTTTGCCATATCTTTTAAACTTGGAATTCTTTGTAACCGTGGCACTGTTGTAAGCATAGAAAATAAAAGCGTGATTTCTGCTACTTCGGGAACTTGAGACTGTAAATAAAAAACCACTTTATTAGGATTTAGCCCTACCGCTAAATATACTCGCATCATTTCTTTTATATACTTACTCGTTTTCTCTATATCAGCCTTAGAAGGTCTTGTTGTAAGCAAATGATAATCCGCAATAAGAATAAAAGATTCATAAGTATCTTGAAAAGCAACACGTTGTTTTAAAGACCCAAGATAATGTCCTAAATGAAGCGAACCTGTTGGCCTGTCTCCTGTAAGAAGTCTTAATGGATGAGAAGTATCCAACATGTATTATCCTTCAGGTTTTTTTTATTATTATGCGTAGAGGATCTTATATCAAAGGATAAATGACCTCTATTCATGAAGCGAGAATTTGCCATTGCGACTCCCCAAGAACATGTAGATTGAGACATTTCTAATAATACCCTTATCGTTACTGTAATGGGCGTAGAGAGGAGCATCCCAGCAGGGCCCCATATCAATCCCCAATACAACAATGAAAGAAAAATAACGAGCGGACTTAAGTTAAGTCTATCGCCTATTAAAAGGGGATCAAGCACATTTCCTATAATAGTTTGAGTTAATATAGTTACTGTCATAACAGCAATTACCCCTCCCCAAGAAGGGGAAAACTGCAAAAAAGCAAATAATATGCTCGCCATGGTTACAATTATTGATCCCACAGACGGAATGAAATTTAATACAAACGTCAAAATTGCCCAAGCTAGAGGAAAATCTACGCCAATAAACAAAAATGCTATATAAATAATTCCTCCTGTAGAAAGACTAATCAAAGATTTTAGGAGTATAAATCGAGAGACCTGAGTATTAACATTGTTTATAAGCAATAGGACTTTTCTTGCCCTATGTATGTCTTTTTTAAAAACTCTTATCAGTTTATGAGAAAGAAGATATCGTTCTAAAAGCACAAAGGTCATTACAAAAAGAGCAATAACAAAACTACTAGTCACCCCTATAAGACCTTTTGAAAAAGAAACAAGCATACGTGTTAAAAAAGAGAAAATACCATTTTGTAGTTGAAGTAATAAATCCCCTTGAATAAATGGCATGTTCTCCGATAGTATTTTTATAGCACTTATTGCTCTCTCCTGATAAAAAGAGAATCTATCATTTATGCTATTAATTGAAATTGCTACAATACTAACGAAAACAAAGCTAATGATGAGGAAGAATATAATGGTAAGTGGAATTGTGAGCACAACAGGTACTTTTCTTTGTTTGAACCCTCCAACCACAGACGAAAACACAAATCCAAGCAAGGCACCAAAAACAATTGGCACTGCAATGCTAGCTACATTTTTTAAAAACAGGCTTAACAATATAAAAACAGATAGCAATAAAAAGATCTTTATAACCTTCATGATGACCCATTATATCAAAAACACTATGTATCTTCAAATGAGATTGCTCTATTTTGTATATGTTGTTTTGTTTTATTTTGTTTTATTTTTAACATAAAACAAAACATACTTCATAATAAAGATATAATGTATAAGTAAGATGAAACACATTATTGCAAAGTATAATTCCATTCAAGAGATCGGTCTCAAGAAATTTGAAAAAGAAAGCTATACTATTATAGAAGGATCTAATGACATAGATAATGTTGATGCCATCGTATGTAGAAGTGCAAAACTTCACAATGTTAGCTTTGGCAAAAACCTTAAAATAATTGCACGAGCAGGTGCGGGAGTAAATACCATCCCAGTCGAAAAATGCACACAACAGGGTATCGTTGTATGCAATACTCCAGGAGCAAACTCAAATGCAGTAAAAGAACTCGTTATTGCTACAATGATCATTACATCAAGAAATATACACAAAGGTCTTGCTTGGACTCACTCATTGTCATACCATCCCAACAATTCTATATCTACATTGATAGAAAAAGAAAAATCAAAATTTACTGGAAATGAAATACAGGGGAAAACACTCGGAGTACTAGGATTAGGCTATATAGGGAGAAAAGTTGCAAATAACGCCGCATGTTTACATATGAATGTTCTTGGGTATGATCCCTATCTTCCTAAAGATAATACTCCGCCTCTCTCCCATTCAATACAAAATATTTCCTCAATAGAAGAGATATTGAAACGCTCTGACTACATATCAATACATGTACCTTATACAGAGAAAACTCATCATCTCATAAATGAAGCCTTATTAAAACACTGCAAGCCCACTGCAATACTACTTAATTTTGCTCGAAAAGAACTCGTAGACAATTGTGCGGTTCTTGCAGCATTATCACAAGAAAAACTACGCCTGTTTGCTACAGACTTTCCCGATAATGATACACTTAAAAATCCTAAAGTACTTAATATTCCTCACCTTGGTGCGTCTACAAAAGAATCTGAGCAGAATTGTTCATCCATGGCATGTTCTCAAATAAAAGAATACTTAAAATACGGAAATATTGCTAATAGTGTAAATTACCCACAATGCAGCTTGGAAGTACATTCAGACACCCATCATAGGGTAACTATAGGAGGATATAATACAACAAATAGTGTTTCTACAATTACATCCCTACTTGAAAGTTCTGGAATAACTATAAAAGACATGGTAAATAAACACAAAGAGAATATTTCATATACGGTTGTAGACGTAGACACAATGCCCAACGACACCACGCTAGAAAAGCTACGGATCATAGAATCTATACATTTTGTTCGATATATCAGTTTGACAAAATAAGAACATTCTTTTACACTGGATACCATAATCTAACATATATTGGAAGGTGAAATTAAAATATCTATGAGAAAATCGTATTCTTTATATTTATTATTACTCTTTGCATTTACTTCATGTGCAGCTGCAAAAAATGAGTTAATAAAAGATCTCCCCGAAGGTCTTTATGCTATTATTGATCTAGAAAAAGGAAGTATTGTATTAGAACTTTTCTATAAAGAAGTACCAATGACAGTAAGTAGCTTTGTGGGACTTGCTATGGGAAAATTTGCAATAAAAACTGACCGCAAAGGAAACTTCTTTGCTGGACTTACTTTCCATAGAGTGGTAAAAGATTTTGTAGCACAAGGAGGAGATCCAAACGGAAATGGCACAGGAGGCCCTGGATATTCTTTTAATGACGAAATTGTAGACTCCTTCAAATTTTCATCCGAAGGAATACTCGCAATGGCAAATTCTGGGACAAACTCAAATGGAAGTCAATTCTTTATTACCTTAGGAAAAACTCCTTGGCTAGAAGGAAAACATACTATTTTTGGAAAAGTAGCAAAAAACATGGATGTCGTAAAATCTATAAAAGAGGGAGACACAATGTTATCAGTCAAAATTATACCAAAGGGAAATGATCCCGCACAATTTATAAAAAACATTTCATGGAAGACATTTAGTACGCTTATAGAAAAAAAACAAAAAGAATTAAAAGAAAAATTAAAGGTGAAGAAAAATAAAATTATTGCTGAGCTTGAAAAAGCATCATATAAAAAAACACAAGAAGGAATATATTATAAAGTTATCTCTAAAAAGAAAGGGAAAGACACCCTTGCAAAAAAAGGCGACACAATACAAACACAATACGAACTTCGCATATATGGAAATAATGAAATTATAGACAGCTCTTATAAAAGAAAAGAACCTCTTACAATAGTTTTAGGTTCAAACCAAATCATACAAGGATGGGAAATTATTCTCCAAAAAATACCCAAGGGTGCAAAGTGGTCAGTAGTTATTCCTCCCGAATTAGGATATGGGAATCGAGAAGTGGGTAATGTTATACCCGCATATTCTTTCTTGCATTTCACCATAGAGCTTGAATCCATATCAAAATAATGCAGAATGTTTGTCTGTAACTCATGCGGATATAAAACACTTAAATGGACGGGACAATGTCTTGAATGCAAGACATGGAATACAATAGAAGAAGAGCAAACATTAACTGTCTCAAAAACCAAACCTAGTACTGTAATGCCTCTCTCAGAGGTTCCTGTAAATAGTAACAATAGGTATTCTACCGAGTCAGAAGAATTTAATAGAGTCTTAGGCGGAGGATTAGTAGAAGGATCTGTCACACTCATAAGTGGAGAACCTGGTATTGGAAAATCGACTCTCATGCTACAAACAATTGCTGCGCTTACTCAACATGGAAAAGCACTCTATATTTGTGCAGAGGAAGCCCCCAATCAAATATCACTGCGAGCAAGTCGACTAGGACTACTCTCTTCTGCCAATGAAAATATAACACAATCCTCAAAACAAAGCAATCAGTCAAAGATTAATAAAAATCTTATTGTTTGTTCAGAGTATTATATGGAACGAATAGAACACATAATAAAAGAACACTCTCCTGTCTGTATTATTGTAGATTCAATTCAAGCAGTATATTCAGAAAATATTTCTCAAAACTCAGGAAAGATATCTCATATGACAGCATGCACATCGCTTTGCTGTAAATGGGCAAAAGAGCACACTATTTCTATATTCATAATAGCTCATATCACTAAAGAAGGCACCATCGCAGGACCAAAAATAATTGAGCATCTTGTAGATACCGTAATAATGTTTGAAAAATCAAAACACAATCTCCGATTCTTATACTCTCAAAAAAACAGACATGGTGCAATAGACGAAGTAGGCATACTCAAGATGACAGAAAAGGGGCTCATTGATATAATAGATTCTGGCATATTTTTCTTAGAAGAACGTTCAGAAAAACTTCCTCCTGGAGTATGCGTTGCAGCAACCTACGAAGGAACTCGCCCTTTCTTAATAGAATTACAAGCACTTACAGTACGAACATATTCTCAAAACAGAGTATTTTCAGAAAAAATAGATTCACGCCAGGTATTTAGAATTGCTGCAGTGCTTGAACGACATTTAGGACTCTCACTTTCGGAACATAATATTTACATAAACGTTGCAGGAGGCATGAAAATACAAGAAACTGGACTGGAGCTCGCTCTTCTTTTAGCACTTTACTCTGCATATAAGACTACTCCTCTTCCATCCTCTATTTGTGCAATTGGCGAAGTAAGCCTCGCAGGAGAAATACGATCTGTTGAGAATTTTTCGCAACGATACAGGCAAGCAGTAGAATATGGCTTTGAAAAAATCATTGTACCCCAAAAAAATGTTTTCCATCATACAAATGACAAAAAAACATTTGCAGTAAGTACTATTTATCAACTAGTAGACATTTACAAAAAATAATTATTATTTCCCTTTTATGGTATGCTCTATAAGTCCCACTATAGAAGCTAAAACTATAATAAGCATAATACCTAAAACAACAAGTGATGGAACAAATGGAAGAAAACTTAAATCATACACAAGCATAGCATATCTTGTAGATCCTCTTAGAATCAACCCAGAAGAAGCTAAGACACTAGCACATATATACATAACATATGAAGGTAATTCTTGTCTAAGGAGAACCAATTGCATATACACAATTAAATACCCAACTATAGCAAAGAAAAGTATTCTCATAATATCATATACAATTCTGTTGTAAAGTATTCTAATTGGGAGCGAATATTTTCTCCAAACAGGTATTGATTGTATAACGGTTATAATATTTTCACTAAGTAACATTCTATAATTTGAATACAAATAAGATATTTCCTTGGGCTCTACTGTTGTGGAGATTTCTCTGATATTTTTTTTATCTCCTCGTATAATCTTAGGTTTATATTTTATTTGTACAGCCTTTCTTTCTACAGTTTGTAAAATAATTTTTCCATTACTTAACTTTGCATAAGGCGATTCAATGTGTGAAATAAAATTCTCTTTCTTGTCAAAAGACAATAATTGCAACTCAGAGAAATATGCTGCCCCATCAACATAGACAGCATCTTTTGCTATCCAAAGTCTTCTTACTCCACCTTGCTGTCTTTCTTCTAAGATAATAGGTTTTATATTTGCTTGTTTACTAAGCGCAAGTCTCACCTCTCCTGCAAACAGGATAGTATTCTTTGTCCGCTTCTTCCACAAATTTAATAGCCATTGCAATTGGCTATTTTGAGGATATATATTTCCTAATGCCGTAATTTGATAATATGCAGATAATAATTCATTATAACGTGTCTTATCTAAAAGTAAAAGATTATATATATATTTAATTTTCCTTTGAAAATAGGATTTTCTTTCTAAATCATACGATGCTATATTAGAACCTATCTTTGTTTTAATATCGACACCTAGCTTCTTTGTCTTTTCAGAATTGCCATAGAGCAATACATACTGAGAAAGAAATAACTGTGCTGCATAAAAATATTCTTTATATACATATTCGCGCACTATTTGCAGCAATTCTTCTTTTGTAAGATTCTTAGTATTAACTACATTTATCATATCAGCAACACTTTTTATATCTTTTTTCATATTGCTATTGTCACCCAGAAACAAATCTTTTTGTATTTCTTCTTCAGAAGATAAGAAAATATTTTCTGATTTTGGAAAATATAATTTATATATTTGAGAATATTGATATACTTCATCAACATCTTTAATATTCTGTGCAACCGAAGCATATCTCATAATTTTATTCTTTGTGCTATCAATTCTTTGTTTAAGCGTTTCTTTCTCTAAAAGTGGTGGAAAGTAAAACACAATAAACATAAGATATAAAAGAGCAAAAATGGAATGTAGCACTAACAACGAGAATATTGATGCAGATCTGATTGTTTTAATATTATATCTACTTATTAAAAACAATGAAAACCCCATTATGTATAGTGGTAAAACAGCCCACTCAAATATGAACACTTTAAAAGAAATAAAATAAAATGAATTATATAATATAAAAAGCCAGAATACAAGGTACCCTACACTAAGAAAATATACAATATTATTTATTGACTTTTTCATCTTTCTCTTTCTCTACCTTAATAAGGTTCTTTCGTGAGTTCTTTGTATCCTAAGAATAAATATAATTATAAGAAGGAATAAAATCGATGACAATACAAACAATAATAAAATTATATTTCTAAAACTATAATTAACAAGAACATTAATAAAACCATATACATTAATAAGCACTGTATATTGCAACACTCTCCATAAAAACAAACCAGAAATCAATACCGCTGCTCCCAGAACAAGCGAGTATAATATTATAAACAAAAGCACAAGTATTTTAGGATAGTCATTAGGAGATTTTTTTGCCCAAAGAATAAAATACGAAAAAGAATTTCTCATAAGATTACTTTCTGTATCAAATCTTTTATATAATTCATTTACCTTCTCAACTAATACTTTTTCATCTGAGTAATCTAAAGAAATGTAAGCAGACATCATATTCTCAGTATCTCTTAAAGTATATATATACCTATTGTTTTGATAATCATGATCTATAAAATTTTTTACAGAGTATTTAGAATAAAATAGATTTATCTTTCCATCGTCTTGTACATATGCAAGATATCCCCATCCCGCCATATTTACCGAAAATAGTATAAAAACTAATATAGTATATATTGACGAAATAGTGCCTTTATATAAATAGGTATGGTGCAATACCATTACAAGAGATAGTATTACAATAAGTACTACTGGTATAATAGAAACATACGAAATAAAGTGGGGTTTCTTTAAAAATAGAATATATACTCCTAATATAAGTGTTATTACCAACAAAACAGCTATACATGCTATTGTAAATAAGATAATCCCTTTTTTAATAAAAACATCTTGCTTATTCATAAAATTTAGCCCTTATCATTTTTTATAAGTATACTTGTTTTCTAATATTATTGTATATATTAATATGTTACAGAAAAGTTACATAATATGGATATTATTTAAACCACTACTATGCAACAAGTTACGCAACCACTGTGTATTTTAGTGCTTTTCTATACATCTAATAAGTTACAAAAACATTACATACATACAATTATATTGTACAATAGTATTAACTAAGTGGAATATTCTATGAGATGGATTTTATCGTTAGAAAAGATTATATTATATTTTTATATGTTACTTCTCCTAGGAACATTTATTCTAATAGACTATTATATATTTTCTATATTACTTGAACATTACAATATATACCTTCTACTCATTGTCATAGCTCTTATCTCTAGCGTTGGAGCGCTTTTTAGCCTCAATAGTGCAGTAAGAATATTTAAAATAATTGAGTATCATGCACATAAAGGAAAGTTTTTATATAAAGAATTCTCAGAGTTTATTATTATTATTGTTGTGGGAACACTTATAATAATTCCAGAATTAATCACGTCAGTCATAGGAATATTCCTTTACATACGACCAATAAGAAATATTGTTGCCCATGTTCTTTACAAAACTAAGAAAAACACAATCATTTTTCTTTTTTCTCACTTCTTAGCAGATTCTATTTCATCATCCGAAAAAGAATAATTCATATCACTTCCTTCTCTATTATATCTACTGCCTTTTGCAATATTATGTCAGTTTCAAGATTATAGTTTTTTATAATATTATTATATCGATTCTCCGAAATTAGAAGTAATTTCTTTAACACAATATCATTTGATATTATCAATCCTTTTTGCTTAAGATAAGTTTTAAATTGCGCTAATGAATCCTTGTTTCTTACATTCCCTTTATATTGCTCAACAAACTTTCGGGCTAAATCATCTTTCAATATAGTACGCATATTTAAATCTTCTTCTGGTATAAGATTTTCTTCATTTGCATTTATTTCTATATCTGGGAAAATACCACGTCCATTTATATAATGATCTCCAGGAGTATAATACTGAGAAACAGTAAGGCTTATAAATCCCGACTCAAAACCATTGATGACTTGCACAAGACCTTTTCCATATGTTTTACTCCCTAGTATCTTTCCTCTGTTAGAAAATTTAATAGCACCAGATAGAATCTCCGATGCAGATGCAGAGTATGCATTTACAAGAACATATACTTTTTTATCTTTAGGTATAAGAACTCTAGCATCTGCCATATACTCTTTACTTTCAGATTCATTTCTAGCCTTAGTGCCCACAATGATACCCTCAGATAAAAACGCATCAGCAATCTTTAATACAGATTGCAATGACCCTCCTGGATTATTCCTAAGATCGACAAGTAAAGCCTTGTAAGGTTTCTCATTAATTTTTTGAACAGCCTCTTGAAATTCCCCATAGAGATCTTGGGAAAAATTACTAATATTAAGATATGCTATAGAATCATCTATGAAATCATAGGTAAGTTCTATATTATTTATAATTGCTCTTACAATATCAAGTTGAAATAAATTATTTTGCCTTTTAATAGTGAGTGTAACTTTAGTTCCGGGTTTTCCTCTCATTATATTTACTGCATCGTTTAAACTCACATTTGCGAGACTCACATCACCAACAGCAATAATAAGATCTCCCGATCGTATCCCCTTCCTTTCGGCTGGGGTGTTTTTTATTGGAGACAGTACCTTTATATATGATGTTTGTGTATCATCTACGCCTACATCTATTCTAATTCCAAGACCTCCAAATTCACCTGAGATATTCTCACTATATTCTTTTGCTTTTTCAGGAGTAATAAACGTAGAATACGGATCGCCAAGATTAGTTAGTATCCCTTTAAGCGCACCGCTAACAATCTTTTTAGGATCTGGATCCTTATAATAATTTTTAAATATATAATCATATGCCAATGACATATCACCCAAGAATCTTTGTTTTTCAATTCGCTTTTCTTTTTCTGAAAGGACAACCCTGTCATTGCTTTTATCTTCTTTTGAATCTTTTGAAGAACCAAAAATTTCTTCCACAACTCCACGCACATCTTGCTTAGAATTCTGTGCAAAAGAAGTAAGAACAACTAAAAATATCATATAGACAATAAAAAACTTTTTCATGTTATAATTATAGCATGCTATATATAAAATATCCATCATGGTTAACATCTCAAATAATCCCCAATCTGCCATTTCGTTGGTACGGTCTTATGTATTTATTTGCATTTGGAACGTGTTACTATTTTATATACCATCATCTCAAAAAAGAGAAAGCACCTTTTCTAGATAAAATTCCTAATTTATTTTTTTGGGCAATAATAGGGCTTCTTATTGGTGCAAGACTATTCTCCGAAGTCATCTATAGCCAAAATATAGGAATACTCCTTCAGCCATGGAAGATGTTCTGGCCATTTGACAGCAACATGAACTTTGTTGGAATCCAAGGTATGAGTTATCACGGAGGGCTTGTAGGGGGGGCAGTTGCCATTGTCACCTATTGTCTTGTCACCCGTATCCCTATAGGGAATATAGGCGATAAAATAGCAATTGGAACATCTCTTGGGTACGGATTTGGAAGACTAGGGAATTTTATTAATGGAGAACTTTTTGGAAGAATTACAACTTCTCCCTTTGGAATGATATTTCCACTTGCAGAACACCTTCCTTATGCTGATAGTAGAGTGAAATCTGTTGCAGACACCCTTAATATATCTCCAAACACTCTAGGGTTAGTAAACCTACCTCGGCACCCATCTCAACTGTATGAACTTTTTGCCGAAAGCACTCTTACATTTATCATACTTTATATAATTTACAAAATAATTCGGAAAACCTCATACTATGCCACGGGAATGTTTATGTCACTATACGTCATTTTTTATAGCATAGGAAGATTTATTGTAGAATATTTTAGACAACCTGACTCGGGACTCGATTTTGTTATTAAATTCTCCGATATTTCTAATCCACGGTGGCTCTATGTATCTCCTTTAAATTTCACAACTGGTCAAGTTTTATCAGCCGTTATGATTACACTTAGCATCATAACATTAATACTCACCTATATCATTAATGGAAAAATAAAAAAACATGTACTAATTTAATAAAAAATAATATCTCTTCTAGCTTTATACAATTGTATAAAGCTAGAAGTAAAAGAGCAAAACTTTTATGCTACTCTTTTATTGGTTCTTGTGTTTTTTCCCCTCGTTCTTCTCTGTACTTTTTTATTTTTCTTTTCATAAGATTAATAAGCTTTGTTATTTTTATACCTCTCGGACATGCCTTAGTACATTCAAACATGTTTTCACATGCCCATACTCCATCTTTACTGTCTAAGACATCTATTCTCGCTTTAAGTCCCACATCTCGAGTATCATCCAAAAACCGAGCTGCCTGTACAAGTGCCATTGGCCCTATGAAATCCTTATTTTCTTTGAGTATTGGACATGCAGAATAGCATGCTGCACATGCAATACATGTAGAGGCTTCATCAAGCAATTTTCTTTCATCCTGTGTTTGTAAGAATTCACCAATCTCAGGAAGATCATTTCTAGGAATAAAATAAGGTTTTACTTTTTTAAACTTATCAAAAAATGGTTTTTGTTCTACTATTAGATCACTTTTAGGTTTAAGATAATTAAGTGGTTCAATATTTATAGTAGTATTTCCATCTTTGCAGATATCTTGAAATAATGCCTTGCATGCAAGCATTTCTTTCCCATTAATTCTCATAGCATCAGAACCACATACTCCATGTACACAACTTCTTCTAAAAGACAATGTAGAATCTTGCGTTCGTGCTATTGTCTCTAATGCATCAATAACCCGCATGCCTCCTTCTACATCTATGCTATATTCAGAATAATATATTTTTACTTCTGCCCTAGGATCAAATCGTTTTATTTTAATTGTTACCGTCATATATTTCTCCTTAATATGTTTATAATTTAATATATTCTGGGCTTGGGTTCCCATATGCTTACATCAACATCATCATATTCTATAGTTACTCTATCATGTTCTTTTGTAACATCAAGATGAACCATAGTATGCTTAAGAAACTTTTCGTCATCTCTTTCTGGATAATCTTCTCTAAAATGACCTCCGCGACTTTCTTTTCTCATGAGTGCTCCTATTGCTACAATTTCTGCAAGATCAAGAACAGATCCTAATTCAAAAATACGTGTTATATCATAATTAAAGTCTGTGCTATTATTTGTAACTCCAACTTCTTTATAAAGCTCTCGTATTTCTGATATTTGAGCAATACATTCTTTAAGCCTCTTTTCCGTTCTAAACACCCCTGCCTTCTCTGACATAGTCGATTGTAATTTATCATACAATTCCCCAACAGGACGAGTTCCTTTTCGATGTATCAAGCTATTATAACCTTCCATTGCACTATCAATTTGATCTTGTGGAATAAATATCTGCTCTGAATGCTTAATATAATCGCCAATACTTCTACCTGCTCTTCTTCCAAATACAAGAAGTTCAAGCAAACTATTAGATCCTAACCTATTTGCCCCATGTACAGAAACACAGGCACATTCACCAGCAGCATACAATCCACCATATACTTGCTTTGAATACGAAACTCTTCCATCTATATCTGTAGGTATTCCTCCCATAGTATAGTGAGCCGTCGGATGCACAGGAATAGGATGTTCTACAGGATCCTTTCCTGTATAGGTCATACAAAACTCCCTCACATCGGGAAGTTTTTGAGTGATAACACCCTTTTCTAAATGAGTAAGGTCAAGGTGCACATAGTCGCTAATCTTTCCTGTCCCCATAATTCCCCTTCCTGCAAGCAATTCTTTTGTAATGGCACGAGAAACCATATCGCGCGGAGCAAGGTCTTTAAGCTTAGGAGAATACTGTGCCATAAATGCTACT
The DNA here is from genome assembly GCA_965216965.1 of Spirochaetia bacterium. Lineage (GTDB taxonomy): Bacteria > Spirochaetota > Spirochaetia > WTKD01 > CBDAKK01. The sequence continues at coordinate 68,859 of CBDCGX010000003.1, read as the reverse complement.
CCTTCCCCATTTTTGAGAATTCCTCCTTCGCCACGTGAACCTTCGGTAATAAGCACCCCTATGTTTCTGATACCCGTTGGGTGAAATTGAAAAAACTCTAAATCTTCTACAGGGATTCCCGCCCTCGCAACAAGTGCAGGTCCATCACCCGTATTTGAAAGTGCATTTGATGTTATTTTAAATATGCGCCCTGCCCCTCCTGTTGCAAACATAACTGCTTTTGATGAAAATATATGCAAACTACCATCTGCAATACATATGGCAGCTATTCCTATTACATCTGTACCACTCATCAAAAGTTGTATTACATGAAATTCATCAAAAAATAAGATCTCTTCCTTTATGCATTGTTGATACAGAGTATGCAATATAAGATGCCCTATTCTATCAGCAGCATAGCACGTACGCATAATGGGGCCTTCCCCAAAATGATGTGTATGTCCACCAAAACGCCGTTGTGCAATCTTCCCCTCTGATGTGCGCGAAAAAGGCAAACCATTGTGTTCAAGTTCATAAATAACTTCAGGAGCATCCTTCGTAAGCACCATAGCTGCCTTTTGATCTACAAGGTAATCTCCCCCCTTTACAGTATCATATGCATGCCACTCATAGTTATCTTCACCCATATTACTTAAAGAAGCCGCTACTCCCCCCTGTGCAGCACCAGTATGACTCCGCATAGGATATAGCTTACTTACTACAGCAACTTTTGCAGATATATTTTTCATTGATTTTTTTACTTCAAGTGCAGCATACAAACCTGCACCACCACCGCCAATAATAATTGCATCAAATCTGTGATATACTATATCATCCATAATACTACAACTCCTTAATTTTTTTATTAAAAAAAGGATTACTTAATAAGTATTAAGCAATCCTTCTTATTCATTAGCATTTATACCCTCTAATTAAAATTTAATTGTAGCACCAAGTGTTATGTACCCCAAATATGCTGATGATTCTCCTGCATCCGATGAAAAGAAATCCTTACTTTGGTTTGCATCATGAGAATTTCTTTCAGCTTCTGTAGAATATCCTTCTGGATCTACCTTTGTGCTTGTTTTCAAAAGGTCTCCAGATACCCAGTAAAGATCAAATACTGTGTTGGGAATAACATCAATAATATCAACACCAATTTTAAGTCTAAGATCATACTTATTAGGTTCATTAACAGCAACTTCAATGTTATCAGCTCCGTCTCTTTCAAAGATCACAGATTTTACCTCATTCATAACGTTAAACCATTTTGCTATCATTCCAATCCGTGGTCTCACAAAAGACACTCTGTATGATACATCAAATCCAACTCCTAAATCAAAGAAAGGAGATGTTTTAATTTTAGTAAGTGCTGATCCATTGCTAGATATTCCAGAAATATTGTCTGTATATGTGCCACCTAATGCATAGTTTGCATTTAAAACAAATGCAGCTTGAAGACCAGGGATAATACCAGGCTTATCTTTATCTTCACTTTCCCAAAAAGAAATCTTTGCACCAATATAACTGGTATTTATTGAACGAAGTACTTGATTAGGAGTTCTTCCATATATAACACCTAACGCAACACCATCACTAACATCGGTATCCTTCTTCCCAAAAAGATCTTGATTAGCTTCCTTTACTCCTTTACCTGCCCACGTAAATTTAACACCTACACCCAATTCAACAGGGATGCCAGTAATTCGAGCTTCGCCATCTTTGTTATATATAAACGCTCCAGGATTATTTGTTAAACCCAACACCGCATCAAGAATATTGAGTTTCAGGAATGCCATATCAAGTCCTAAATAAGGTGTAAGTTTAAAGTCTCCTATTAGAACATCATATCCTGCTTTAAATCCAAAGCTAATAGGAGTTCCATTATCTGAAGTAATACCACTTATAAACTCAGATGGTTTTGAAGAAGGAGACCATATAAAACCAGCTTTAACCGCTAAGGTAAGATTGTCTACAGCAAGAAGTTCCATACTTATAGAAAGTGCCATTGGGTTATAAGCATACGGAATATTACTTCTGAAACTGTATGTAGTCATTAAATCAACTCTAACATCTATTATCTTATCAAGCTTAAACCCAACTCCAAAAGAAGCAAGATTGTCTCCCACTTTATAAGTAGGAGTTAAACTAAGAACATTATTATCAACAGTTAGCGTGTCTAACTCTTGCGATGCTGTATCAGGATCATATCCTACATCCCCTTTGAGTTTTGATCCAACATAACTTGAATTATTTTCTATAAGATAATTTTTAGCATCCGTTCCTTGTCGACGTCCAGTATAATCAGGAGCAATGATATCTCGCTCTACAACATTAATTGAGCTATTTACAAATGCATTTATATAATCTACTTTTTCATTTCCCCGTGAAGCAAGTTTTATATACGCAGGTCCAAGATAAATTGTTCCATTAATATCACCTAATGCAATTATATAATCAACACTATTATTATTTGCATCAGGATCAATAGATACTTTTTTCTTATTTCCTTGAAGTACGGTTCCAGAATCGATTTTCATCTCAAGATCTTTGACTTCAATTTTCGCATAAATTTTATCAGCATTATCGCTCACAAACTCTTCATTAGCCTTTTTCCTAATAACAGTTTTTGCTTGAAATGATGCTTTTCCTTCTATTCCGAAAGACTTAAAGTCAATATTAAAACCCACATTAGTAGACACCTTGGGTGTAAACAACCAGTCTACTTTAACCCCATTAGAACCCTGCTTTCTTGTAACACCAAAAACACTCGCTGAAAATAAGATTAAAATAGAAAAAATAAATATTAGTTTTCTCATAATACCTCCTAAATAGTATAATAATTAAAAATAAACTAACTAATCTAACTAAATTATACGTATAACATGTTGTATGTTATAAATAATAATATTACATTTATAAAATAGTATAAACATTTTTATGTGTTTTGTCAACATTTTTCTTCTTCATTTGCAACAATTTAAAAATAAATGTATAGCTTTTTCGATATTTAAAAGCTATTTGATAGCAAATCCTACCTTAAGAGCCCCTGTTGCCACAAACATATCTGATTTTATGCTAAAGCCACCCTTATTTACACTCTTTCTATCTATAACAAAATAAGAACCTCCGTTAGCTCCAATAGAAAGCCCAAAACGCTGTGTGAAAAACAGTACAAACTGAACCTCTCCTAACAACCCTAATCCAATCTGTACAGAATTACTAGGGTTGTATCTATCCTCTGATTTTTCTCCTTTTCCATTATAAAAATATATAAGCGCACTTGGCCCAAACCCCATGGAAATCTGTATGGCCTCACCAAAAGCATATCCAATTCCAAGCGTAAACCCAAGTGCGGAATTCATACGCAACTTTTCTGTAGGAATCTTATTATTCATGTTTACAGAATAACTAGGAAAAGAATAAAAGAAATTAAAATATAGAAGACTATAATTTATTGATACTTCAAGTCCCGCGGTATGAGACACTACCTGAATAATATTACCATTATCGATAAGATCCATACTTTTTTTCCCAGTTAAGAGGAGAAAACTTGAAAACACTCTATACCCTGCCGAAAATGTGAATAGTTCACTCTTTTCTCCTGCACTTTTAGTTTGAGAATATGCAATTTCAAAACTAGAAAAACTTATAATTATTATAAATAAACCTATAATATACTTCTTTGAAACATTCATATCTACCTCTCTTAAATTTTCAATACTATCTAAAACGCTACTCTCAATTTTAAATATCCTTGTTTGTTTACAGTTATAAGTATAGCAAAAATACATTACAATGCAAGAAGTATACATTGCAATATTATTACTTTTTCCTCCAAAAATAAAAAAACTTAGAAATGAAGTATATAGTACTTATCATAAGTGCTGTAAAAGAGCTAAACTGAAATTGTAATATAGAGCTTATAAAGAACCCTGCAACAATCGTAATTATTGAAAAAATAATAGAATAGAATAAAAATGCTCTATATGTTTTTGAAAATATATTCGCTATTGCAGAAGGAACTGCTATTATAGCAATAAGCATAAGTACACCTATGCTTTTAAGCACAACAAGTATGGTGATACTTGTTACAAAAAGTTGCAATCTATACCAAAACGTTGTAGAAATTCCACTTGACTTTAAAAATACATCATCAAGGCCAAGATATTTAAATCGATTATAGAAAAAAAACTCAATGAAAATCACGAAAAAGAATACTATAGCAATAAAAACTATCTCCTTTACTCCAATTGTAACTAAACTACCAAATAAAAAGGACTCTAAATCAACAGATTCAGATTTAGGCAAAAAGAATACAAGAAAAAGACCTAATGCCATACCCAAACTCCATAAAATTTCTACTTCTTGAGAAATTTTAAAATGCCCATCACTATCTACAGGAAGTAGAAAAACAAGAATAAAAGTAGCTATAAAACCAACAACAAAGAAACCTATATTCCAATTATAAACAGATCTCAATACATAACTTATTCCCACTGGTCCTATCATAAAATGGGCAATACCTCCAGTTAAGTTTGCAACTCCCATCATCTGTGTATGAACCCCAACACATGCACATAAAAACCCAAGCATAATACTTACGATGAGATATGGTAGTATCCAAATAATTATGTCCATCATACAGTACCCTTCCTTTCTTGAGAACAATGCATGTGCACAATGTTTATATCGCTATGCCTTTCACAGTATTCAATAATTGCAGCGTGTTCTCTATCTTGCCTAGTATCAGTTAAACAAAACACTCTATCAGAAAGAATATCTATAAGTTCTATAGAATGGGTAGCTACAATAATAGTTCTTTTTTTTCGTATTCTTTGCATATGCTTAATAAATAAGTCTTGAGCTGTAATATCAAGCGAAGCCGTAGGTTCGTCAAGTATAATCATGTTTTCTCCCGAAACAAGTCCACGCGCTATAAAAGTCCTTCTCATTTCTCCCCCAGAAATATTAGTTACAGAGGTATCTGCAATAGAATATATGCCACATTCATTAAGTACTTCATTTATAAGATCTATATCTTGTGGTAATAGAAAAAATTTCTTATTATGAAAACATCCCATACTCACCACATCTCGAACTGTAAATAAATGAGACTCTCGTATATTTGCATTTTGTTGAACATATCCAACTTGTTCATTCTCTAAGTAAACGTTACCATGAGTAGGTTGTAATATGCCAGCCATTATTTTCACAAGCGTGCTTTTACCAGAACCATTTGCCCCCACTACGCAAATAAATTCTCCACGCTGTATTTCAAACGATAATTTCGAAAGAATATAATACTTACTGTGTGGATATTGAAAAGATACATCATTAAATGAAAGATGAACAGGAGTATCTATTTTTTGTTTTCTCATTTTACCTCTTGTTAAAACTTATACACACGTAACAACTGGACCAGAACAAGTACAACAACTGTCTATTTGGTGATGATTTAAGAATTCTTTTATATGCTCATCATGGGGAATCATCCCTTCTCCTTTACACAATGGACATATATGATTCATGGATTTTAAAAGTGCCTCACGAATAAATTGTGATTTATTCGTCATCGTAGCAAGGTGAGCTGCAATGCGTTTTTCTACTTTAAAAGTTACTATTACATTTTTCATGTTATACTCCTATAAAATATATAAACTATCATCTTATGTAATTGATGAAAAAATAAGATTCAATGGTAATATTTTGTATTACCATCTACATACACAATACAGCAATTCTCTCTTATCGTCAATAAATAATTATTTCATTTTTAGGCTAACCACGTGGATGCGCTTTCTTATATTGTTCTATAAGATTTGACCGACTTATATGCGTATATATTTGGGTTGTGCTAATATTGCTGTGTCCTAATAACTCTTGTACCACTCTTATATTAAGCCCATTATCTAAAAGATGAGTAGCAAACGAGTGTCTAAAATCGTGCACAGACATTGAGGAGATATGTGAATTGCGAAGGCGTTGTAATAAAAGCCACGTAGCTCCATTCCTGCTTAATCGCCTCCCATTATTATTAATAAACAATGCATTCTCTGGTTTTTTATAGTGCTGTATCTTTTGATCCCTTTGTTGAAGATAATGTGATAATAAGGAAACACATTCAGAAGTAAGAAATACCTTTCTCTCTTTTTTCCCTTTCCCAAAAATGATAAGCGAAGTAGCATTTATTACCTCATGTGCATCAATACTAAGTGCCTCTGATATGCGACATCCCGTAGAATATAAAAACTCAAAAAGAGTCTTATCGCGTAGATCTAAAAATGTGTGTATTTTAAATGAAAGCAAATCTTTAAGTTGAATCTCGCTTATAATATTGGGAAGATGTTTCTTTTTTTTAAAGAGAGCAAACATAGAAGCACTATTATCTTGTATGTATCCACTACGACATAACATATCAAAGAAACTCCGCAACGATGATATTTTTCTATTAAGGGTTGCATTGCTCTTTCCATTTGATGATTCTCTACGTATAAACGATCGTACATGTTTATATTCCACATTTTCTACTAATAATTGCTGGCTATATAACCACTGCAAAAAAGTGTATATATCACTTCTATATGCATGTATGCTATGCATACTACATTTCCGCACTGTCGAAAGATTATTTATAAAATCTATAAGATGTTTTTGATATGTCTTTGGTAATATTTTTTCTGTAATCGCACTTTGTTTATATTTCATTGTTTTTATAAAAATAGTTCCTCTGGTTTTCTAAAAACCATTGCTCCTTCATCATATAATTTTTGAGTTCCCTCAAAACCTTTATGTATACCGCTTTTATGAACCCATACTGTTCTTCCTTGTTCAAGTGCAAAGTCGGCTGTTGCCAATGCTCCTGACTTATGTGGGCATTGTATTATTATTACGTCATTACTCAACCCGCTTATAATTCTATTTCTTCCAATAAACGAATGTTTTCTCACAAGATCAGCAGATACTGGGGGTATTTCACTTATGATCGTTCCTCCCATACTTAATATTCGCATTGCATCATTTTTATGACACTTGGGATATATATTATCTATTCCTGTACCTAACACAACTACACCAAAACCAAGTTTAATAGCATTTGTATCACCATTCTTTGTACCATTATTATTATCGGAATATTTAGATAATTTCAGTACGGTTTTGCTCCCATAATAGATCATTCCCCTATGCGTCGCAATATCTATTCCGTATGCAAGCCCAGAAACAAGACTATAACCTCTCTTTGCAATATACATGCCTATATCATATGAAGCATTTCTTCCTTTATAATCAGGTTTTCTAGTGCCAACCACCGCAATACATGCGTTATGCAATGCGCTTTTGTTCCCCATACCATAAAGTAATATGGGAGGATCTGTTATCTTTTTTAAAAGTACTGGGTACTCTTTTTCAAAAATTGAACACAGCCATCTGTTTTTATTATCTTTCTTTATCCACTGAACATCATAATATGTTTTCCTTAATATGGTGGGAATAATCCATTGAGTACTGCGAATCTTTCGCCCAAGTATTTGAGAAAGATTTGCAGTGCTCATCTTTATAAAATCAGAGCATACGTACCCCTTCTGTATAAGAGTATATTTCTCTAAAGGCTTTAAAAAACTAACACGAGATAAAAAAGTAAGTGTCTGTAAAGGTTCGTCAAAAAAATATCTCATATATATAATACATATGCCAACTATATTTTGACTGTATGTAAGGCATTACCTATCACAATAATATAACATGACTTCTAATTGTAACAATTCCCTATATGTTAATATTAAAACCCTTACCTATTATTTATTTCTGGGGTGATATTTCTTATGAGCATGTTGGAGTGCTTTGTCCTGTACATGTGTGTATATTTGCGTTGTACTAAGGTCTGCATGCCCCAGTAGCTCCTGTACAACTCTAAGATCCATTCCTCCTTGCAAAAGATGCGTTGCAAACGAATGTCTAAGAGTATGTAAACTTGCTTGTATTGGTCCAAGTAACTCTTTGTAGTTTTTCCAAATACCTTTACGAGAAAGTGTTTTCCCTCTAAAATTGAGGAAAAGCGAATCTGTATGTGATGAGCTTCTCTTACTAAGATGCGGTCGTACTTCTTTAAGATATTTTTTAACCCATAAGAGCGCCTGTTTCCCGATAGGCACTATTCTTTCTTTATCCCCTTTCCCTCTTATTCTAATAAGTGCCTCATCAAGCATAAGATGTGGAATCAATATATGTACCACCTCACTCACCCTCATACCGCATGCATACATAAGCTCAAACAATGCTCTATCACGAATCCCTAAGTAAGTAGATACATCTATTCTTTCTAAAAAAGAAAGAATGTGATCTGACTCAAGAACTCTTGGGATATGTTTTTCCACCTTAGGCAACGTGAGTACATTCATGGGATTGATCTTGCAGATATCTTCAAGTATGCAAAATTTAAAAAATGTCTTAAGGGCCGAGGCTATCTTTCGTATTGTATTAGAAGATATTCCTTTATTGGTTTGCTTTGAATAAGAAGAAGATGATATATGTTCAACTTTTACTTCATTATCACCGTTTCGAAATAAAATATATTGTTGTATTTTATGTATTGTGCAATCTGCAAGGATAATATTTTTTTTTTACAAAATGTTAAAAACCGTTCTATCTCTGCTATATATGTTTCTACAGTGTTTTTCTGAACATGACATTCTATAACAAGATAATCTAGGAATTGTTGTTTAATACGTTCTTTACAGTCTACATTACACACAACAGCATTCCACTTATAAAATGGGACTTTCACTTTCTACTAATCTTTCTAACGCAGGACTCTGATATTCCTCTTGACTAAGCACTTGCATAAGCGAATCATCATCATTTGCTGTAGCAGATTGAGAAATTTTTTCAAAAGATTTTGTATCAACGTGGTGCGAAGAAATATTCACTTCTTCGTTTTTATTATAATATTGATCAAATGAGTTCAGAGGTTTTTCTTCCCTCTTTTTATTTGTTATACTATGTGCATCAAAATTAAATCCTCGTCCGACCCCATCTGATGAAGCAATAATAGTAACTTTTACCTGATTATCCCAATCTTTCCTAATTCTATACCCATACTTTAATACTGGTTTATTGCCTTTTGCTCTATCCATTATAATTTGTGGTATTGCCATTAATTCTTGCGTCGATACAGCTGTCCCTGCAACTGCATTCACTATAATGTGTTTTGCATTTTGCAATGTTTGGGTATTTTCTTTATCTATTACTTTATTTTTGAGCGCAATATCTGTAGCTCTATGAGCACTACCACCGTTATTGTCTTTTGCATCAGAAAGCCCAACACCTATAGAGACCCTTCCTGCACTTCTTAAACACACATCTATATCCGCAAAATCAATATTAATGGTTCCAGGAATTGTTATTATGTCTGTTATTGCCGAAACAGAGTCTGATAGTATTTTGTTTACAAACGAAAAACTTTCTTCAATTTTTGCGTCTGGAGAAATAACATCACCTCGCAATATATTATCATTAGGAATCACAATGAGAGAATCAAGAATGCTTTCTATGTCTTCAAGACCTTGAATAGCATTATGAGATCGAAGTTCTCCCTCATGTGTAAAAGGCATTGTTATAACTCCTACGGTAAGTATCCCCAAATCTTTTGCTATTTCTGCTAATACTGGAGTTGCTCCTGTTCCTGTACCACCTCCAAATCCCGAAGCAAAAAACACCATTTCATATTCTGCAATAACCTTCTCAACATCTTTTATCATTTCTTTAGCAGCTTCTGCTCCCTTAAGTGGATCTCCACCCACTCCAAGTCCTTTAAACTTTTTCTTCCCTAGTGGAATAACATTCTCTACAACCGATGTAATAAGAGTTTGGACATCTGTATTTGCAGCATAGAGATCTACTCCGTTAATCTTCGCTCGAGCCATGTGATTAATCGCATTTACTCCACCGCCACCAACTCCAAACACAGCTATCCGTGTCGGATTGATAGAAATATCATCTCCGCCTATAATATTCTTTTTGGCACTCCGAAATTGACTATCGTCAAAAATTTCTTCAGGAGCATCTTCTATAGCACTAAACTTCATTTGTCCCCCCCCGGTACAATTTAAATATGTTATATTTTTCTTTAATATATCAAAATATGATTTTTTTTACAAGAGTAAATTATGTCTTTTCGTAATTATTTTAATAACTAATATCCTTATTCCTACTATAACCATGCCTTTATTTAGAAAATAAGCATAAAAACATCAAATTTACAAGAAAAGGGCCGATTTTAATACAAATGCGCATAGGAAATATTATTTTTACTTTTTTATGTATGTTCTTCTTTTTACAGCTTATTTTTGCAAAAGGAGGTATTATTTCTTTTATAGGGGAACGATCCATAACAAATAAATTAGAAAGGAACGTTGAAAGTTTAAAAACAATAAAGAAATCACTGACCGAACAATCTTACCTCGCTCATACCAATAAAGCATATATTACAATGAACGCACATAGAGTAGGTCTTCTTTCAGAAAACGAATATCTCATTCGACTTGATACTCCCATCTTTAGCACCGCAGCATCATACACTCCGGGAATTATTATACAAGATAGAGAATCCTTTTTTGTATCTATTCCAATATTGTTTTTTTCTGCATTTATAATCATGCTCATTATATATTCAATATATATAATACATATGCAAAAAAATTCTTATGCATATGATTTAAAAAGCAATATGTCTTCTCAAATAAAACCTGCTAATTCCACAGCAACGGGTTAAAGGCACCCCATAAACGTATAGAACCACATTTTGTTTTGCATAATGAAATAGTCTATAAATACACTAACAATTATAACGTATCTATTACTATAAAATCCCATTCTCTTCAGAAGAATGCAAGCACGCTTCTATATAGTAACGTTTTTCTTCTGCCTCTCCAAGTGAGAATGATTTTCGAGGAAAAACAGTATGAGAATACACATATTCAAAGATACATTCTTTTGGTATGTGGGGAAGTATAATAGTTATATTTTTTGATTCTTTCTTCTCAGAAAAAGAAAGAGAATATTCTTCCTCATGAGTGAAATCTATTTTTTTATAACAATTCTCATTTTTTTCTAATATTTTCTCAAAGTTAAGAACAGTAATATCATGTGTGTTATGAGGATGCCACAATGCATATACCATGGAATTACTATTATTTCTATATGCTACAATTGCAGACGTTTTCTTACTATGTTGTTTTGCATCTGAAATTTTCTCGTATTCAACAATATCTCCTTGAGATTGTAATGTACTACACAACATTTTATAATCTGCATCAAAAAGCACTCTATGTATTGGTTCTACGGGCAATCCCTCATCAAAAACATTTACAAGTTCAACAAGAGCCCATCGTTCTGGAGCATTCATATTACTGCCTCTATCTTGCCATACCTGCTTTGCTGCCATCAAAGAGTGATTACCATCTCCCACAGCAAAAAGAGTATGTTTATTATTACTAATGGTTTCCCTAAATATACTACCTAAAATAGCTTCTATTTTCTTTTTACCTTCTTCTCTATTACAAAAAAAACCTGTAACATGCCCCCCTCCTAACATAAGATCTGTAGAATATGCAGTCTTCTCCACTATTTTGAGTAAAGCTTGAACGAGTACCTTCTCAGGGTCATTATAAAGCATGAGCACATGTGGTAAATCAAGCATAGTGTTTTTACGCATTTCTATACGCTTTGGAAGACGAGACGAAACTATCGCTTCAGTAGATTTTATAATTGTATTTGCATGAGGATTGGGATCATACTGAGCCAAATCAATTTGCATCATAATCCCATACCGAGTTCGATTCTGCAATGTTTTTCGTTTTACAAGTAAAAAGCAGTCTTTGTGAGTAGTAAATATTGAATTTTTGAGATATGTACGCGTATGACTCCTTATTGATTCAAAATACTGAGGAAGTAATTCCTTGTGTAATTCTATATAAATTTCTGGAAGCATAAGACGAAACGTTGATGGTTTATCCTTTACGATATGTGCAACTTTATCCCAATATGAAACATCACTCGTAAATTGATCACACGCAATTACGCTCCACGCGTATAAATCTATCTCTTTATTGGGAAGAAGCAAGTCTGGCATCCTTAACGCAAGGTGTTCTATTGAATACATATATTAATTAGTATAATACTTCTTCTAAGAATGCATATTTAGATCTTCATTTTCCCTAAAGGTCTTATAATGAAGCCATATTCTAAAAGGAAGACTGCACATAATAGATAATGCCATTATGAGTCCTAATACAAAAAAATACTGAGGAATTATGCAGACAAGAAAACTAAAAATAATTGTTTCTCCCCCCTCTATAAGATTTATAGGGTAATAAATTGATTTTTGAGAAAAAGCAGTACTCCTAAGAGAAAGTTTTGCCGCTGCTGAAGAAGATGCCATAAATGTTACTCCCGAAAGAGTATATGTAAAAAGCACTACAGAACCAATAATTGCAAATCGATTGGGAGAATAGAATGCCATACCAAGTGGAACTGCTGCATAAAATACATAATCAATTACAATGTCTAAAAAACCACCACTTACACTTTTTGTATTACTTATGCGTGCTATAGATCCATCTAACCCATCCATAATTCTATTACACACTGCTACAATAAGTGCAAAGACAAACCACCCTCTCCATAGTCCTACAAACATGCTTAATGCAAAAAAAAGGCTACCTACCGTTACCATGTTTGGTGATATATTATATTTTATGCATATCCGAGCAAAAACAGAAAGCGGGTATTTCGTAATAACAAGCAAATATTTATCAAACATACCTTTATAATTATAATAGTACAATCACAAATGCTTTAAAACTGAAAGTAATTATTATATAAAATTACAATAATTTAAATAAAAATATTTTATTTTACAATTAAAGAAATATAGCTATATGCCGATAAGCTAAACGAAGGAAGATTATTATGTTCGCAAAAGACAAGGAGTGTCTAAAATAATGCTATATATAGATTCACCCATTGATGAAAATGGAGAAAATGAGAAAGACTTGCCTTTAGAACAGGATAGCTATAGCTCTATTTCTTTTAAAGAAAGTAATCTTGAAACCGCACATAGAGAACAAGAAACTTCTCCTCCCTTCTCTTCGCCGCATCACGATATAGACTTACATGATGAAATAAATAAACACTCTGACAAGATCGTCAAGAACAATGGGGGAAACCACTCCACTTCATCTGATCAAGATAGTATGGGATCCTCATATTCTCTTAATAAAAATGAATTTAATGCATTGTTTGGAAAAAACAGCTCCTCAAAAGAAGAGAATACTCCCATTCCTCTTTCTAATTCTTCCAATAAAAAAGACATCTCAAATTCTGAAAATATACCCTCTTCTTTAGAAAATAAGAACGTATTTGTGTCAAACAACACAACCACGCCTAAACATGACTCTTCTCTTAAACAAGATAACAATACAACACATACATCTTCCGATTATGGTGTTTTAAGTAAAAATGAATTGCTCACAATTCTTGAAGCAACCAGCACTTCCACACAAACAACTAATAAAAACCAAGCCTCTGCAGATACCAACACCCCAAATATAGACAATCCCACACTTCCATCTGCTAAAGAAAAAAATATATCACAAAGCAACACCCCCATGCCTCCAAAAAAAGACGATAATCATGAAAGTGATTTCCTCAATACTTCTAGTGCCTTAGATGAAGACGAACTACATACAATTCTTGAAACAAAAACGACTAATACAATTGAGAATAGCAATGGAATATATGTACCTCACAACCCTTCAAACACAAACACTTCCACACTCTCATCTACTAAAAAAAACATATCACAAGAACACTCACCTACACCTCCAAAAAAAGATGACAATCATGAAAGTGATTTCCTCAATACTTCTAGTGCCTTAGATGGAAAGGAAAATATATCGCAAGAACACTCACCTACACCTCCAAAAAAAGATGACAATCATGAAAGTGATTTCCTCAATACTTCTAGTGCCTTAGATGGAAAGGAAAATATATCGCAAGAACACTCACCTACACCTCCAAAAAAAGATGACAATCATGAAAGTGATTTCCTCAATACTTCTAGTGCCTTAGATGGAAAGGAAAATATATCACAAGAACACTCACCTACACCTCCAAAAAAAGATGACAATCATGAAAGTGATTTCCTCAATACTTCTAGTGCCTTAGATGGAAAGGAAAATATATCACAAGAACACTCACCTACACCTCCAAAAAAAGATGACAATCATGAAAGTGATTTCCTCAATACTTCTAGTGCCTTAGATGGAAAGGAAAATATATCACAAGAACACTCACCTACACCTCCAAAAAAAGATGACAATCATGAAAGTGATTTCCTCAATACTTCTAGTGCCTTAGATGGAAAGGAAAATATATCACAAGAACACTCACCTACACCTCCAAAAAAAGATGACAATCATGAAAGTGATTTCCTCAATACTTCTAGTGCCTTAGATGGAAAGGAAAATATATCACAAGAACACTCACCTACACCTCCAAAAAAAGATGACAATCATGAAAGTGATTTCCTCAATACTTCTAGTGCCTTAGATGAAAACGAACTACATACAATTCTTGAAACAAAAACGACTAATACAATTGAGAATAGCGATACAGCGTCTAAAAACACCGCTATATCTTTAAATATAAGCACAAATAATACACCAAAGACCAATAATCTTATACCTTTAGAAAAAGATAATACAGAAAGCCGCTCTAGTACTTTAGAAATCGATAAATCATATGAATCGTTTCAAATAAAAAAAGACACTTCAGAAATAACAGATAATCCCCCCTATAACAATAGCATGTCAATTATAAAGACCACTAGCACTGATAACAATAACAGCATACATAATTCCTCTATAGCAGACGAAAATGACTCTGCTCCCTTAAGTCTAAATGAAGTTGTCAACGTCATAAATAAAAATGGAAATGATGTTATTTATAAAAAGAAAAGTCAAAAACCTTCTTCATATCTTATTACAGCTCCTACAAAGACAATAAAGACACCTTACCGAACAAAAGCCTCTATAAAGTATTTGAAGTCCTCATCAATAAAGGAACACTCCACCATGTCGCCCTTTTCACACGCTGTTTCAAGAAATCACTATACTGTCCTAGATAGAAAACTTACTCAATTAGAACGCCGTATAAAATATTTGCTTAAATCTTCGGAAAGGATACAAAATATGCGGCAGATGAGATACAATACTAGCAATCAACCAGTAAAAAAAATATCTTTTCCACAACATGTTTCTAAACAACAAAGAAATCTGTTACAAAGGATTCTTACATTTCTTCAAGAACATATAGAAAAACTACCCTCTAATGTATATGCCTCCTTTATAGCTCACCCTGTTTACAAAGATTATATGAAATTATGTAAATCTCTTGGGATTCATCGTGATTATAAAACACATTGAATAATCCATTATTTTTCACATCACCTAGAGGTATCTCTACATGCAAAATAAATGGGAAACTATTACATTCTTCTTATAATCCTAATAAAGAAGCCCAAAATACTATTACTCAACAACTTTTCTCTCCACAAAACAAAGATAAAAACCCTAAAATATTTGTAATTGTAGGAGCAGCAATGGGATACGAAAACAATCCTATTATTGAACAATATCCAGATGCAACTATAATTTCTATTTATTTACACACAGCAATTTACATGTTTTCAAAAAAAAACTATATGCTACATAATAAAAATTATGTAGCAAAATCAGAAGAAGAAATATTTTCGTCAGGAAACATAATACATTATAATCACAACAATAAACATACATATACAGTGCTTCAATCGCTTCTCCGTCAATTTTCTCTTCAAGAAATCATTGTATTACACTGGAACCCTTCTCTTTCCATATGGACAAAACAATCGAAAGAGGTGTTAAAAATAATAAAAGAAGTATTAGAGCTCTTTGCAGCAGAACGTATTACAGAAACATTTTTTGTAAAAAGATGGATATCTAATGCAGTATTCCACTATAAAAACACAAATGCCTCATATGTTATTGAAAAGGCAAGCTCTTTGCCTGCTGTAGTAATTGGTGCAGGTCCTAGCTTATTATACCATACACAATATTTAAAAACTATCCGACCCCATATAATTATTATTGCAACAAGCTCATCTCTCGAATGTTTATATGCAAACGATATAATTCCCGATATTATCGTACACCAAGATGCCAGCTTTTATGCACAAAAACATCTTCATATCCATTATCTTATAAAAGAATACATATCAAAAATCCCCAAACCACAACGGCCTTACGTAGCAATGCCTATAAGTGCAGCAAGAACACATCTTTTTTATAAAAATAATGAAAAAATAATAATACTTCACACAAATGACTTTCCTGAAATACTATTAGCTCTTAACCCTTCGCATATACAACTATCATACTACGCAACTGTTATGGGAACTGCCATAGAACTAGCATGGAATGTTACAAAAAACACCGTTTATATTGTAGGGTTTGATGTAAGCACAGATATATGTGGATCACACTGTTATCCTCACACTAACTATTCTTCTGAACGGAATGGGAATCGTATATCTACGCTAGACTCTATTACAAGAAAATCATATATAAACCTTCCGTATTCTCTTTCCATTACTCGATATAATCACCCAATAAAACAAGACTCTTCTCTCGCTATGTATGAAAAATGGTTTACTCATTGGAAAGATAATCGAAAAAAAACAAGAACTATTCTTCTAACAAAAAACAATGGTGCCATATCACATATGCTTACCATGAATTTTCTTGTACAAACGCATATACCAATAAACCGAAAGAAAGAATCTAAAGCCCCACGAATATTTTTTAAACAAATACATCATAACTATAACAAGAAAACATTACAGAAGCACATACATACATGGGAAAATATTCTAAAAGACACATTACAAGAAGAAAGATCATCCTCTTCTTCAGAAATAGTACGCCATAAAAAAAATAATATATGTAAAGATACTGTACTAAATGTCTTTGGAAAATTAACCCCCATTGAACAAACAGCATTATTCCAAAAACTTAGAAATATTGCACTATAGCACTATAAAATATATTTGTTATAATCTTTTTTCTCAGTAATACCTTTTAGATGTTTCTGAATATATTCCTTATCTATGGTAATACTTTGACCTTTCATTTCGGGTGCATGAAACATAATATCTTCAAAAAGCTTCTCCATTACAGTATACAGCCTCCGTGCTCCTATATTCTCCGCTTCATTATTCATACTATAAGCAATATCTGCAATATTCTCTACTGCATCAGTAGAAACATGCACGTGCAACTGTTCTGTTGCAAGTAATTGCTCATATTGATATACAAGTGAGTTTTCAGTTTCTGAGAGAATCCTTACAAAATCCTTTACAGTAAGCTCATCTAATTCTACTCGAACAGGGAAACGCCCTTGTAATTCTGGAATAAGATCACTTGGCTTTGAAACATGAAAAGCACCTGCAGCAATAAAAAGTATATTTTCTGTATCTATTATTCCATATCGAGTCTGAACTTGTGATCCCTCTACAATAGGGAGTATATCTCTTTGCACTCCTTCACGGCTTACATTTCCACTATTTTGAATGGTCGAATCACTCACTATTTTATCAAACTCATCAATAAAAATAATACCGAGCTGTTCTGCTCTCCATCTCGCTATTTCTGTAATTTGCTCATCATCTGTAAACTTTTCAACCTCTTTCTGATAAAAAATATCTCGTGCTTTTCCTATCTTTACTTTTTTCCGCTTTGACCGTTGAGATGAAAGCATTTCATTGAGATCAGGAGGAATAGATGCCTCTATTCCTATTACTCCCATATTCCCAAATATATTCCCCAAAGCATTAGATGGGGTTACGCTTATTTCTATCTCTCTGTCGTCAAGTGTTCCATTCTTTAGCTGCCTTTCAATTTCACTTTCATCAAAATCATCTAGCTGTAATTCTTTTTTATTTGTGAGAATTTCCTTTAATAATTTCTTTGCAACAAAAGTTTGTATTCTTTTTTTATTTGTCAATGTAGTTTCTTTTTTTACTATATTAAGGCTTACCGCCATGAGATCTCTTACCATAGATTCTACATCCCTTCCTACATATCCTACCTCAGTATATTTTGTAGCCTCAACTTTAACAAACGGTGCACCTAATAGTCGTGCTATTTTCCGTGCTATCTCAGTCTTTCCTACCCCAGTAGGCCCTATCATCATAAGATTTTTAGGAGTAATACTGTCTCTTAAGTCCGAAGATAATTTGAGCCGCCTATACCTATTTCGAAGTGCAACTGCAATTGCTCTTTTTGCGGAATCTTGACCAATTATATACTTATTGAGATGCTCTACAATCTTTTTGGGAGTAAGCGACTCCATAAACATAATTATGTTTTTAGTTTGTGTGTCGGTGTTAATCGTTATCTCATCAGTTATATGTTCAAAATCCATTACCGTATCTCCTCTATATTTATGGAATTATTTGTATAAATACATACATCGCTTGCAATCTCAAGGCTTTTTTTAACTATATCTCTTGCCTCTAATTCTGTATTTTCAAGCAAAGCACGAGAAACAGAATATGCAAAACTTCCTCCAGAACCAATAGCAAGCGTATCATACTCAGGTTCTATTACATCGCCTATACCAGAAATCATGAGCATGGTATCTGTATTGCAAACAATCATCATTGCTTCAAGTCGTCGGAGTACTTTATCTGTTCTCCAATCTTTTGCAAGCTCAACCGCAGCACGACGAAGATCATCTTTATATTCTTTTATTTTCACCTCTAACCTGTCAAAAAGAGCAAAGGCATCTGCCGTGCTTCCCGCAAAACCCACAAGAATGCTATGCGATGAATTTGGAATTTCAATTCTCCTCACTTTCTTTGCAGTATGCTTAATTATTGTATTTCCAAGCGTTACTTGTCCATCTGAGCCCACCGCAACTTTTCCGTTTCTTCGTACCGCAATAACAGTAGTTGCATGCATGCCCTGTTCTAAATAGTTTTTTTTATCATTCATGAAATACCCGTTTTCTCAAAATTTAATTACATATTAGTTTATATAAATGTAACACTATGCTTTGTTTCTATAATAGTAATTATTGAATACATTTTCTATTCTATTCATAATTTTAAAACAAATCTGCTATCAAAATTATATAATATATGTAAGTATGAAAGAAATGTATGGAACAATAGAAGCGGGTGGAACCAAATTCTTATGTGCAGTTGGTAATAATCCAGATTCATTACATGCTATTGAAAGATTTCCTACTACTACTCCAAACGAAACTATAAAAAGAATAATACATTACTTTCGTGCTATGAAACAAAAATATATCATAAAAGCAATTGGAATAGCATCTTTTGGTCCTATAAACCTACAAAAAAATTCCCAAACATATGGTTATATTACAAGCACTCCTAAACTAGCGTGGCAAAATACAGACTTAGTTCAATTTCTTTCAAAAAAACTTGCTATTCCTATTGGGATTGATACAGATGTAAATGGATCAGCACTTGCAGAAGGAAAATGGGGAGTTGCAAAGGGTATGCATACCTTTGTCTATATAACAGTAGGAACAGGGGTAGGAGTTGGAATTATAGCAAATAATACTCCCATTCATGGATTAATTCACCCAGAGGGCGGTCATATGCTTCTTACCATCCACAAAAATGACCCAATACATGGAATATGCCCTTTTCATGAAAATTGCTTAGAAGGTCTTGCATCCGGTCCTTCTATTGAAAGGCGTTGGAAATTGGAAGGATCACATCTTCCACCTAACCACATAGCGTGGGATATTGAAGCATATTATATTGCACAAGGAGTACACAATCTAATTTGCACGCTTTCTCCACAAAAAATCATTATGGGTGGAGGAATTATGCAGCAATCCCATTTATTTGCAAAGATACATTCATACGTAAAAGAATCTCTCAACAAATATATTGTTGCTCATGAAATCCTTAATAAAATAGAAACCTATATAGTACCCCCAAAACTCAATTACTGTGGATTATTGGGGGGAATACACATTGCAAAAACATTGTGCACAACTCTACCTAAAATAAAATAACACTTGTAATATATTAACAATCACAAAGTGTAGTTATTCTGATAGTGTGGCTACAATAACTTCAAAAAAGATCGCAAGACTACAATAAGTCTTTAAACATATCAATAATTGATTGCTCGGGTAATGCTCCCGTTTGCTGTTTAACTATTTCTCCTTTATTAATAAGCACAAGTGTTGGTATGCTACTCACATTGAATTTTTGTGCTAATTCTGCAGATTCGTCTACGTTTATCTTTGCTATTTTAACCTTTCCTTTATACTTATCTGAAAGACCATCAATAACAGGACCCAACATTTTACATGGCGGACACCACTCTGCCCAAAAATCTAATAATACAGGTATTTCTGAATTCTCAACTTCCTGTGTATAATTATCGTTTGTAATAATTAATGCCATCATTCCCTCCATAAAAAATTAATAACAATATATTAAATATAATAGCATAAAAAACACTAAGAACAAGTTATAATTCATTTTTTTTTATGTTCATTCTTTCAATATATTTTGCCAATATATCAGGCTCTATGTTTAGAATATCGCCTGTTTTTAGAACTGATAATCGCGTGTTTTGGAATGTATGGGGAATTATATTGCACATTATTTTGTTTTTGCTTATGCTAGCAATAGTAAGACTTATTCCATCTATGGTAACTGTTCCCTCTGTAATACAATACCTCATATATTTCTGAGGCATTTGAACCCATAAGAAATAGTTTTCTCCATGTTTATCAAAAGACACTATGGGTGCAGTACACGCAACATGTCCCGTTACAATATGCCCACCTATTCGATCGGAAATTCTCATTGCCCTCTCAAGGTTAATATTCATGCCTACCATAATGAATTTCATTGAAGTTTTTTTTAGCGTTTCATGAAGTATTTCAACCTCAAAAAAATGATTTCTGAAACATTTCTGGAATACATTACTATGATTTATAACAGTCAGACACACTCCATTTACAGAAATAGAATCGCCTTTTCGCATACCTCTTAATATCTTAGTTGCAATAATACGAACTCGTGTGTATTCTTTTCCATACACAACATTATTTACAACCCCTACTTCTTCAATCAATCCTGTAAACATAGCCACCCGTTAGTCAAAATATTGGTATTGTCTTTCATCTTCCCCTTTAAAATCACCATGCTATTCCTCGAAAAAATCATGCATATACCCTTGCATAAGAATATTTTTTTCATCATCACATGTATCCATTTGTGTTGGAATAATTGTTTTTATCATGAGATTATATATCTTCCTTTTATTTATTATGCGAGAAATATATAAATCTTGCGTGCTTGTTTTATCTCCCCCCAGAAAAAAAGGAGCTAAAAATACACTCAGCTTATCTACCAATTTATTCATTAAAAAAGAATGGGTAAGCGTTGGTCCCGTTTCTACTAACAAAGAATATATACCATATTCTATAAGGTGTTGCATAAGATGATGTAAAGAAAGCCTTTGTTTCTTAGAATGCAATTCGGGCAACTCAAGAATATGAAGTCCTCGTTTTTCAAGAATCCTTCTTTTTTTTATAAACTGAGAGTACTTACTTGCCTGTTTACTCCCTTTTTTTGATACACATATTATAACTCCACTTTCATTCCCCCAAAAATCACGTCTCTTATATTGAAGGCACCGAGAATCCAGCGGTATCGTTAACCTTGAATCAAGTATTATCAAAGAAGGACTTATGGTTTTTTTTTTATTTCGGACAGTGTATTGAGGATTATCTATAAGAATAGTATCTACTCCAACACATATCGCGTGACTATGCATTCTCATAGTATACACTAGGTCTCTAGCTCTTTTATTTGTAATCCACTTTGAGTCTCCATTGGTAGTAGCCATGCGTCCATCAAGACTTTGTGCTATTTTCAAATGAACAAATGGCTCTATTCGTGTCTTGCGTTGCAAAGCAATAAATGCCTCATTCATTATGTTTTCGCTTTTTTTGTAGTGAGAAAGCATGGTTACATCAACCCCTGCCTTTTGTAAGGCTAGAACTCCCCTCCCCGAAATTTTTTTATTAGAATCAAGAGAAGCAATATACACAGCCTTAATACCACTCTGAATAATCTGGTTTACACATGGAGTTCTTTTTTTCCCCTTCCACGTCCCAGTACAAGGTTCTAATGTACAATAAAGGGTTGCACCTCTTACCTTTTCTTGTGCCTTCTTAATAGCAAGTACTTCTGCATGTTCCGTACCATATTTTTTATAATACCCTTCGGAAATTATAGCACCCTTCTTTACTATAACTGCGCCTACAAGAGGATTAGAAAGTGTATCACAAACATTAGCCCTTTTTGCAATCTGTAGGGCTCTTTTCATAAATATATTGTGCATATATTACATTATATAGTAATTTTTTGTATAATAAATATTGTAATGAATCTTACTATACCTTCATATTTTAGCTATGATAAAGCTGAAATCAATAAACTATTGAGCAGGTTTAATATTACTAATCCCAAGGAAATAGAAGTGTTTAACAACCTTGTAATACCTAGAGCAATAAAAATACCTTATAAAGATGCAATAGAAATTGCTCATTTACAAGAGAACGAGCCTTTATTTAAATCAATTATCACAAAGCTAGAAGAAGAAACACAATATATCATACTTCGCAACAAAATAACAACACATATTCTTGAGCCCGACTATATACGATTTTGCGACGAAAACAGTGTTGAATTTTTCTGTGAATATATAACGGAGCTTCTCCTAAAAGCAAAAATAAATGATAGAGAACCGCTTACATTTAAATCCGAACTGGAAAAACACATAGATATTCCACAAGGAGTCCTATCAGAATGTAAGAGCGAAAGCCTACAAGAATTTTACGCAGATCCTGCAAAAACACCCGATATAGTTTTTGCTTTAGAAACATATAAAGATACATTCCTATTTACTCCTGCTTCTATTTCATCTCTATGGTCTACCTGTGCAGAACGTATGAAACAAATATTTGAAAATAATATAATACTTCATGTAGTTGCAAAGCACCTTAACACTTCAATTACTAGCATAAAAGAGAAAATTGAAAATAACGAGATCGCAATATGGAATGATTTTATTTCTACCCTTTTTAAAGAATTAGATCCACTTTCTCAAAATCAACAAATTAAAAATTATCCTGATTTTTTACAACTAATAATTATTCTAGAATATCTTCTCAAACCAAAAATCATACAATTAGAAAATGTTCAATCTATGGAAAAAAAGATTGAAGAACACTCAAAAAATGTTATAAAGACAATCAAAAAATTTCCCAGCGGTGTTTCTTCAGCTCAATTCAACCAAATATTACAAAGAGAAATACAAACCCTCAATATTAAAGGATCAACAACAAAAGTTCTAGATAACTTTAATAAAAAATATGTAACAATAGCAAATGACGCCACTGCAGAGAAAAAAATAAAGAAAATCGTTAAAATTGAGAATTACCATATTTATACCGAATTGTTAGGGAACTATATCTCCGAAAAATATTTCACGCTTGAAGAAAAACTGAAAGAACATTTTGTAAATAACTTCCAAAAATATCTGCTTAAAAAACTCCCCCATTCAGAAATCACTTTTTTTGACGAAGATCTCTTTGAAATATCAGTAAGACAAAAAGTAAGAGAATATGAAGAACTATATTATAGAATACTGCGAGCTCCAATTCTCATAGCTTCAATTATTATTCACTTTGATAAAAATATGAAAAAAATAGAATCCCTTTCTGGGGAACATTCTGATTCTGTTACAAAAAGATTAAGTGCTTTCTTTGACCTTAGAACACAATCGCTTTTAAAGTGGCAAGAAATATTTAATCTTAGAGTCACAACTCTTTCAAACGAAGCCTATAGAAGGTTAAATGTTTGGCATAAGATTATCCTAATGTTTACGGGGCGATATAAAAACACACAAACAAAATTACGACGTATTACTTCTATACGTTCAACAATAAAATAAAACTTATGATTTTTGATGAACACTGTTTTTTATACACCTTCCAAACGAAAAAATAAAACATATGATCTTGTAATATGTGGGGGTGGACTACATGGCTCTATTCTCTTTATAAATCTACCAAAGCATGTACAAAACAATACTCTTATAATAGACAATAATTCTCATCCTCTGGCACAGTTTTTTTCACAGTGTAAAACCGTCGGCATATCCCATCTTCGTTCTCCTGCAAGCCACTGCATGCATAAGAACTTTAATTCATTATTTGAATATGCCGTAAAACATAATTTCTCACAAAAACACTTTGAGGGAAGGTATTATACTCCAACTATTGATCTTTTTTACGATTATTGTACACACAGCCTCAAAACATGTAAAATACAAAACAGTTGGCTCAAAGCACATATAGAATCTTTAGAATATAAAAACAAGCTATGGAGCATTACTACCTCAAAAGAAGTATTGCAAACAAAACGAGTGATATTAGCACTTGGAGGAGAAAAGGCAGCCATTCCAACATATTGTAAAAATGCCACCAATATTTCCCACATCCTAGACATTCCTTTCATAGACCCGCCCGATGGGAGCAAAATTGCCATTATCGGAGCAGGAATGAGTGGTGTACAAAGTGCTCTGCGATTTTATACGGATAAGCACTGTCGTGTCACCGTTTTCTCCCACAAGGATATTTCTGTAAATTTTTTTGATAGCAATCCCTGCTTTATAGGTCCAAAATGTCTTCCCTTGTTCTTATCCGAAAAAGACTATAACAAAAGAAGAAATATCATTCAAACACATCGGTTTTCTGGGACTATCAATTCATTTTGCATGAATATTTTTTCTAACGCAGTTAAAAAGAACCATATATCATATATTATTGGAAAAATAGAAAATATATTTCAACGCAAAAACACCAACACTATACAATTACAAAAGAATTCTACAAAACACGCCATTCCTAAAAGCACTACAGAAGAATTTAATTCTGTAATATTTGCAAGCGGATTTGAAAAATCAATTCCTCCTCACAACCATATTATTGCACCACTTAAGAGTAAATATTCACTTGCCACAACCCAAGGAGGATGGCCAATTGTAGATTCATCTCTTCAGTGGCATTCTGGACTATATCTTACTGGGGCACTTGCAGAATTGGAACTTGGTCCAGCCGCACGAAATATAATTGGTGCTCATCTTGCTTATAGAAGGCTAGAAAACGAGTGGAAGTATTGGTAGTACTGTAGCTTATTATTTTTGAATGATTTTTTTAAAATCATCTTCATTTATAATTTCCACTCCAAGTTTTTTTGCTTTTATAGTTTTTGTTGATTGTGAAGTAGAATCTGCAACCACGAGATATGTAAGATCCTTAGTAATGGATGTTTTTACTATAGCCCCCATATCTTGTACAATCTTTGAAGCTTCCTTTCTACTAAAAGAAGCAAGTACACCAGTAAAGCAAAACGATACGGTTTGATCATAAGAAGATTCTTCTATTGTTACAAATGTAAACAAATCTTCAATTTCTTCTCTAAGAAATTCTACCGCCTTACAAATATTGTTTGCTATTACCTTACCTACTCCTTCTATCTTTTCTAAATCATCCTTTTTTGTTTTTGTAAGCATCTCCCAATTCTTTATACCTGATGCCACTATTTTTTCTCCTGTAAGCAAAGCAACACTATCTATCCCCATAGACGCTAAAAGAGTGCTCAATCGCACAGACTGCTTTTTATGCAAGCTGTGCAATAATTTCTCTGCAAGTGGTTGTGCTACTTTTTCTAACAAGAGTAGCATATCAACAGTAATCCTATATAAATCACCTATTTTTTTAACCATTTCTGTATCTATAACAAGCTTCCACAACAATGCCTCTCCCCAATTATCTATTCCTTGGATATTTATCCATCGAGTCACCCTAAAAAGCAATCTTCGCTTGCACTTAAGATTAGGACAAAAAATCATAGAACCTTCTTCTTTAACCACGCTTCCGCATGTAGAACACACCTTAGGAAACTCAATGTCTTTAGCCGACTTTGGAGTATAAACAACATTCTCAATCTTGGGAATTATCTCCCCTCGCTTAGAAATCATTACCTCAGAGCCTATCTTTATATCTAATTCTCTCATGCGATTATGATTTGCAAGACTCGCTCTCTTTACAGTAGTGCCAGCAATTTGTACAGGCTTTAGAATTGCTACTGGAGTATATAAATGTCCCGACTCACTCCATTCAACATCTTCTAAAGTACTTATGACATAAGGAGAAGGAAACTTAAACGCTATCTGCCTCTTGGGTCGCAATGTATACATGTCTTCCTTCTTCCACTCTGGAAGTTTTACAACAAGTCCATCTATATCAAAGGGGAGCTCCTCTCTTTTTTTTTCAACTTCTCTTTTGTAATTACAAACTTCCAGTGCTGTAATACACTCCTTATACTCAACCGTTACAAACCCAAGGGTTTTTAATAATGCTATTTTTCCTCGTTCTGTAGATATCTTTATACTACTTGGAGGTGTCACAGGAAACCATATATCGTAGCATATCAAAGAGAGATATTCAACTCCCTTCCCATCTTTTCGCTTCATAAGCCCATTAGCAGCATTTCTACAATTCGCCTTATTAGAAAAATGTTTTTTATGAATATCATGTGTCATTATTACCTCTGCTCTCACTGCACAATTTAATGGTTGGAGAAGGTTACGCACCACTCCATTCATTTTTCTACAATTCATAAAGATATTATCTCCTACATGTCCATTTCCACGAGTAACGGCTGCAACGAGAGTTCCCTTCTCATACTGCAATTCAAGACTTGCTCCATCCATTTTATATTGAACGCTATAATAATCAACTTTATTTTCTCTAGCCCACTTGAAAAAGCCTTGATCATCGTTTACCTTACTTAAACTTCCCATAGGCATTATATGATTACATTTTGGAAAAAAAGAAGAATCCCTACCGAGTGACTGCAGTAATTCGTGCTCTGGACAAAGTGCTCTTAATCTATCAAAAAGAGCATCAAAAGCTTCATCGCTTATTTTCGGATATTTATTGTAATACGCATTCTGATGATTCCGTATTTGTTTTGCAAGATACTCTATATGCTTTTTATCTATTTTTTTTTTCATGTAGTATGTTTTATATTATATCATCAGAATTATAAGAAAAAACTATTTTAGTTTATCTCCAATTACCCGCTCACACACTGTTTTTATAGTATAATACAATATATGGCAAAAATAAAACTTGACGGAAAGTCTATTAATACTATTGGGAGTCTTCCAAAAATTGGAGCAAAAGCACCCTCTTTCATTCTTATTTCTAATAAGCTTGAAAAAATTTCTCTTGCTCAATATAAGGGAAAGAAAAAAATATTAAACATTGTACCAAGTATTGATACTTCTGTATGCTCCTTAAGTGTATCATCGTTTGAAAAACATATCTCAAAAGGAATAGTGCTGTTAACTATAAGTAGAGATACCCCCTTTGCTCTTACCAGATTCTGCAAAGTCGAAAAAATCAAAAAGGGTATTACTCTTTCTGACATGTCTCACACATTTGGTTCCACTTACGGTGTAGAAATAATATCGGGACCTCTCAAATATTTTCTAGCCCGAGCAGTTATTGTATTAGATATAAATAACAAAGTTATTTATACAGAGCTTGTTCCCGAAATAAAAAAAGAACCAGATTATAAGAAAGCAATTGCATCTCTACAGTAAATAAAATAAGAATTATTACAATGGATATTTTAGTTGTTGGTCTGGGAAATATGGGGCTTGCAATTGCAAGCTCATTGCAAAATTCAAAAAACATATTTATATATTCTTATGATCCTCAAAGTGTTTTTGCAAAGCACGCAAAGACGCTTAGCATACGCCACTTTTCTACTCTTTCTTCTCTATTTACAAATATAAAATCTATTTCATCTCATAGTGAAAAAACAAAATCACTACACTTTGATGTCATTATTATTGCTGTTAAACCACAAGTAATTAATACAACCCTCACAGAACTTTTACCTCTTATTACAAGCCATAAACCCCTCATTATTTCTATTGTAGCAGGCATAGAAATTAAAACAATATCACAGTCTCTTAATAACTACAAACGGATAGTTCGTTATATGCCAACTATAGCAGCACTAAAACAAAAAAGCATCACAGCCATAAGCACAGCACAGGCATTACAAAAAAAAGATATTACTACCGCCGTTTCTATTGCAAAACAATTTGGAGCAGTTATGCATATAGATGAAAAACAAATGCCTATATTTACTGGGATGGCGGGAAGCGGCATTGCCTTTGCTACAAAATTTATTGATTCACTTATGCAAGCAGGAATAAAACAAAAGTTATCGTATGATAATGCCTTTATAGCAGCATCTCATGCTGTATTGGGAGCACTTGCAATGCTTAACGCTGATATTACACAAACACAATATAGTAGTACCTCCCCTTCCTTACCATCTCTCCCCGTGTTTAAAACTCCCCAGGAACTCATTAATGTAATATCATCTCCAAAAGGTACCACAGTTGCAGGCATGGCAGTCCTCAAAAAAGAACAATTTTCAAAAATAATTGCTGCTGCTGTAAAAGCTGCATCAAAACGAGCAAAAGAACTTTCCCAAAAAAACAACCACATTATAGTATCATAAAATTACAGAACGACTTATGTTAGATATAAAATATATTATTGAAAATGCCAACCAATTTAGCACCTCATCAAAAATACGCAATATGCGCGATAATGTAGAAGAACTTGTACAGATCTATAAGAAAACCATATCAATTCAACAAGAATTAGAAAACTCACAACAGCAAAAAAATACTATTGCAAAACATTCGTCTCAAGCAACTAATGCTGCAGAGAGAAACGAATATATAGAAAAAGGGAAATATATAAAGAACCACATTCTAGAGCTTACTAAAAAGCATGAAATACTTGAAAAAAAACTAACAACTATTGCAAAAACAATACCTAATCTTTGCCATCCTCACGTGTCTATAGGGAAAGAAGAAAAAGATAACCTTGTTATACAAACAAAGGGATCTATTCCGCAATTTGACTTTAAACCTAAAGACCATGTAGAACTTGGAATACAACTAGATATTATAGATTTTGACAAAGCTACTGAAGTTGCTGGAACAAAATTTTATTATCTCAAGAATGAAGCCGTTATCCTTGAATTAGCTCTTCTGCGTTTTGGTATTGATATACTCAAAAAACATGACTTTACCATACTCCAAACCCCCGATATTGCAAAAACAACCATATTAGATGGCATTGGGTTTAATCCTCGTGGAAAAGAAAGTAATATTTATTGTATAGAAAATGAGAATCTCGCTCTTATAGGCACTTCTGAAATACCGCTCGGAGGCTATTATGCAAATAGTATTATACCTAAAGAAACGCTCCCCATAAAAATAGCTGGTATCTCACACTGTTTCCGCAAAGAAGCAGGAGCCACCGGAACATACTCCAAGGGGCTTTATAGAGTCCATCAATTCACTAAGTTAGAAATGTTTGTGTTTTGTAATCCAGAAGAATCTGAAGAAATACATAATCAACTTTTAACAATAGAAGAAGAAATATATACCACACTCACTATTCCCTATAGAATAGTGGATACTTGCACAGGGGATCTTGGTGCTCCTGCCTATAGAAAGTTTGATTTAGAAGCATGGATGCCCGGAAGAGGCAAAGGAGAATATGGAGAAATTACAAGCACCTCAAATTGCACCGACTATCAAGCAAGGCGTCTTAAAATACGAAGTCAATACATAGATGAAAACGGAAAGAAACATCGGTTTTTCCCTCACATGCTCAATGGAACTGCCATTGCAATATCTCGTACCCTTGTTGCCCTTTTTGAAAATTTTCAAAATAAAGATGGAACAATAACTATCCCCGCCGCACTAGTTCCCTACTGTGGTTTTTCTACAATCAAAAACACTTAAATAATTAAAAAGATGAATCATGAATACATAGCAGAAATAGGAACTTCGCATCTTGGTTCTGTTTCTAACGCAAAAAGACTTATAGATGCTGCAAAAGATGCGGGAGCACACACTGTAAAATTCCAATGGGTTATCGCAAACGAAATAGTCTCTCCCTATACTGGTCATATAGCAGTGCCTACAAGAAATATAGATATTTATAAATACTTCAAGTCTGTAGAAAAACCTTTTGAGTTTTACAAAAGCATAAAAGATTACGCCGAATCGCGCAATCTACAATTTTTATGCAGTGTTTTTGGTCATCAATCTTTATCCCTTTTACAAAAACTTTCTCCAATAAGAATAAAAATTGCCTCTCCTGAGATAAACTATACCACGCTCCTCAACGCTATAGCACTTTATAAGAAAAAAACACATGTACAAATAATCCTTTCAACAGGTCTTGCATCTCTTATAGATATATATAATGCTCTCAAAATTATCACAAATGTGTCTAATGAAGACAACATCACTATTCTTAGATGCGTAACTCGTTATCCTGCAGAGCTAGCTGAATACAAACTCTTGTTACTTCTAAAATACAAAAGCCTTTTTAATTGCACACTAGGCATATCTGACCACAGTACTAATAGCTCCATACTTGCAAGTATAGCCGCTGCACTTGGAAGCACAGTAACAGAAAAGCATTTTACGCTAGATTCTCATGGTACATCCCCCGACGATCCCATAGCACTTACTCCCTCAGAATTTTCAAAAATGGTAAATGATGTAAATACTACCATATCGCTCCCAGAAAAAGAAAGAATCCCTTATGTTAAAAGGACATATGGTCAAGAAGTATACAACGAATGCGTACATGGAACAAAAAACAATACCATATCACCACGCCCTCTTTCTTGGAGTGCTCCACTATATTCGCACTATCATACAAGTAGAAGAAGTCTTTTTACACAATGTGCAGTAAAAGAGGGAGAATCTTTTACCAAAGCAAACTGTACTTTCTTACGAAGCGAACAAAACATTCCCTG
Organism: Spirochaetia bacterium; assembly: GCA_965216965.1. GTDB lineage: Bacteria > Spirochaetota > Spirochaetia > WTKD01 > CBDAKK01. The sequence goes on along the minus strand of CBDCGX010000003.1, from coordinate 37,772 downwards.
CGGACTTACATCAGAATTATATCCTTACATTACTTCTTATAATGCAAAAAAAACAATCTCTTCTTACAAAAACATAGAATGGCATGATATAAAAAACAAATCTTAATTATTGAGAAAAACAATATCATTTATATATCTCAATTATAAAGAACGAGACGATATCATGTTTTCTGGTAATAGCAATTCATTTATTTCATCATCTGAAAGTATTTTTTTCTCTTTTACAATATCTATAACATTTCTGTTTTCTTTTAAAGCCTGCTTGGCAATGCTTGAAGTAGTCTCGTACCCAAGAACAGGGACAAGTGCAGTAATAATGCTTATGCTTTTCATAACTACTTCATAGCAATGTTCTTTATTAGCAGTTATTCCACTAATACAATGTCTCGCAAAAGAACGAACCCCTTTTCTTAATATTCTGATTGACTCAAAAATACTTTGTGTAATGATAGGCATCATAGCATTTAATTGTAACTGACCTGCAGCTGCGGCCATAGTAATACATAAATCATTTCCTATAACTTTAAAACAAATCTGATTTACTAATTCAGGAATAACAGGGTTAACTTTTCCAGGCATGATTGATGACCCCGGCTGCATGGAAGGAAGGTTAATCTCATTAAAACCACAACGAGGTCCAGAAGAAAGCAGTCTTAAATCATCACAAATTACAGATAGTTTTGTTGCTAGTCTTTTTAAAGCAGAAGAATATATAATATAAGATCCTGAATCATGAGTTGCTTCCATAAGATTACTTGATAATGTGATATTTTCCCCGCTAATTTCACGAAGATATTGAATACATAACCTAGAATACTTGGGATCAGCATTTATTCCCGTTCCTATTGCAGTAGCACCAATATTGACCTCTAAGAAAAGATTTGCCATTTGCGATAAACGAACAACTTCTTCTTCAAGAGTAACTGCAAACGATTCAAATTCTTGCCCTAGCGTCATAGGAACCGCATCTTGCAACTGTGTCCGTCCAATTTTAACAACATATTGAAATTCTTTACCCTTGTTTCTAAAAGCTAGAATTAAAGGCTTCAACTCTTTTAGCAAGGCATTATTTTTATGCCAAATTGCTATGCGAAGAGCGGTGGGATAGGCATCATTAGTAGATTGTGAAAGATTAACATGGTTATTAGGATGACAATATTGGTATTGTCCCTTATCATATCCCATTATTTCTAATGCTCTATTTGCAATTACTTCATTAACATTCATATTAGTTGAAGTTCCCGCCCCGCCTTGAAACATATCTATTACAAACTGATTACGGAATTTACCACCTATTATTTCTTTGCACGTTTTTTTAATGGCATTAAAAACTTTTTCATCTAGTAACCCTAAAGTAAAGTTAGTGTTTGCTGCGGCATATTTTACCATCGCAAATGATGATATAAATATAGGATAATGACTTAATCGAACACCACTAATTTTCTTAAAATTCTCAAGTGCACGCTGAGTCTGTATACCATAGTAATTATCCTCTGGTATTTCTTTCTCACCAAGCAAATCATGTTCTATTCTCATTTCCCTTATCATTTTCATCCTCCATTAATAAAAATATTTTATTATTCTCTATCAAATAATAAAAAAAACATCTCACATTCTCCCACAGAACTTTATAATTATAGTATACAACTTTCATGTCCACAGTACAAGTTTATTCTAATATGTTTTATATAGGGGAAAATCTATTTAAAATGTTAAACAAATCATGGTTTATTATAAATATTATTTATCTAAAATCAATCTTCTAGATAAATAATATGCCTGTTCTTTTGAAGAAACTTTTATAGGATCTCTCACCAATATCCATCCTTCTTTACCGCCATAACTAACGTTATACCATATAAACCGTATGGCATTTTCCCCATCAGTGTCTCTTAGTTGTAAAATATCTCCACGGCACACTATGGTTACAACAGACGAATATATATCTTTATTTTGATATACTCGATTGTATGTTTCTTTAGGAATAAGAAATTCAAATGGGCTGTTGAGTACCTGACGAGAAGGGATTTTTATTGTCTCTTGTCCTCTTTTATTACAAGAAACTACAAAAACAGCCATTATGATTATCAGTAGTCCATACATATATCTCACGTCTTTTTTAACTCCTGTATTTCATCACGAACAACTGCTGCCTCTTCAAACTCTAATCGTTCTGCATGTTCATTCATTTGATCTTCTAGTTTTTTTATAAGTTGTTTTCTTTCTTTGGGCACAAGAATATTATAACTTGATTTTATAAATTCCATTGAGTGCTTTATTGCATCTTTCTTTATTTCAATAGATCGCTCAAGGATGTTTTTTACTGCCTTTTTAATTGTTGTTGGTGTTATTCCATGTTGTTGATTATAATTATGCTGGATAGTTCTTCGCCTATTTGTTTCATCAATAGCACTTCGCATAGCATCGGTTTCTTTATCAGCATACATAATAACACATCCATTTACATTTCGAGCAGCTCTGCCTATAGTTTGTATAAGAGCTGTGGAGGAACGAAGGAATCCTATCTTATCTGCATCAAATATTGCCACCAACGAAACCTCAGGAAGGTCTAATCCTTCTCTCAATAAATTAACTCCTACAAGAACATCAATCTCTCCATTCCTCAATTTTATAAGTATTTCTACCCGCTCAACTGTTCCCAAATCAGAATGAATATATGCTCCCTTTATCCCCAACTCAACAAAATAATCGGCAAGATGTTCTGCCATTTTTTTAGTAAGAGTGGTAACTAAGATTCTTTCATTTCTTAAAATACATTTTTTCATTCGATTAATAAGATCTTCTACTTGCCCCTCTGTCTTTTGTACTAATATAATTGGATCAAGTAATCCTGTAGGTCGGATAACTTGTTCTACAATATTCTGTGAGTGTTCTATTTCATAAGGACCCGGAGTAGCAGAAACAAAAATACAATTATTTATTACCTCTTCAAATTCTTTAAATGTAAGGGGCCTATTATCCTTTGCCGATGGGAGCCTAAATCCATACTTAACAAGATTTTCTTTTCTTGCTCTATCTCCAGCATACATTGCCCTAATTTGAGGAATGCTTACGTGCGATTCATCTATAAACAGTAAAAAATCATTAGGGAAATAATCAAATAAAACTGCCGGTCTCTCACCAGTTTTCCTTCCAGACATGTGCATGGAATAATTTTCTATTCCTGTACAAAAACCCAATTCTGCAAGCATCTCAAGATCATATTCTGTTCGAGACTTAATTCTTTGAGCTTCTATCAAATTATCATTTTTCGTCAAAAATGAATGATATTCTTTTAATTCTTTTTTTATTTCTTTAATAGCAATATCCATCTGATCTTTTGGTGTTACAAAGTGGTTTGCGGGGAATATGCATAATCGATCTTGCTCTCTTTCTATTTCAAAAGTAATGGGATGAAGTCTCTGTATCCTTATTATTTTTTCCCACTCCATAATAACTCTATATATGCATTCTTCATAAGCAGGATAAATATCTATACAATCATCTTGTATTCTAAATCGAGACTGTTCTAACGCAACATCATTTCTCTCATACTGAAGATTTACTAATTTAGTACTTAAAACGGAAAGGCTTGGTTCTTCTCCTACACACAGCTCAATCGCCATTGAAGAATATGCTTCGGGATTTCCTAGTCCATAAATACACGCTACGGTTGCCACAATAAGCACATCTAACCGAGAATACAAACTTGTAGTCGCCGAAAGCCTCAAGCGCTTTATTTCATCGTCTATAGACGCATCCTTTTCTATAAATAAATCTTTTCCAGGAACATATGCTTCTGGCTGATAATAATCATAATACGAGACAAAATACTCTATTGCATTATTAGGAAAAAAATCTTTAAATTCTCTATACAACTGTGCTGCGAGTGTTTTATTATGAGATAGTACTAATGTAGGTCGTTGTATTTTTTCTACAATTTTTGCCATGCTGTATGTTTTTCCAGATCCTGTTACGCCTTTAAGCGTTTGAAATTTTTGATTGTCATTGATTCCTTTTATTATTTTTGAAATGGCAATAGATTGATCTCCCGCTACAGAAAACGGAGACTGTATTTTAAACGGTACATGCGAAGTATGAACACAATATTGCGATTTCATCTTATTCTATGACTAAATCTTTAGGGCGATCAGAAAGTATGAGATTTACCTTCTTCTTTTTATTCTTCCTTATATACTCTATTTTAACTACATCTCCAGGACGAGTCTGCTCTAATGCCTCCAATAAACCAGAAGTTGAGAAAACTGTAATGCCGTTTATATTTGTGATAATATCTCCTCCCATATAAATAATAGTTCTTCCATATCGAATAGCCTTGTTTTTATTTCCCCCACGAATACCTATTTTATATGCATTACTTGTTTTTGGAAGACTTACAACAAGAAGTCCCTTATTTACAGGAAGATTTGCGTATTTCACAAGCTCACCAAAAAGTGGCTGAACCTTCCATTCTATCCATCCTCGTTGTACTTTTCCATATGTAAAAATATCATCAACTACTCGTCTCACAGTTGCAGCGGGAACAGCAAACCCCAAACCGATAGATCCTCTTGTAGGACTATAAATAAGAGTGTTTACTCCTATAATGTTTCCCTCCGAATCTAATAAAGGTCCTCCACTATTTCCGGGGTTTATAGATGCATCGGTTTGTATCATGTCACGAATAACAATATTATTACTATTCCGTATAGGTCGCCTTAGTCCAGATATAACTCCCGTCGTAAGCGTTCTATCAAAACCAAAAGGATTTCCTATAGAAATAACTTTTTGACCTACGCGAAGCAATTCTGAATCACCTATAGGAATAATTTCAAGATTTTTGTTTTTAACGTCAATTTTTAAAATTGCAAGATCATTTTCTACATCACTTCCTATTATTTGAGCTTCAACCCTTGTTTCATCCCAAAGAGTTACAAAAAGACGTTGACTGCCTGCAATTACATGATAGTTGGTGAGAATATATCCTCGCTTATCTATTATTGAACCTGACCCGGTATTACCATCCTTGGGCACAGGCTCAAAAAACCAGTTATAAGCTAATATCTCTGTGGTAATATTTACTACGCCTTTATTTCTAAGATCATATACACGAATATTTATATCTTCATCAGATAGAAAATCATTTGTAGCTTTCTGCGTATTTTCTAAAAAACGAGTACTTGCTTTTTCTACCTTGACAGAATCTTTAGTACCATCTGTAGTACATGTGATAGAAGTGCATTGATCATTAGATGTCTTTTTTGCAGGAAGAAAAAACACCGTAAATAGTACTCCAAAAGAAAAAGATAAGAATACACAAGATAGAAAAAATAAGGTTCGGACTCTACTCATTTTAATAATTATATTTTAGTACGTGCATTGCTTTCTAAAAGCTGTATGAACTCTCTTATCAATAAAAACTATAAAATCTCCATACATTATTTCATAGTATACTACAATAGTTTATTTTATAAAACTTCTTATAAACATGTATTTTTATAAAATACGTTTCTATGATATAGTTATAATATATGAGACTATATATTTATATACTAATATATAACTTACTCCTATTTCCTCTTTTTATATATTCTCAAGAAATAAAGCAGAAATCTAAAAACTGGCTTGTTACAAAAACAAAAAAAGAAGTAGAACCTCTTAAAAAAACAATTAATTTCACTATGTCAAATGGTATAGTTCCTCACGCATTCAATAGAAATAATAACGGTGAGTTCTTATTTATCTCACAAACTACCCCTCCCTCTCTTCTCACCACAGAGTGGAAAATAGAACGTTACGCAACAGAAAAAAAAATGATGCAATATATGGAAATAAACAGCAAAAAAGCATGGGTGCCTAATGGGTTTGATATTCAAACCGATGGAGCATTTGTACAATATGTAAAAAATGGACTGCAAGTGACTGCAATTCGCCTTATAAAAATCAATTCATCTCAACAAATCACACCAACACTACAATTATATTTCAAACTTGGGTTTACTCCAACAGCACTAAGCACATATAAAACACAACTATGGATACTCTTTGCACAATATAATTCCATTAATGCTTCAAGCAAAACAATTTATGCAAAAAGCATACCTGCAAATAACAAAGCCCTTTCTCTCTTATTAAATAAAATACTTGCAGATAATAAGACGCGTATTACTGGAATAACATTTACAAACGAGAATAATAATATTATTATTCTCTTTGAGACCCCAAACGAGTAACACATAGTGTTTTTGCTCAAGAAAAAATTGCTATTTATAATTCTTTAAAAAGGAATCCAATATCAGAATAAATAGAAAGATTATCTTTATTATTTAATATTTGTGAGATATTCTGCTCGGGCAAATCAACCCTAAATAAACGAGTACTTTCATTGCTATCTCTATAAAGGTTTTGGACCATTGTATTTGCATCTCTTAAGTTCTTGAGAGACTCTTCTAATAAATTATTAGACTCATCAGAGTTGTTTTTTGTTTGAGACAAATAATATAAAGACACTCCCAGATTATTTTTTACAGTTATTAACAACTGAGACAACCTATAGAGAGAGGTTTTATATTGAATATCCTTTCTTCCTATTTCTTCTATATTGCTATCACGTATACTCTCTATCGCTTTTTGATACATTACTGCAGATACAGCATAGTTTTCTGCAAGGTGTAGAGCGTTTCCCGTTACTAAGAATATGTCTTCTTTATTCTTTAATGGTGTATTTATAATACTATTACGAGGGTATACATAACTATACACATCAGAATCAACATCTACGATTGCACTCTTAAACTCTTTTATATTATCAAATGAAAGTTCTTCAGTTTTTTTATTTATAAATGATACAAATAATTTAGATGCCTTGCTAAAATCCCTTGATAAATAATATATTAATCCTTGATAATATCCAATGGTATCTGCATCTTTATTTTCTGTATCTACTATTTTTGACAAGTATACTTGTGCACGATTTACATTATTATTTAATAATTCAATCTTTGTTTTTAAAAGGTATATCCTCATTTCTATTACAGAAATATCTTTTAATCGAGATATTCTTTTTATGTCTGTATATTGCTTTTCTGCAGTATATAAAATATTATTTGCTGCCTTGATATTTACTTCTTGATCTAACATGTATTTTGCCAACAAAATATTAACATTAATCGCACGAATATATTTTTTCCCATATAACGTCTCCGAAGCATATCTTTGCTTTGCCTCTAAAAGAGATTGCTTATATTTATTAGAGTCTCCTATCATTCCATAGTACAATGCATACAGATAGGGTATTTCAGAATAATCTGGGTGTGTAACACGTATTTTATCTAATAATTCTGCTACATAGTTTGCCTGTCCTTTATTTATTCTATATTCAACAAGCTCCATATATGGATTAAATACAATATCTATATCAGCCTTTTCTTTTGGCATTAACAATACCCGTTGTATTTTATTTAAATACTCTTCCTCTCCTACTCTTACCGCATACCGTACTCGCCTAAGTAATGATTCATCAGAAGAGTTTGAAATTATAATTGCCTTAGAATAATTTTCAAGTGCCTTATCTAAGAGATATTTTTCTTTATTTATATCATACCATTGTACATAGGTGTCTCCAATTGACATATACATTTTCTTATCAGATGGAAATTTTATAATCCAAAAACCCTGGTATCTTTCCACAGTATCAAAATTTAAAAACACATCCCTTTCTAATGAGACAAGTCTATTAAACCCCTTACGAGAAAAATTGACAAATGTATTCAATTGTCTATATTGTCCTCCTACATAATGTAATGACGAATATTTTTTATTTAAAACAGATTCCTTAACATACTTTCTCAAAGTATTATCTAACCCAAAAAGAAGTTGTTCATATTTCTTCTGTGCTTCTCCGTATTTTTTTTGAGTAATATATTCATTGGCATATTTGAAATAATATTTTTGCATATGCCATATACTTGATGCTCTTACAAAACATTTCTCACTTTTTTCATAATTTTCACCTATCAATGCCTCATATCCTGATCTATATTGTATAAGAGCCCGAACTGGTTCTACAATAAAATAGAAACTAATAAAAAAGATAACAGTAATGCTTGCAACAATTGGGAAAACGCTAACACCAACAAAATACACTGTCATTTGAATTATTTCAGCAGCACCCAACAACTTTGTTTTGAGAGATTTATTTGTATATATTACCCAATCACTAGGAACATTCAACTCTATATTTAGTATTTTTTCACACTCGTGTAAAACACTTCTTGCCCTTGCTCCATTAATCACAAGTCTTATAAGCTTCCGACACTCTTCGCTTAATTCATTAGTCGTTAAAATATGTATAATTGTTTTCTTTATAAAGACATTATATGAATCTAAGTTTGATAAGAATAATTTCTTATCATCTTCCGTTAGATCTTTTTCAGCTTCCTGTGCTTTTTTTTGTTCAAAAAAGTCATAATCATCTTCTAATATCTTTTCATCAATATCTTCATCTATTTTAAGATTATCGGTTCCCGCAAGAACAATATCAGAAATTGCAGTATGTTTTAAAAGTGGTCTAAATACATCATCTACAGATGGAAGTAAATAATCCTTAAAGTCCTTATACTCCGAAGGAAGCCCAAATGCAACTGGTCCTTCAATTTCTTCCTCTATCTCTTGTTCTAACTCCTCTTCTATCTCACTGATCTCTTCTTCAGATTCTTCAATCTCTTCTTCAAAATCAATATCATTATCAGAATCTCCAGGAAAAGTAGCTTCCTCTCCCCCTTCCCCTGTTTGTGCTAAAGCATCTTTTGTTACTATCTCAGTTTTTTGCTTAGTAGGTGTTTCTCTATCATCAATGGTATCTTTAGTATCATCCTCATCTTCTTCATCTAAATTTTCAGGAATAACACTCTTTAAAAGACTAGAAAGTTTTTCTTTTTGTTGTTTAAAAAAACTTTCAGTGCTAGTCATGTCAAAAATCGAAACAAAAGGCTTCTCTTCAGATCTTTGCTCATCTCCAAACTTTAATAGGTGTTTTTCAAATGCTCGTAACTGTTTTTCATTCATGTTATTAATATACCTATATTAATAATCGGTTATTCTTTTAAGCAATTTAATTAAGTTTTCTACAATATTTAAAAAACAAAAGTTTCCATGCTACAAAAAAGAGCAAATTATGTCTTTTACAATCTGTTCATCTGTAGAAATATGCCTCACACACATCATCTTATCCAAAAACATCTCTAATTGATGAGGAAATAGCGGTTTTTCTCCACATATTGACTCTATAACTTCAGAAAACTTGCCCGCAGCTGCAGTTGCAAGTACCACTGCCTGATTATACGAAGTCTTTTTTATAACTCTTTGGGCAGCTTTGACTCCCGCAGCTGTATGAGGACAAATATACCTCTTTTCCTTATTAAAAACATCTTGTATAGTACTTTTAATATCAGAATCAGTTACCCACTCTCCATAAATAATATCTCTCATAGGAATATTTATTTCATTAAAAAGCACTTTCATTCGTGCAAAATTACTGGGATCTCCAACATCCATGGCATTTGCAATTGTGTGTATAGAAGGCTGTGGCGCATATATCCCTGTTTTAATATATTCGGGAACTATTTTATTTCTATTCGTAGCTGCAACAAAATGCTTAAGTGGAACTCCCCACCTCCATGCCAAAAGTCCAGCCGTTAGATTCCCAAAATTACCACTTGGCACAGAAAAAAAGTATATCATCACCACATCTACGCCTTAGCATATTCCAAGCATATATATAATAAAACGATTGCGGAATAAGTCTCCCTATATTAATACTATTTGCCGACGTAAGGAGGGTTTTACTTCTTAATTCTTCATCAGCAAATATCTTTTTCACCATTCTTTGACAATCATCAAAACTTCCATCTACCTCAAGTGCAATAATATTTCCCCCTAATCCGGTAAGCTGTTTTTCTTGCAAAGGGCTTACTCTCCCTGACGGGTACAAAATAAACACTCTAATATTTTCTTTTCTAAAAAAAGCTTGTGCAACCGCTCCACCAGTATCTCCACTTGTAGCAGTAAGTATAGTTGTGTGTGAACGTGTCTTACTAAGATGAAGATCCATTACCGAAGCAAGATATGCTGCTCCAAAATCTTTAAAAGCACAAGAAGGTCCATGAAATAATTCCAATAAAATTATTTCATCATTTATGGGACTCACTATGGGAGAAAAAGAAAATGCTCGTTTACATATTTTTTCTACCTCTTCCATAGAAAACTCATCCGAAAACAACCCATAGGTAATTTTAATACAAAGATCTACAAACGATATATCATGAGGTAAAGATAAAATAATTTGAGATAGATCTATTATTGACGAAGGATAATATAGTCCTCCGTCTAAAGCAAGTCCTTCAAATACAGCATCCGTAAATGACACACCAGTGTTATCAAAAACATGATTAGTTGTGTCTAAAAAATATCGTGTGCTTTTACAATGCATATTACATATTATATAATTTTTACCGTTGCTACATATTAGCTTTTAAAAAACTCTCTGTGTAATGTTTGGATGGCTTTTTTCTTATGCTCTTTCTTTACTACAAAAGACACATTTATTTCATTTGACCCTTGTGCTATTGCAATAACATTTACTTTTGCTTTTCCCATAGAACGAAACACCGTCCCCGCAAGTCCCAAACTTCCTCTCATATTAGAACCAATTACAGAAATAATAGAAACCTTTTCTAATATAGAAATATTTTGTATTCTTTTTCCTTCAAGCTCTTTCGAAAACTCCTCTCTCAGTAGACGTGACATAGCAACTACATTATTTTCTTTTAACACAAAACAAATACTATGTTTACTCGAAGACTGGGAAATCATAAGTGGTTGCACATGATTATACGCAAATACATTAAATATTCGTGGCAAGAGATAAAAATTACCAGACAATCCAGCCCCCTCCACTGTAAGCAATGCCATGTCGCGTACCGAAGCAATTCCAGTTATTAAAGAATTCTTTTTATCTTTACGTTTATCCCTTTGTATAATATATGTCCCCTCTGCTGTGGGATTAAAAGTATTCTTTATAAGAATGGGAATATTCTTTTCGAACACAGGTATAATCGTTTGGGGATGTATAACCTTTGCTCCAAAATAAGAAAGCTCCATCGCTTCTAAGTAACTTACAGATGGCAAAACAAACGCATCTTTTACAAGGTTGGGATCAGCACTCAAAATCCCATCTACATCCGTCCATATTTCAATCCGTTCTGCGTTAAGTGCAGCTCCTACAAGTGAAGCAGTATAATCACTCCCATTCCTTCCTAAGGTGCTTGTAATTCCATTAACAGTCGAAGCTATAAAACCAGTAAATATATAAATCTTATTTTCTTTTACTCGACTTGCTATCCTTTTATAACTCTTTTTAAACTGTACCGATGCCTCTCCAAACTTATCATCAGTTATAATACATTCTCTTGCATCAAGATATTCTACATCTACTTGTAAGTATTGTGCTACATACTTCGCCATTATCATGCAACTAAGTCGCTCGCCAAAACTAAGAATGAAATCTTTTGTTCTTAATGTACACTCTCTAATAAGCTTTATTCCGTGAAGTAATTCTTCAAGTTCATTGAAAACAGATTCTATGTCTTCTGGGAAGGAAGCACCTTTGCTCAATGCATTCCATATAGCCTTGTGTTTATTTTTGATTTGACTATATGTTTTTTTATATGTATTTCCTCGCCACGATCTTTCTGCTGCTTCTAAAAGCAAATCTGTAGTTCCCTTTACCGCAGATAATACAACGAGAAGCGATTTTGACATCTTTGTTTTCCTCCTTACAGAAGATCCTTCCTTATCAAGAAAACCTGCTTCTTTAACTATAAGAGATGCCACATTTCTAAACTGTTTTTCAGTTTGTACGGATGTCCCGCCAAATTTCATTACTACCATGTCTTTACATTCCACCATGGATAATGCATTTTATCAGCTATGTGTTCTACATATATAAAAAAATGCTATATAATCTCACAATTTTTTACGCTTAATATGATATATCACTTTGCTCTTCTTGTTTCTCTGTCTGAAGTATTTGTTCTTTCTCCAATTCTCGTTCTTGCAAAATCTTTTCAACTTTATCATCAAGGTTTTTAAATTCTTGGTCATACAATTCTACATTTCTATAACATCTAGTTCCAGTACCAGCAGGTATGAGTTGTCCCAAAATAATGTTTTCTTTAAGCCCAACAAGATTATCTACAACCCCTTCAATCGCTTTACTTGTAAGTACCTTTGTCGTCTCTTGAAATGATGCCGCAGATAAGAATGACTCAGAGTTAACACTCGCCTTCTTTACACCAAGCAAACATGGTTTTGCAATAGCAGGTTCTCCTCCTTGACTTACGATCTTTCTATTTTCTTCTAGAAATTTAAACTTATCTACAAGTTTTCCTCGAATAAAATACGTATCTCCCGGAAGGACAATCTCAATATTTCTCATCATCTGTCTAACAATAACACCAATGTGTTTATCATTAATATTTACCCCTTGCAATCTATATACTTCTTGTATTTCATTTATTAGAAACGCTTGTAAAGCAGATTCTCCCAAAATATCAAGAATGTCATGCGTATTTACCTCTCCTTCGCAAAGTCTATCTCCCGCCTTTACTGTATCTCCTTCGCGAACAAACAAATGTCTTCCTAGAGGAATAAGATGTGGAAATGTCTTTCCAAATTCATCTTCTATCACAATCTGCCTATTTTTTTCTCTTGCTACCGAAGATTTAATTGTTCCATCTATTTTTGAAAGAACAGTTTCAAATTCCCTTGAATTAAACGCCTCAAACAATTTACTTATTTTCGGAAGTCCTCCTGTAATATCACGAGTCTTAACACTACTTCTTGGTAGTTTTGCGAGCACTTTGCCAACGCTCACTTTTTCCCCATTATCTACAGTAAGATAAGAATTAAAAGGCAACGAATATGTAACAATCACTTTTCCTTCATCATCTACAAGTTTTACATTAGGATTAAATACGGTAGTCGATTCAACAATCTTCTTTTCAACTTTTCCAGTATCTTCATTAATTTCCTCTCTCATAGTACTTCCAGGAATTATATCTTGATATTGTATTGTTCCCGAATATTCACAAATAATTGGTTCGGCAAAAAGGTCAAATACAGCTATTGTCTTCCCTGCTTGTACAAAATCATTTTTCTTCACTTTAAGCTCTGATCCATTTCTAAGATATATGTCTTGATCGACATTAACAAGATATATCTTTTTTCCAATTTTTTTCACTATACAAGGGTTTGCAGACGTTATTTTTGTTCCGTCATTAGAAACACCTATAAATGAGTCCTTCAATACTCGCTGGTTATTTTCTACTTGTAACTCTTTAAAATCATTTTTCACTATATTCTTCAAAAACCTTAGCAACTTTAAGATATCCTTTACGAGTCATAAGGGTCTCACCTGTTTTGAGTTTAACCCTACTCCCAACAATATCACCAATAAGAACAGGGTATTTCAAAGTAATAAAGTTATCTTCATTTTCTCTTGTCGCAACACCTCCAATATGAAAGGTACGCATAGTAAGCTGAGTTCCCGGCTGTCCTATAGATTGAGCAGCAATTACTCCTACTGCCTCTCCAATATCAACAGTTCTATTTGTAACAAGATTATATCCATAACATTTTCGACATACATCACTTTGAGCTTCGCACGAAAGAACAGAACGAATAATAACTTTCTCAACACCTACACTATCTATATAGCTTGCTGTTTCAGAATCTATTTCCTTATCAATATCAACAATAACCTCACCTGTTATAGGATGGAGTACCCTATCAGCCACATATCGACCTTTAACCCGAGCAGAAAGCATTTCTACAACCTCCTCTCCGTCTTTCAAAGCCTGTATTTCTATTCCATTTATCGTACCACAGTCTTCCTCTGTAACAACAACATTTTGTGCAATATCTACAAGTCGTCTCGTAAGATATCCTGCATCAGCAGTTTTAAGTGCAGTATCTGCAAGTCCCTTACGAGCTCCATTTGTAGAAATAAAAAATTCCAATACATTGAGCCCCTCTTTGAAATTCGAACGAATTGGAAGTTCAATAATGTCCCCCGAAGGCTTAGCCATAAGTCCCCTCATACCACCAAGTTGTCTAATCTGGTTTTTACTCCCCCGAGCACCAGAATGTGCCATGAGATATACTGGATTAAATCCCGATTTTTCTTTACTGAGTTCCTCCATGAGGTCTTCAGTAAGCTGATTGTTTGTTTTACTCCATATCTCAATTACTCTGTTATATCTCTCTTCATTCGTCATAACACCTTCTTGGTATTGTTTCTGAACATTTTCAACTTCCTCATCTGCTTGTTTAATGAGTGTGCTTTTTTGTTTTGGGTATAAGAATATCACTTACACTTATAGTAGAGCCAAAAAAAGTTGCATATTTAAATCCAAGTTCTTTGAGAGAATCAAGCATTTCAACCAATACGTCCGCTCCATACAACACTAATACATCGCTTACAAATTTTCTAAGTGACGTGTCATCAAACGTTCTATTCTGAAATCCAATTATCTTGGGAATTGATTGAGAAAATAATATCCTTCCTGGAGTCGTTTCGATAATCTGTCCATCAATCTTAATTTTGATGAGTGCTTGATATTCAAGGTATCCAGTCTCAAGAGCATAATATACCTCTTTTACACTACTAAAATACCTCCCTTCACCTTTTGAACCTTTTTTTATACTTGTCAGATAATAATTCCCAAGAACCATATCTTGCGATGGAAATACAATTGGCTCACCATTTGCAGGATTGAGTAAATTCCGAGACGAAAGCATTAGTCCCCAACACTCAACCTGTGCTGCCTGTGAAAGAGGAATATGTATTGCCATTTGATCTCCATCAAAATCAGCATTATATGCGTGACAAACAAGCGGATGAAGTTTTAACGCTTTTCCCTCAACTAAAACTGGCTCAAATGCTTGAAATCCTAATCTATGCAATGTCGGTGCCCTATTAAGTAAGACAGGATGTTCGCTCACTACTTCTTCGAGTACTTCAAATACTTCATCAACTTCTTGTTCAATTATTGATCGAGCTCTTTTTACATTGAATGCAATGTTTTTTTCTATAAGTTTTCTTTCAATAAACGGTTTAAATAGTTCCATTGCCATTTTCACTGGTACTCCACATTGGTGAAGTTTAAGCTCAGGTCCAACAACAACAACCGAACGCCCAGAATAATCCACACGTTTCCCAAGTAGGTTTTGTCTAAACCTTCCTTGTTTTCCTCGTAGCATGTCCGAAAGACATTTTGATTGTCTTCCACTTGATGGATGTACTGTGTCTTTTGTATTATCAAATAAAGAGTCTACCGCCTGTTGTAATAGTCTTTTTTCGCTTTCTATCATAATTTCAGGTGCTCTAATTGCTATCATTTTGCGTACACGATCATTGATTCTTATAACTCGTCTATACAAATCATTTAAATCCGATGACGCAAACCGCCCCCCATCCAACTGAACCATAGGTCGTAGGTCGGGAGGAATAACAGCAATGACATCCAATATCATCCATGAGGGATGATTACCAGAATTTCTAAAATGTTCTGCAATTTCTAAACGCCGTAGCATAAGAGGAGAGGCACTCTGTGGTTTTTCTTGTATTTCTTTTCGTATTCTTTGCACTAAACCATCAAGATCAATTTGTTCTAAAATTCGTTTAACCGTCTCTGCCCCTTTCCCAGCAGTAAAAGTAAAGCCCTTTTCTATAAGTTCTGTATATTCTTTTTTTGTAATAATACTACATTCCTTAAGAGATGTATCACCGGGATCAACTACAATAACTTTTTCATATGTGATAACCGATTTCAAGCTTCCCCCAGGCACCCCTAAAAGATCTGCTATACGAGAGGGAACAGATTTATAAAACCATACATGAGCAACAGGCGAAACTAATTCTATAGTTCCTATTCTCTCTCTCCGAACTCTTGAGTGAGATACTTCAACTCCGCAACGATCACATACCATGCCCTTATATCGACTTGATTTAAATTTTCCACAATGGCATTCCCAATCTTTAGTCGTTCCAAATATTCTCTCACAAAAAAGCCCATCTTTTTCTGGTTTTAGTGTTCTATAATTAATTGTTTCTTGAGTTTTCACCTCGCCATAACTCCATGATCGGATCTTATCAGGAGAAGCAATCTTTAACATTACATTTGAAATATCAATCTTTTTTGGCGTCTCATAATAGGACATAAAAACCTCCAAAAGTATTTGTGATGGATATAATATTCATCACATTCTTTAAAAAAACGTTTACTGCGAACATTAAAAGTCCTGTTCTCGTTTTTTAATAATTTCCTTGTCCCTCTCTGTAAGAGCAACTTGTTTCCCTTTAGAATCAAAAACACTAATATCCAATCCGAGACCTCTTATTTCATGCATAAGCACTCTAAAAGATTCGGGGACTCCAGTATCTACAAAATTCTTTCCCTTTACAATAGCTTCATAAATTTTTAATCGCCCTTGAAGGTCGTCAGATTTAACCGTTATAAATTCGTTAAGCGTATGTGCTGCACCATGTGCTTCAAGCGCCCATACTTCCATTTCTCCAAGTCGCTGTCCCCCAAACTGCGCCTTGCCACCAAGAGGTTGTTGTGTTACAAGTGAATATGACCCCGTACAACGAGCATGTATTTTCTCATCTACTAGGTGGTGCAGTTTAAGCATGTACATACACCCCACAGTTACAGGATTGACAAGTTTCACTCCTGTCTTTCCATCATACAAGGTTACCTTAGATGTTTCAGGAATACCTGCTTCTTTTAGCTCTTTTCTTATTTCTTCTATAGATGCAGACTGGAAAACTGAAGTTGAAAACCATTTATTAAGTTGCAACGCTGCCCACCCCAGCTCTGTTTCTAAAAGCTGTCCAATATTCATACGAGAAGGAACACCAAGTAAGTTCAAACATACATCAAGTCTACGACCATCTTCCATAAAAGGCATATCCTCTTCGGGAACAATCCGAGCAACAACTCCTTTATTTCCGTGGCGACCAGCCATTTTATCGCCTTCTTTTAACTTACGCTTTGCAGCAATAAGAACACGAACTTTTTCTTCTACACCTATCGAAAAGTTAAGCTTGTCTTTGCGAGAAAACCGCTGTACATCAATAACAGTGCCTTCTACACCATTAGGAAGCCTTAACGAAGTATCTCTTACTTCCTGCCCCTTTTCACCAAATATATGTGCTATAAGCCTTTTCTCAGGTTCTATTTCTGAATCAAGTTTTGGAGTGATTTTCCCAACAAGAATATCATTTTCCTTTACTTTTGAACCTAGTTTTATTATTCCATCAGAATCAAGCTTTTGAAGCATTCTTTCGGGGGCATTAGGAATATCATTTGTAATAATCTCAACACCTTGTCGAGTTTCAAATACTTCTACTTCAAATTCTTTAATATGAACGGACGTAAACGTGTCATCTTTTATAAGTCTCTCTGATACTACTATTGCATCTTCAAAGTTGTATCCATTCCAGGAAAGAAACCCAACAAGCACATTTTTTCCAAGTGCAAGGTCTCCTTTATCTGTAGCAGGTCCATCTGCAATAACCTCGCCCTCTTGTATTTCTTGACCAAGAACAACAAGTGATTTTTGAAAAAAACATGTATCTTGGTTTGTTCTACTATATTTCACAAGATTATACGTATCTTTATCTTCATCATTTTTCTGATTATGTGGAGCGATTTCTATAAACTTAGATCCTATATTAGTGACAATTCCTGCTCGTTGTGCACATACCATAACACCAGAATCATACGCAGCTTTTGCTTCCATCCCAGTACCCACACGAGGAGCTTCGGGATATAAAAGAGGCACCGCCTGTCTCTGCATATTAGAACCCATGAGAGCTCTATTTGCATCATCGTGTTCTAAAAACGGTATAAGCGATGTAGAAACAGAAACGATCTGCTTAGGAGATACATCCATATATTGAACTTCATCTACAGAAATGCTTATATAGTCTCCCTTTCGTCGTACGGGAACGAAATCATTAACAAAGGTCCCGTTAGGATTAAGCGGGGTATCCGCTTGTGCTATGTTATAATAATCCTCTTCCATTGCAGTAAGATATTCTACTTCATCTTTAGCCTTTCCTTTTATAACTTTTCTATACGGCGTTTCTAAGAATCCGTATTCATTCACTCGCGAATAAGTTGAAAGAGACATAATGAGTCCAATGTTAGGACCTTCTGGCGACTCAATAGGGCATACACGTCCATAATGTGTATAATGCACATCTCTCACATCAAATCCTGCCCTTTCTCGAGAAAGACCTCCCGGACCAAGTGCATTAAGCCGTCTTTTATGAGTGAGTGCAGCAAGAGGATTTACCTGATCCATAAACTGACATAACTGTGATGAGCCAAAAAATTCTCTTATAACGCTTAAAAGCGGTTTTATAGTAAACAAGTCTTGTAACCGTAAATCACTTCTCCTCTCTTTAAGAGTAAGTTTATCGCGAGCATTTTTTGCCATTCGCAAAAGAGCCCTTTTAAACTCAAGTGCAACAAGTTCTCCCACAGCCCTCACTCGTCTATTTCCAAGGTGGTCAACATCATCAACTTTTTCTTCGCCCTTATACAAACTTATGAGAAACTTGATGGTATTAACAATATCCTCTGGAAGTAATGCCGTTGTTTCTACTTTTTTCTTATAATTGAATTTTTTATTGAGTTTAAACCGTCCTACCTTTCCGAGATCATAGCGTTTATTGTTGAAAAACATATTTTTTATTTCGGATTGAATACGATCTTCCTCATATCTATCATTCATCTTAAGAGATTCTATAATGATTGAGGCAATAGTACTTGAGCTCGGCTCTGTTTCATCTTCGCTCTGATATTTTACAGCTTCTTGCTCAAAACTTGATATTAAAAGACAATCTGCACTCACATTGGCATCTAAACCAGAAATAAGCGCTATTTGTTTTACCCCATAAGAAATAAAATCGTCAATGTCAGCATGTATGAGTACTTCGCCTGCTTTTTTTCTTAGGATACCCTTTTCTTTATTTTTTATAAGAATATTCTTTGCAATTACACGACCTTCAAACTTAGATTGATTTTGCTTTGTGATATTTACCATTTCAATATCGGGATAAAATGCTTTGATTATTTTTTCTCTCGTATCAAATCCTAACATACGTAAAAATAATGTTGCAAGAATTTTTGTATGTTTATCAATCTTTACCCAAATAAGATTTTTTTTTACTGTCAATTTCAAACTCAAGCCAAGATCCATGGAAGGGAATAAGTCGTGCTGTTAATTGCTCCTTTTCTCTTGATGTATCCTTCTGCTCAAAAATAATCCCTGGACTTCTGTGTATCTGACTTACAACTACTCGCTCTGCACCATTTATAATAAATGTTCCACGAGGGGTCATAAGCGGTATATCACCAAGATACATTTCTTTTTCACGAAGCTCACCTGTCTCTTGTATATAAAGATTGATTTTTATTTTAAGCGAAGCAGCATATGTAAGTCCTTTTTGAATACATTCTTCTTCTGAAAATGACATTTTATCAAACTCAAGTTGATATGAATCATAATCAAGAATAAGAGTCCCCTTGCTACTTTCTATAGGGAATATTTCACGAAATACACTTTCTAACCCAACACGTTCTAAAGGTTCTCCTGCTTTTAATCTTTTTGTTTGCAAAAATCGTTCATACGAAACAACTTGCATTTCTACAAAACTAGGCATTTCAATAGAAAAACTATTTTCTTTTGCTCCACCTAGTATCTGTCTTTTAACAGCGCTTTTAGAAACCACCATTTATTCATTCCTCCATAAAAAACTATCTCAGATGTACATACTTATACGTATATATAGGTAAGTACCTCATGAGTTACAAATGAAATATAATATACAATCGCTAATTATGCTAATTCAACGACTGCCCCAGCCTCTTCAATTTGTTTCTTAAGCTCTTCTGCTTCTGCTTTGGAAATACCAGTTTTTACAGCTTTGTCTCCTGCCTCAACAAGTTCCTTTGCTTCTTTTAGTCCCAATCCTGTAATGGTTTTCACCACCTTAATTACAGGTATTTTTTGAGTTACTGACTTAAGAATAACATCAAAAGAAGTTTTTTCTTCTGATTCTTCTCCGCCTCCTCCCGCAGAAGGTGATGCAGCCGCAACTGCCACAGGTGCTGTAGCACTCACCCCAAATTTTTCTTCCATAGCTTTCACAAGCTCTGAAATTTCAAGTACACTCATATTAGAAATTGCTTCCAATAATTCATCTTTACTTAAAGCCATATTATCTTCCTCCTTATAATAAAATTTTCATAAAATATAATTCCATTGATGATAGCAGGCTTACAATGAAGACTAACACCAATATTTTTTCTTATTTACTATCTGCAACTGCTTGCAATGTTCTTGCAAAGCGAGTAACAACATCATTACACGATCCAACAAAGCTTTGTATTGGTGCATTACACGTGCCTGCAAGTTTCGCAAGCAACTCATTTCTTCCTGGCAATTTTGAAATCTGAAGAACATCTTTTTCTTCATATAATCTCTCATCCATATACGCTGCCTTTACAGTAAGTGGGTATTCTTTTTTTATAAAAGAAAAAAGTTTTTTTATCACTACTGTGGCATCGCCCTTTACATATACAATTGCATTTGGCCCACTAAATATTTCTTTAACCTTATCAGAATATTTTTTCTTTTCTAATGCAATCTTTGTTAATCTATTTCTATGGATATGCATTTCTGCATTATCTTCTCTTATTGTATTGCGAATTTCGGTTATAGCATTAACGCTTAGTCCCCTATAATCGCTCACAATAAAGGCATCATTATTCTCAAGTCGATATATTATATCTTGTACTTGTTTTTGCCTTCTTTCTCTTCCTCTTTTTATATTTTCCACCATATACTCCTTACCATATATCTTTCTCTCTTACTATGAAATAGCAACACGAACACCTGGTCCCATTGTAGAAGAGACAACTACAGAAGCCATAAAATCCCCTTTTGCATCGGCAGGCTTTTTTGCTTTGACCTCTTGTATTATTGCAACAATGTTTTCTATAAGTGAATCAACACCCATAGATGCCTTTCCTATTGCAATGTGTACAACTCCACTTTTATCTGCTCGTATTTCTATTCGTCCTTTCTTTAATTCATTAATAGCACTCACCACATCCATAGTAACCGTTTTTGTCTTTGGATTAGGCATAAGCCCTCTTCTTCCTAAAACTGCTCCCAGCCTGCCTATATCTTTCATCATGTCTGGAGTCGCAATTACAACATCAAAATCAAGCCATCCACCCTTTATTTTTTCTATGTAGTCATTATCTCCTACATATGTTGCTCCTGCTTTTTCAGCATCCATTGCCTTTTCGCCACGTGCAAAAACAAGAATCTTCTTCTCTGTGGAAAGCTGGTGAGGAAGAACCATTGTATCCCTCAGCGTTTGTCCTTTTTTTAATCTGAGGTTCAGTGCTACGTCGACTGTTTCGTCAAACTTTGCTGTTGCCATTTTTTTTACAAGCTCTATAGCTTCTTTAGGGGCGTACTCTTTGTTTCTCTCAAAAAGAGCAAGCGTATTCTTATATCGTTTTCCCATTCTTGCCATATGATCTATCCCTCTACCGTAACACCCATACTCCGAGCTGTTCCAGCAATAATAGCAATTGCTGCATCCGTAGTGGTTGCATTTAAATCAGGCATTTTCATATCGGCAATTTTCTTTAACTGATTTCGTGTAATACTAGATACCTTATCGCGATGAGGAACTGCTGATCCTTTTTCAAGTCCTATTTCTTTTTTGATAAGTATTGCAGCAGGCGGTGTTTTCACTATAAAAGTGTATGATCTATCCTCATAGATGGTTACAATTACAGGAACGGTAAGTCCTTGTTCCATGTTTTTTGTTTGCTCATTAAATTGCTGGCAAAACTGTGGTGCAGGTACACCAAGCGGTCCAAGTGCAGTTCCAACTGGCGGAGCTGGGGTAGCCTTACCCGCTGGGACTTGAAACTTCACTTGCTTCATTACTTTTTTAGCCATGTATCCTCCTTGTGGTTCAAATGCATGTACTTATTGTAAAGCATGCTCCCACTATGTGCTAAGTGCACACTATTATATAAAAAAGCCTAAACTTTTTCAACCTGATTAAACTCAATTTCTATAGGCGTTGCGCGTCCAAAAATTTCTACTGATACAACAAGATGTGCCCTTTTTGTATCGACCTCTTCTACAATCCCAACAAAAGAATTAAAAGGGCCACTTTGTATGGAAACCTTGTCTCCTTTTGAAAATTGCTGTCCTGTTCTTGCTGCTACTACAGTAGCACTTTCTCTACCATATTGTAGCATGTTTCTTACTTCTTCTTCTGTAAGTGCTTGTGGTCGTTGTTTTGCTCCCGTAACACTTGCAAAACCTATCACTCCATCTATTGACCGTAACTCAAAAACGATATCTCTCCATTCTGTTTCTGGCATCTCAATTTCGACAAGAATATATCCCGGTATAAGCCGCTTCTTTTGTGTATATCTCTTTCCCTTTCGAGTTACTATAACATTGTGGGTAGGAATATACGTTTCTCCTATGGGGTCGGTAAATTCACCATTAGATGATTTTACTTTTATAAGCTGACTTATTTTATTTTCTTGCCCCGATGCAACTCTAAGGGCATACCACTTTTTTATCATCGTATTTTTTCCTTTATTATCCTTTATTATATTATATAAAAAAAGTTAGAGTATGAGATTAATAGCATAAAAAAGCCCATAATCTAAAAGCCCTAAAAGGATAGATATAATAATAACAGAAATAACTACTACCTTTGTTGATAATATTACTTCATCTTGTGTCGGCCAATTAAGCTTTTTTAGCTCTTGCATACTTTCTTTGAAAAATTTCCTTATTTTCTTCACTATATTATTTTCCCTTTATTTCTATTATATTCTAATTCTTTTTATTATAGCAATTACTGTAATAATAGTATAGCTTCTAAAACAATACACGTCTATATAAAATGTGCTTTGTTTGTAT
Organism: Spirochaetia bacterium; assembly: GCA_965216965.1. Lineage (GTDB taxonomy): Bacteria > Spirochaetota > Spirochaetia > WTKD01 > CBDAKK01. The sequence continues at coordinate 14,666 of CBDCGX010000003.1, read as the reverse complement.
TTTTGTGTTGTTTGTGTCTATGCATCAGACCAGGTAGGATTTGAACCTACAACATTCGGTTTTGGAGACCGACGCTCTACCGTTGGAGCTACTGGTCTATAAGCCTTCAATCGGAGTTGAACCGATGACTTCATCCTTACCATGGATGTGCTCTACCGGCTGAGCTATGAAGGCATATACTTAGTACTATTATGATAAATCCATACGTAAGAATTGTCAAGGCAACTTACCTATGCACTTTTTATCCATTATGTTATAGGTGTCTACGCATCTTATAGATGCATAATATTTAATTTTGGGAGCATGGAAAGTGAGAATCATGTAAGATAATGCGTAGTTTTCCATCAGCATCTCTCGTATATACAATGGTATATTCAACTTTTATTTCATTACCACCATCCATACTTGTAAGAAAGTAGTTTCCCATAACCATGGCAACAGTACCTATTATGTTTATTCCAATATTTTCCCATCTTATATTATTCCATGGTCTTATGGCAAACCCACGATCTTCGGGATAGTTTTCGTTATCCCCTACAAAGTACGAAAGCGCTCCCTCTCTTGTAGTTCTAAATTGTTTCTGAAAAGCTAATGTAGGTTTAAATAATACGGGACCTAAACTATAACCATATAACGTGTTGATGTGTTTTTCTGCTTCTGTTCTGTAATCTCCATTGTCTAGAAACACTCTTCCTATGCGGATAATTCCCTCTCCCCATTTTTTTTGAATATCTAAAACTTGTTGTTCGGTAATGGGTGTAGTTTCTTTTCCTTTACTCATAATACTCTTTTTACTACTATACTTCACTTACATATGCAACCTTTGTCTAATAACAAATTACAAATAATTTATCCATAGTGTGTTATTTGGTAAGATACACTTTAAATATCTTATTACTTGCTAAACTTCGTACTTCAAAAGGACGAGAAAAGAAAACATTAGGATCAAAACTAACTATTCCCCCATAAATATAACCTATTAAAACCGTATCACCATCTGCAATACTATCTAATTTAAAAATTTTATTCTCATAATAAGAGATAGACATATTCGGAATAAACTCCGCACCAGCTCCTAATAACGCAGGCATTTCAGTTGGCATTTTATATTCCCTCATTATTCCATTGCTGTTTCTTGTTACACGGGCAATAGTGTTTACAAAGGGAACATTATCATCCTTAATTAATGTTCCGTTATCATCATAATATTGTGCAATCCCTCCAAAAAAGATTGTGTGCATTTCATTATTTAACACAGAATAAAGAGGTACCACAGGACAATGGTAATGATTATAATATTGCTGAAAATTATTATTTACCGCATACCCATTAGAAATGACATCTACAGAATTTAAGAAAGGTAAGTCTGTATTATATTGAAATACTCCCGAGAACATTGTTATTCCCTCATCTCCATTAGGCATTATTTGTGGAACGGCATTATAATCTCTCCTATGTAAATTTACAGAATCCTTATATTGTTGAATGTAATTAATTGTTATGGTTACTCCATCATCTTGTATTGTAAATATGCGAATAGCATCCGTATATTCTTGAGTAAACGGTCCACGATTTGAGTTCATATGGGCGTATCTTCCTGTAAATTTTTGCCCGCCTAATAAATAATAATTATTATTAATCTTTTCTAATCTTCCCCCCGTTACTTCAAATAAGTTATTGGTTATTTGCCTAAAAAACGAAGTAAAACTTGTTCTATTTATAATTGCATCTATCACATTAGACACTTTAATAGCTGTTAAATTAGGATATGTTATATGAGTGTTCCCTATAGTGCTATATCCATAGCCACCTATAAGGTATAAATACTCTCCCTCTTGATAAAATTCCATGTTTGTAGAGCTTAATTGCTCTCGAATAGATATCGGTAGCGGAGAAAGCGAAGCTTTCCACACTTTTTGAGAGATAGGATCTACTACTATTAATTCATTATTATTGCCTGCAACATCAAACGAAAACCGCGGTTGTCTTTTATGCAATCCATCTAATCGCCCTCCAATTACCAACCATTTCCCGTCGCTTTGTCCATATGCATACGATTGCAATCCTCCTAAATTGGGAATGTCAATCTGCTCAATAGTAATTGAAAAAGGCATATTTTGAGCTTTAGTACTATATGGTACAATTACCATTGTAAAAATTAGAATTACTATTTTTAGTGTCTTATTTTTTATCATTAGTTTTACTCCAGTTTTTTATGGCACAATATGTATGCATTTGCTCTATAATTATCTAAAAATTTCAAACCAAGACTCCTCTCAATTTTATTCATTCTTGATTATTCTTGTTGTAATGGGTATTGTGTCTTTTTCTTTATTCATAATTTCTTTTTGTTATTTATACCTTGATCACTCCTATTTATTATACAAGAATTTTCCTGTTATAGGTATTGCCAAACAAGTTACTACAATTGATACTATTGTCCACACTAGAAATACATTTTGCCTTAGATATATAATAAATGTCAAAGATAGGAACACGATAAATATCGTCCAGTTTCCAGATTTGCAAATAGAATATTATAGTATAAAGAAAACTAACCGTCTCTATAACATTGGCATATAAAGGGCTACAGTTCCTATTTCTATAATGCTATGAAAGCAAGTATGTAAGATACTATTATTTCTATTACTATATCCTTTAGTTATATTTTATATTATTAAAAGAGATTGCTGCAAAGTATCAGAACACACTACCAAACATAGAACTTTTTGATATTGATATACACTATGGTAGTTGGAAATACGTAAAAGAAAAGCTTTTTTCTGATGACGAAGTTGTTTCTAAAATTTATATAGAGCTTGGAAAAGAATAAGACTATAAAGAGGAGCGAGAAATTTTCCCGCTCTTCGCAATATATTTCTTACCCAATAGAATAAAAGGCTCCTTTCCCAGGATATACCGCAACGCTTCCCAGTTCCTCTTCTATTCTGAGCAACTGGTTATACTTTGCAAGTCTATCTGTTCGAGAAAGGAGAGCCTGTTTTTATTTGCCCTGTTCCAAGTGCTACAACAAGATCAGAAATAAACGAATCTTCTGTTTCACCACTTCTGTGGCTTATTATGGCAGTGTATTTTGCACGTTTTGCCATTTCGACAGCTTGAAATGTTTCTGTAAGCGTTCCTATTTGATTAACCTTTACAAGAATACTATTTGCAATGCCTTTTGATATCCCTTTTTGCAAGAAATTTACATTAGTTACAAAAATATCGTCACCAACAAGTTGTACTTTATCTTTTACAGCATCCGTAAGTGTCTTCCATCCACTCCAATCATTTTCTGCCATTCCGTCTTCTATGCTTATAATGGGATATTGTCTTACCCAATTTTGATAAAACTTTACCATTTGATCGCTGCTCAATTTCTTTTTGCTTGACCATTTAAATTCATAGCATTTTTTTGTTTTGTTATAAAACTCACTTGCAGCTGGATCTAACGCTATCATTATTTCTGTTTTAGGCTTATATCCAGCCTTGCTAATTGCTTGGAGAATTACTTCTATAGCTTCATCATTCGACCGTAGGTTGGGAGCAAACCCTCCTTCGTCTCCAACAGAAGTCGCATAGCCCTTCTTTTTAAGAATTCCCTTAAGTGTATGAAATACTTCTGCAACCATTCTAAGTGCCTCTCTAAAATGAGGTGCCTTTACAGGCATAATCATAAACTCCTGAAAATCAACAGAATTATCTGCATGTGATCCCCCATTTATAATGTTTGCCATAGGTACTGGAAGTGTATTTACACAATAGGAACCAAGATATCTATACAACGGAATATCTAAACAATCGGCTGCTGCTCGTGCTACTGCCATAGACACTCCTAAAATGGCATTCGCACCTAATTTGCTTTTGGTAGATGTGCCATCAAGTTTTATCATTTCGGTATCTATTTCAACTTGATTAAAAGCATCCATACCAATAATTTTTGATGCGATTAGCTTATTTACATTGGTAACAGCTTTAAGAACGCCCTTCCCCATGTATTTGTTTTTATTTCCATCTCTTAGCTCTACGGCTTCGTGTTCGCCTGTTGAAGCACCCGAAGGCACTGATGCTCTTCCTCGACTTCCACATTCTAACTCAATATCTACTTCAATCGTAGGGTTTCCACGTGAATCTAAAATTTGTCTTGCATGTACATATGTTATTATTGACATAATAGTACTCTCCTTATTAAATAATTTTTATAACATTACGCTATTTTTTAATTGCTAAATAGTTGAGGCCATTGGCCCAAGATAACATGGTGGGGTCTCTTTTGCAATATTTCTTCTTATATCTTCTGCTCTCTGATGCAATTCTTTGAGTGTACGTGTTACCTCTTCTGATACCTGTTCTTTTAAATCTGCTGTTTTCCCCATTTTATTCTCTATGCTCTTTAAAAAGTCTTTGCCTCTTTGTGGCTCATCTATATAATAGACCATTGTGTCTCTGCAGATAAGATCACATTCCATCTTATTATTGGGGCTTACTGCCAACAAATTACCAGAAATTCCAATAAAACAAAAATAATCAAAGCGTTTTATAAAACTTGCTACCTGAGTGAGTGCCTTTTGAGTATTTGGATTGCCAGGACGATATCTTGTTCCAGAAGGAAACATCAAAATCATATGACCTTGTTGCTTATACTCAAGCATAACTCTCAATGCTCTCTGATTAATAATACTCAATTTTTTTTGTTCTTCTATGTCTTGTCCCTCGTTTTGTTGTTTCAAACGAGCAGGATATATCATAATCCTATTAAATGCCTCAGAAAATCCAAGTACCACCTTGCTTTCTGTATTAAGTTTAGATGCTGCCATACAAATAAGCTTTTCAAATGACTCTTTTAGAAGTGGATCTTTTTGTGAAAGATAAAACAATCCCGGATAATCAAAATTACTATAGTGCTCAGGAAGAAGTAAACACGACTTACCTTCTGCAACATAGCCAGCTAATATATGCAAATGCTCACTATTCACAATGGTACTATTCTCATACAACAATTCACTAATAATAGACATTACAATTTCTTGATTTCTCTTATTACAAGGTTGAAATACCTCCTCAGAAATATCTTGAGAATAAATGGAGTTTTTTAAAATCTCAGCAATACGAGGCATAAATAAGTTAATCGCATCTTTAGATAAAAATGCTTCTTCAGGAATATGAGTACCCATTTCTATAATCATTATACATATAACAGTAAATATAGTGTGTCATTAATTTATTAGTAAAATCATAAAATCTATTCAATACTCTCCAAAATACCACAAAACACTCTAAATACAATGGAACTGCTTCTCCCCTACTCCTTAATATATACATAAGAAACACGTCTTTTCTGTAACCAGAACGGCGTGTTTTTTTATATCAAGTACACTAAACACATAAAAAATATCTTTATATAAATAATGTTTTAAAAAACTTACTATAATATAAAGATATATGTAACTAATCCTAATATATTAAGTTGGGTATATGCATATATAAATAATAGGGGGTTTCTTAATAAACCCTAAAAATAATAAGGAGAAAGACATAACTATGAATAGTCTAAAATCATACAATAAAAGGTTCACAATACAGAACTTCGTTGTTGTTTGTAGAGAGAGAGAGAGAGAGAGAGAGAGAGAGAGAGAGAGAGAGAGAGAGAGAGAGAGAGAGAGAGAGTCTACAAGTAATACTTTCGTTGTTGTTTGTAGTAGTAGTAACTACTTGCAGCACCGATACTACTAACGGTGGATCTGGTGGTACTACCGAGATTAGAGCTATTGAACTTGCAATGGAAGAAGTGTGTACAAATAAAACAATGCCAGACTTAAATTCTGCTGATTTTTCTGCATTAAAACCAATGTTAGAACCTTTTTCTGTAACTACAAACACAGCTCTTAATTGTATCCATTTTAGTGAAAGTGGTAGTGCTACTGCTACAGGAGATAGTTGGGCTAATGCACTCTCAACAGATCAACTAAAAACAAAACTTGATGCTATTTCTGATGCTTCTAACTCTAAAGTATATATCCTTTTACTTGCCAAAGGAACCTATACACCTACTACTCTAGCCAGAAGAGAAACATCTTTTACTATGAAAAACCACACAGCTATTATTGGGGGGTGGAATAATGCATATGATTTTAATATTGAAACCTATACTACTCTGCTAAGTGGCGACATAGGCGAAGAAAATGACAAGACCGATAACTCCCATCATATTATTTTTAATAATAATACTTCAGCCAATCCATTAACTAGCAGTGCTATTTTATATGGGGTAACTCTAAGTCATGCTAATGCCAATGGAATATCTCCACACGATAGAGGAGGAGCAATCTTTAATCAGTCCTCCCACCCAACAATTACCCAATCGAGTTTCTCTAATAATTCGGGTGGTTACGGAGGAGCAATCTCTAATTCCGGCTCCAATCCAACAATTACCCAATCGGGTTTCTCTAATAATTCAAGCACTAACGGAGGAGCAATCTATAATACTTACTCCCATCCAACAATTACCCAATCGAGTTTCTCTACTAATTCGGCAACTAGTAGCGGAGGAGCAATCTGTAATATTTTCTCCAATCCAACAATTATCCAATCGAGTTTCTCTAATAATTCAAGTAGTTTCGGAGGAGCAATCTATCAAAATAATAACGGGAATGCTGGAACTACCTTAGCTAATGTAATCCTCTGGGGTAATACTGCTGCTCAAGGCAATCAAATCTATTTACAGACAGATGGTAAAGGAAATGAGAATCTTATACTGGGCAGCGTTATATTGCAAGGTGGTGTAGATAATATTGGATTTCATTCAGCTAAACCAAGTGAAAAACAAGTTAGTGAACATAATATTCTTACAACCAATCCTGGTTTAGGTGCTTTTGCTAATAATGGAGGTCTAGTTAAAACCTTCTCTATTTCTGATAACTCAAGTGCAATAGATAAAGGCTTATATATTAAAATAAAAAATGATTATTCTGCCTTTTATTACAGTAGTGACAGCTCTACTTGGTATACTACTCCTGTGTTAGCGGGCACAACCACAACCCCCAACATCGCAGTAACCCCACCTACTAATAGTTTTAAATTAGCAACAGATGCGAGAGGGTATAAATTTAAAGGAAAGCCAGATATTGGTGACTATGAATACAATGGCATTGCCCCTACTCCCTAATATATAAAAATACATAAGAAACACGTCTTTTCTGTAACCAGAACGGCGTGTTTTTTTATATTAAGTGCACTAAACACATAAAAAATATCTTTATATAAATAAAGACAATGTTCTAAAAAAACACACTATAATATATAACTATAATAATTAAAGATATATGTAACTAATCCTAGTATATTAAGTCGGATGTATTCATATATAAATAATATGGGGTTTTTAACAAATCCTAAAAATAATAAGGAGAAAGACATAACTATGAATAGTCTAAAATCATACAATAAAAGGTTCACAATACAGAACTTCCTACAAATAATACTTTCGTTGTTGTTTGTAGTAGTAGTAGTAGTAGTAGTAGTAGTAGTAGTAACTACTTGTAGCACCGATACTACTGGCGGTGGATCTGGTGGTGTTACTACTGGGGCTATTGGAATCGCAATGGAAGAAGTGTGTACAAATAAAACAATGCCAGATTTAAATTCTACTGATTTTTCTGTATTAAAACCAATGTTAGAACCTTTTTCTGTAACTACAAACACAGCTCTTAATTGTATCCATTTTAGTGAAGGTGGTAGTGCTACTGCTACAGGAGATAGTTGGGCTAATGCACTCTCAACAGATCAACTAAAAACAAAACTTGATGCCATTGATGATGCTTCTAACTCTAAAGTATATATCCTTTTACTTGCCAAAGGAACCTATACACCTACTACTCTAGCCGCAGATAAAACAGCAAGAGAAACATCTTTTACTATGAAAAACCACACAGCTATTATTGGGGGGTGGAATAATGCATATGATTTTAATATTGAAACCTATACTACTCTGCTAAGTGGCGACATAGGCGAAGAAAATGACAAGGCCGATAACTCCTATCATATTATTTTTAATAAAAATACTTCAGCCAATCCATTAACTAGCAGTGCTATTTTATATGGGGTAACTCTAAGTCATGCTAATGCCAATGGAACATCTCCACACGATAAAGGAGGAGCAATCTTTAATAATTACTCCCACCCAACAATTACCCAATCGAGTTTCTCTAATAATTCGGCAAGTAATTTCGGAGGAGCAATATATAATCAGTCCTCCCACCCAACAATTACCCAATCGAGTTTCTCTACTAATTCGGCAAATAATTTCGGAGGAGCAATATATAATAAGTCCTCCCATCCAATAATTACCCAATCGAGTTTCTCTAATAATTCAAGTAATTTCGGAGGAGCAATCCTTAATACTTCCTCCCACCCAACAATTACCCAATCGAGTTTCTCTACTAATTCAAGTGATTTCGGAGGAGCAATCCTTAATACTTTCTCCCACCCAACAATTACCCAATCGAGTTTCTCTACTAATTCAAGTAATTTCTTCGGAGGAGCAATCTATCAAAATAATGACGGGAATACTGGAACTACCTTAGCTAATGTAATCCTCTGGAATAATAAGGCTTCTACTGGCGGCCGTCAAATCTATTTAAATACAGATGGTAGCGGAAATGAGAATCTTATACTGGGTAACGTTATATTGCAAAGTGGTGTAGATAATATTGGATTTAATCCAGCTAATCCAACTGAAAAACAAGTTAGTGAACATAATATTCTTACAACCGATCCTGGTTTAGGTGCTTTTGCTAATAATGGAGGTCTAGTTAAAACCTTCTCTATTTCTGATAACTCAAGTGCAATAGACAAAGGCTTATATATTAAAATAAAAAATGATTATTCTGCCTTTTATTACAGTAGTGATAGCTCTACTTGGTATACTACTCCTGTGTTAGCGGGCACAACCACTCCCCTCAACACCGCAGTAACCCCACATACTGATAGTTTTAAATTAGCAACAGATGCGAGAGGGTATAAATTTAAAGGAAAGCCAGATATTGGTGACTATGAATACAATGGTATTGCCCCTACTCCCTAATATATATAAAAATACATAAGAAACACGTCTTTTCTGTAACCAGAACGGCGTGTTTTTTTATATCAAGTGCACTAAGCACATAAAAAATATCTTTATATAAAGACAATGTTCTAAAAAAACACACTATAATATATAACTATAATAATTAAAGATATATGTAACTAATCCGAACATATTAAGTTAGGTATATGCATATATAAACAATAGAGGGTTCTTAATAAACCCTAAAAATAATAAAGGAGAAAGACATAACTATGAACATTCTAAAATCATACAATAAAAGGTTCACAATACAGAACTTCCTACAAATAATACTTGCGTTGTTGTTTGTAGTAGTAGTAACTACTTGCAGCACCGATACTACTAACGGTGGATCTGGTGGTACTACCGAGATTAGAGCTATTGAACTTGCAATGAAAGAAGTGTGTACAAATAAAACAATGCCAGACTTAAATTCTGCTGATTTTTCTGCATTAAAACCGATGTTAGAACCTTTTTCTGTAACTACAAACACAGCTCTTAATTGTATCCATTTTAGTGAAAGTGGTAGTGCTACTGCTACAGGAGATAGTTGGGCTAATGCACTCTCAACAGATCAACTAAAAACAAAACTTGATACCATTTCTGATGCTTCTAACTCTAAAGTATATATCCTTTTACTTGCCAAAGGAACCTATACACCTACTACTCTAGCCAGAAGAGAAACATCTTTTACTATGAAAAACCACACAGCTATTATTGGGGGGTGGAATAATGCATATGGTTTTAATATTGAAACCTACACTAGCATACTAAGTGGCGACATAGGCAAAGAAAATGACAAGACCGATAACTCCTATCATCTTATTTTTAATAATAATACTTCAGCCAATCCATTAACTAGCAGTGCTATTTTATATGGTGTAACTCTAAGTCATGGCAATGCCAATGGAACATCTCCATACACTAACGGAGGAGCAATCTATAATTTCGAATCCAATCCAACAATTATCCAATCGAGTTTCTCTAATAATTCAGGTAATAGCGGAGGAGCAATATATAATAAGTCCTCCGACCCAACAATTACCCAATCGAGTTTCTCTAATAATTCAGGTATTAACGGAGGAGCAATCTATAATTCAAAATCCAATCCAACAATTACCCAATCGAGTTTCTCTAATAATTCAAGTAGTTTCGGAGGAGCAATCTATAATAGTTCCTCCCGTCCAACAATTACCCAATCGAGTTTCTCTAATAATTCAGGCAAGTACGGAGGAGCAATCTATAATGCTTCCTCCCGTCCAACAATTACCCAATCGAGTTTCTCTACTAATTCGGCAAATCAAGATGGAGGAGCAATCTATAATAATTACTCCCACCTAACAATTACCCAATCGAGTTTCTCTAATAATTCGGCTCCTAATACCGGAGGAGCAATCTATAATAATTACTCCCACCCAACAATTACCCAATCGAGTTTCTCTACTAATTCAAGTAATGACGGAGGAGCAATCTATCAAAATAATAACGGGAATGCTGGAACTACCTTAGCTAATGTAATCCTCTGGGGTAATAAGGCTCCTAATGGCAGTCAAATCTATTTACATACAGATGGTAAAGGAAATGAAGCTCTTATACTGGGCAGCATTATATTGCAAGATGGTGTAGATAATATTGGATTTAGATCAACTAAACCAAGTGAAAAACAAGTTAGTGAACATAATATTTTTACAACCGATCCTGGTTTAGGTGCTTTTGCTAATAATGGAGGTCTAGTTAAAACCTTCTCTATTCCTAATAACTCAAGTGCAATAGACAAAGGCTTATATATTAAAATAAAAAATGATTATTCTGCCTTTTATTACAGTAGTGATAGCTCTACTTGGTATACTACTCCTGTGTTAGCAGGCACAACCACTCCCCTCAACACCGCAGTAACCCCACATACTGATAGTTTTAAATTAGCAACAGATGCAAGAGGGTATAAATTTAAAGGAAAGCCAGATATTGGTGACTATGAATACAATGGCATTGCCCCTACTCCCTAATATATATAAAAATACATAAGAAACACGTCTTTTCTGTAACCAGAACGGCGTGTTTTTTTATATCAAGTGCACTAAGCACATAAAAAATATCTTTATATAAAGACAATGTTCTAAAAAAACACACTATAATATATAACTATAATAATTAAAGATATATGTAACTAATCCGAACATATTAAGTTAGGTATATGCATATATAAACAATAGAGGGTTCTTAATAAACCCTAAAAATAATAAAGGAGAAAGACATAACTATGAATAGTCTAAAATCATACAATAAAAGGTTCACAATACAGAACTTCCTACAAATAATACTTGCGTTGTTGTTTGTAGTAGTAGTAACTACTTGTAGCACCGATACTACTGACGGTGGATCTGGTAATAATGGCGGTGGATCTGGTAATAATGGCGGTGGATCTGGTGGTGTTACTACTGGGGCGGTTGGAATCGCAATGGAAAAAGTGTGTACAAATAAAACAATGCCAGACTTAAATTCTGCTGATTTTTCTGTATTAAAACCAATGTTAGAACCTTTTTCTGTAACTACAAACACAGTTCTTAATTGTATCCATTTTAGTGAAAGTGGTAGTGCTACTGATACAGGAGATAGTTGGGCTAATACACTCTCAACAGATCAACTAAAAACAAAACTTGATGCCATTTCTGATGCTTCTAACTCTAAAGTATATATCCTTTTACTTGCCAAAGGAACCTATACACCTACTACTCTAGCCACAGATGAAACAGCCAGAGAAACATCTTTTACTATGAAAAGCCACACAGCTATTATTGGGGGGTGGAATAATGCATATGATTTTAATATTGAAACCTATACTACTCTGCTAAGTGGCGACATAGGCGAAGAAAATGACACGTCCGATAACTCCTATCATGTTATTCTTAATAAAAATACTTCAGCCAATCCATTAACTAGCAGTGCTGTTTTATATGGTGTAACTCTAAGTCATGGCAATGCCAATGGAACAAAAGACCCATACGATAGCGGAGGAGCAATCTATAATGAGTACTCCCACCCAACAATTATTCAATTGAGTTTCTCTAATAATTCGGCTTCTATTGGCGGAGGAGCAATCTTTAATTTCACCTCTAATCCAACAATTAGCAAATCGAGTTTCTCTAATAATTCAAGTAGTAACGAAGGAGGAGCAATATATAATAATACCTCCCACCCAACAATTACCCAATCAAGTTTCTCTAATAATTTGGGTAATTTCGGAGGAGCAATCTATAATATCCAATCCAATCCAACAATTACCCAATCGAGTTTCTCTACTAATTCAAGCAAGTATGGAGGAGCAATCCTTAATCAGTCCTCCCACCCAACAATTACCCAATCGAGTTTCTCTACTAATTCGGCAAATCAAGATGGAGGAGCAATCTATCAAAATAATGACAGGAATACTGGAACTACCTTAGCTAATGTAATCCTCTGGGGTAATACTGCTGCTCAAGGCAATCAAATCTATTTACAGACAGATGGTAAAGGAAATGAGAATCTTATACTGGGCAGCGTTATATTGCAAGATGGTACAGATAATATTGGATTTAATCCAGCTAATCCAACTGAAAAACAAGTTAGTGAACATAATATTCTTACAACCGATCCTGGTTTAGGTGCTTTTGCTAATAATGGAGGTCTAGTTAAAACCTTCTCTATTCTTGAGAACTCAAGTGCAATAGATAAAGGCTTATATATTAAAATAAAAAATGATTATTCTGCCTTTTATTACAGTAGTGATAGCTCTACTTGGTATACTACTCCTGTGTTAGCAGGCACAACCACTCCCCTCAACACCGCAGTAACCCCACATACTGATAGTTTTAAATTAGCAACAGATGCGAGAGGATATAAATTTAAAGGAAAGCCAGATATTGGTGACTATGAATACAATGGCATTGCCCCTACTCCCTAATATATAAATATATAAAAAACACGTCTTTTCTGTAACTAGAACGGCGTGTTTTTTTATATCAAGTGCACTAAACACATAAAAAATATCTTTATATAAATACAATATTTAAAAAATATATTATAATATATAACTATTATAATTAAAGATATATGTAACTAATCCGAACATATTAAGTTGGGTATATGCATATATAAATAATAGGGGGTTCTTAATAAACCCTAAAAATAATAAGGAGAAAGACATAACTATGAATAGTCTAAAATCATACAATAAAAGGTTCACAATACAGAACTTCCTACAAGTAATACTTTCGTTGTTGTTTGTAGTAGTAATAACTACTTGCAGCACCGATACTACTAACGGTGGATCTGGTAATACTACTACTGGGGCGGTTGGAATCGCAATGGAAAAAGTGTGTACAAATAAACCAATGCCAGACTTAAATTCTGCTGATTTTTCTGTATTAAAACCAATGTTAGAACCTTTTTCTGTAACTACAGACACAGCTCTTAATTGTATCCATTTTAGTGAAAATGGTAGTGCTACTGCTACAGGAGATAGTTGGGCTAATGCACTCTCAACAGATCAACTAAAAACAAAACTCAATGCCATTTCTGATGCTTCTAACTCTAAAGTATATATCCTTTTACTTGCTAAAGGAACCTATACACCTACTACTCTAGCCACAGATGAAACAGCCAGAGAAACATCTTTTACTATGAAAAACCACACAGCTATTATTGGGGGGTGGAATAATGCATATGATTTTAATATTGAAACCTATACTACTCTGCTAAGTGGCGACATAGGCAAAAAAAATGACAAGACCGATAACTCCTATCATATTATTTTTAATAACAATCTAACTAGCAGTGCTATTTTATATGGTGTAACTCTAAGTCATGGCAATGCCAATGGAACAAAAGACCCATACGATAGCGGAGGAGCAATCTATAATAATCACTCCCAGCCAACAATTACCCAATCGAGTTTCTCTAATAATTCGGCTTCTATTGGCGGAGGAGCAATCTATAATAATACCTCCCACCCAACAATTACCCAATCGAGTTTCTCTAATAATTCGGCAAATAATTTCGGAGGAGCAATCTATAATAATTCCGAATCCAATCCAACAATTACCCAATCAAGTTTCTCTACTAATTCAGGTAATGACGGAGGAGCAATCTATAATCTCAAATCCAATCCAACAATTACCCAATCGAGTTTCTCTAATAATTCGGCAAATAATAGAGGAGGAGCAATCTTAAGTTTCAAATCCTACCCAACAATTACCCAATCGAGTTTCTCTACTAATTCGGCAACTAATAACGGAGGAGCAATCTATCAAGATAATAACGGGAAGACTGGAACTACCTTAGCTAATGTAATCCTCTGGGGTAATACTGCTCCTAAGGGCAGTCAAATCTATTTATATACAAATGGTAGAGGAAATGAGAATCTTGTACTGGGTAATGTTATATTGCAAGATGGTGTAGATAATATTGGATTTGATTCAACTAGAAAACCAAGTGAAAAACAAGTTAGTGAAAATAATATTCTTACAACCGATCCTGTTTTAGGTGCTTTTGCTAATAATGGAGGTCTAGTTCAAACCTTCTC
>CBDCGX010000002.1:0-12609 GCA_965216965.1 Spirochaetia bacterium | reverse complement strand
TGTTTTTGTAATAGCTGAAAATATCTAAATAAAAGAGCAAAGTCTATTGTGCTTATAAAAAACACCATCTTAGAATACAAAGGTGTTATGTTAGCATCTATAATATGTTTTTTATTTAACAAGACCCACGTGGGTGTAACATCAGGAGTAAGCCCCGAAAACATATACTCACTAGTAATTATATCGCTTAAGACTGAAGCTAAACTTATATTTTGAGATATATGCACTCTATGTTTTACTTGATTTACAATTATATATTTCTCCATAATATTCATCAATCTCCAACTACTTTTTAAAAAAGAATTCTGTAACCGTATTTATAAGTGCATTACATACTACTGTATGAACAAATTCTTCAACAGAAGATGTATATGATATGTTTTCACTATCTATAAATTTAATAAATATTTCTGTTCCATCTGTTATGCTATCAATTCCAAGCACAAAAAACACGCTATTCATAACATGTTTTTCAATAAGTCCTTCAAGATATACCTTGTTCGCAACATAACCTATATTCATTGTAAGATATAATTTTTTAAGACTAATTTTTTTACTATACTTTTGAATATCAAGTTCCACAGAACATCCCACCAAAGCATAATCATTATATATAGTATGAGAAGGTTTTATGCGTATTACTTGTGATTTATTTCTGCTCCTTTTATAAGACACTATTCCACACAATACAAGATTTCCTAGTAACGAATATAACCTATAATGTCTAGGTGGTACTTTAAAGCTTGAGTCTTCTGTAAAAGATATATGGTTTTTGTCTATAGAAAGAAGTGTGCATATTATTTCGCTCAATGCAAAAAGCGTACTCCTACTCGGATGAAAAGGCAATGTAACATCTATTGATGTATTTATTTTTTGTAGCGTAATAGCATGCTGTGCAAACTCATTTTTTTTGCTTTTTTCTAAAATCATTTGCTTACTTTCTGCTTCTCCAACACATTTTGTTATCATTGTTTTTTTAATAGAGTTAAATAAAAATGATTTTATAGAGAAATCTTTTGGCCAAGATTCTATTGTGTGTTTTGTTTTTTTGTCATTAATTTTTAAAACTTCATGAAATATACTACAACACTCTTCTGGTGATATAAGACCCCATGCATGCGGAATAAACGCTTCACAATCATCCATTCCAAACGCATTCATTTTGTACAAATTATATAATAAAAATTGACTATTAACGCTGTGATAATGGCACACAACAGAACGCCCCACATGCTGAACTGCAAATACAGCATAAAACGCATACAACCACGCCGTACATTCATTATGCACAGTACTATCTTCAATTGGAACAGGTATAACAACAATAGGTATATCAAAAAATTTTTGTAACTCTTTTTGCAAAGCGTGCGGCGCCATACAACTTACCTCTATCAGTAGAAGATGTTGCACGTGCCCATACTTCTGCAAGCCTATAAGGTTTTTTAAGATATATATAATCATCTGCTGTCTTGTTTCCTTTAAATTCTTTAGGGTGTACCGAAAAAGCATATGGGAGAACATGTGCCCAAGAAAAATAATCTTTTGTAGATTTTCTCACCGAATGCAATGGTCCAATAAGTAATGCAGTAAAAGGATTATTTGTCTTTCCTTTTTTTGAATATTTTCCCATTGAAAACAATGGTATTAATTTCCGTAAGTAAGAAAACTCAATATTTGCAATATCTTTTTGAGAAAGTAAAATGCAATCTTCTGTTAATTGATTTACATGCTCTTCCCAATATAAGGGATCAAGTGTAAGTGGTACAACTGTATAAAGAGTTTGTTTTTCATATAACGGAGGAAAGCGACAATTCCACTACTTATAGTTTAGCATCTCCTATAGTTATAAGAGTGTTACAAATCCTCTCTAAATCATCAGTGTGTATACCTGCATAAAGAGGCAAACTTACTACTCTTTTATATGTTTCTACTGCCTGGGGAAAATCATTTGGTTGATATCCAAAAGTATTTTTATAATATGTCATAAGATGAAGCGGTTTATAATGCACAGAGGTCCCTATTCTTTGTTTTTTCATCTCACATATCACAGCATTTCTTGTAAGATTGGGGTGTTTTATCTGAAGAATAAACAAATGCCACGAATGAGATTGTGAGTCTTTAGGAACAGGAGGGAGAATCCAATAGTCTCTTTTAGAAAGTTTCTTTATATAATAGTTTGCCGCATCTCTTCTTTGCAACTGAAATTGCGTTGCCTTCTTTAATTGCTCTCTTCCAATGGTTGCAAGCAAATCGGGAAGATTATATTTATAACCTAGATTAATTATATCATAATCCCATTGCGAAGGACTGTCTGTAAAACGTCTCCATACTTCTTTATCTATGCCATGATTTCTAAGATTTAACATTTTCTGTGCAAGTACCGCATCGTTACATACAACCATCCCCCCTTCGCCTGTAGTAATTGTCTTATTAGCATAAAATGAATATACACCTATATCTGTTTGTGTACCCAAAAATCCATTTTCATCATAGGCGGGAAAGGTATGAGATGCGTCTTCTACAATAACAAGGTTTTTTTTTCGTGCTATTTCACATAACTCCTTAAAATACGAAGGGGCACATCCACTTATATGAACAGGCAAAAAAACCTTAAACGAATTATCAGTTTTAAGTATATCAAAAGCATTACAATCCATAAAAAAAGAATCTTTTTCACAATCAATAAATACAGGTTGAGCCCCACAATGAAGTATTGCAGAAACTGTAGATACAAACGTATAGGGAGTAGTAACAACTTTATCGCCCTTTTTCACCCCTAATGCTTTTAAAGACAAATGAAGTCCCGCCGATGCACTTTGAACAGCTATTGTGTGTAAGTCCTGTGCAGATCTTGATTTTTGCTTTAGAAAATTTAAAAATTCCGTTTCAAATAAATGACATTCCTTTCCCGTAGTAAGCCAATTGCTTTCCAATACTCTTTGTACAGCACAATATTCTTGCCTATCAAGTGAAGGCTTTGAAAATGGGATCCATTGTAAGCAAGACATGTTTCCTTTACTATTGCTATCTTTCATTTTAATATTCTTTTTTGCTTCTTATACAAAGGAACAAAGGATTTAATATGTTTTTTCATTATTTTTGCTATAAAATTATTATTTCTATATTTTTTTATATTATGCGGATTATAAAAACACACATCATATAAATCTTCTAACAATGAATCTATATCTAAAAAAGAATTATGCTTACTTTTACGAGTTACTAAATACACATGGTTTAATGATGATTTGTGTTTTTTTTCATCGGCAGCCACAAGCGTCTCTTGTTCTTTTTCTCCAGGTCTCAGCCCAGTAAAAACAAAAGATATATCTTTATCTCTTTCTAATCCATAAAAATCCAACATTTGTTGTGCCACTTCCATAACAGAAACTTGCTTGCCCATTTCAAGTATAAAGAGTTCATTGTTTTTCCTTTTCTTAATTTGCATTGCATAAAGCATAAGTGAGCATGCCTCTGAAAGTGTCATAAAATACCGTTTGCATTTTTGAGAAGTAATGGTGATTGGTCCACCCATAGAAATCTGTTCTTGAAAAAGAGGCAAAACACTTCCTCGAGACCCAATAACATTACCAAAACGCATAACAGATGTTCTTATATTTTTTATACCCAACCCCAACGTAAGTTTCTCAGACACTAGTTTGCTCACGCCATATACAGAGGCTGGTTCCACTGCTTTATCAGTTGACACCAGTACAAAATGTTCTGTGTTTTTATTACGTTGTATTGCATCTAGCAAAAATTTCGTTCCAAAAATATTTACTCCTATGCTTGCAGGAGCATTTTCTTCTATTAAATCAATGTGTTTATACGCTGCCGTATGGAATATTACGTTTGCCTCTAGTTTAGATACAATATGATTTACAGCGTTTTTATCTGTAAGCTCACATAAAATAGGAATAAAATATGTATGTTCTCCGACACCTCTTTGCTGAAGCATTTGTAGCTTTTTTGTAATCTTATATATACTATATTCTCCATGCCCAAGTAAATACATACGAGAAACTCCCGCATATAAAAGTTGTTCGGCAAGTTCGCTTCCTATACTACCTCCCGCACCAGTAATCAGAATGCGTTTATTTCTAAGATAAGAAAGTGCTTGCTTATTGGGAAGGGTTATTGTATCTCGTAAAAGTAAGTTCTCAAGATTAATTTTCTGTGTTTGAACAAAATGAGGACTATCTAAATATGAAAGCGGACTAGGAAGAATACGAATATTGCTAAAACTATACTTTTTAAGCAATTTATAAATACTTTGTATTCTTTTAGCTGGAGCAGACGGCATAGCAATAATAACTTCTATATTGGCCGTAGGATTAAGAATTTGTAGCGATTTTTCAATAGGCGCCATTACTGTGGCATTTCCTATTGCTATTCCTGCTTTTTTTTCATCATCATCAAGAAAAACAATAATACTTCGCGGAAACCTCATCTTAATATCATGAAACAAAGAAACTCCTGCGCTTCCCGCTCCTATTATATAAAATAGTTTTTTTGAACTTGATTCCATTTATATTTTTTCCTGATTTCTATTTTATTATTATCTTAAGCAAAAAGATCTTTTTATACCACCCCGTTATTAAAAAACTTTAGATTTTATAAATAATACTAAATATTAGCATAAAATCCCCGATATTATTTCTGTTGGGTATAAAATAATGAAATTTTATTGCATAGTATTTTTGTACGTTTTTTCTTTTTTCTTCTTATTGTTAGTATACAATGTTCCTAATATACTTGCACAAAATTATAATTATTTTTCAAATTCCCAATATAATAGAAATGTTCCTAGTCAACTTTCTCCTCAAAATAAATTTTTTCCTTCTTTTTCTCCCGGCTCTATTCCTCCTCAAAACAGAGCATTTGCTTACTCTTCTCCCAGTAATATCCCTCCTCAAATTGGATCTTCCCCTTCTTTTTTTCCCGGCTCTATTCCTCCTCAAAACAGAGCATTTGCTTACTCTTCTCCCAGTAATATCCCTCCTCAAATTGGATCTTCCCCTTCTTTTTTTCCCGGCTCTATTCCTCCTCAAAACAGAGTATTTGCTTACTCTTCTCCCAGTAATATCCCTCCTCAAATTGGATCTTCCCCTTCTTTTTTTCCCGGCTCTATTCCTCCTCAAAACAGAGTATTTGCTTACTCTTCTCCCAGTAATATCCCTCCTCAAATTGGATCTTCCCCTTCTTTTTTTCCCGGCTCTATTCCTCCTCAAAACAGAGTATTTGCTTACTCTTCTCCCAGTAATATCCCTCCTCAAATTGGATCTTCCCCTTCTTTTTTTCCCGGCTCTATTCCTCCTCAAAACAGAGTATTTGCTTACTCTTCTCCCAGTAATATCCCTCCTCAAAATATAATTGTTCCTTCCCATTTTAAACCAAGTAATATACCACCTCAAAAAAACAGTCCTCTTTCTAGCTCTCGCCCCACAACTATATTCGCTGTATCTCCCCCCCAAGCGAGATTTGCTATTCCTTCTCCCAGACCAGGCAATATACCACCCCAAAACATAGTCCCTCTCTCATCTTCATCACCACCAAGAAGTATCCCCCCCAAAAACATAGTCCCTCTCTCATCTTCATTACCACCAGGAAGTATCACCCCTCAAAACATAGCTTCCTCATCTTCATTACCACCAGGAAGTATCACCCCTCAAAACATAGCTTCCTCATCTTCATTACCACCAGGAAGTATCACCCCTCAAAACATAGCTTCCTCATCTTCATTACCACCAGGAAGTATCACCCCTCAAAACATAGCTTCCTCATCTTCATTACCACCAGGAAGTATCACCCCTCAAAACATAGCTTCCTCATCTTCATTATCACCAGGAAGTATCACCCCTCAAAACATAGCCTCTTCATCTTCATTATCACCAGGAAGTATCACCCCTCAAAACATAGCTTCCTCATCTTCATTATCACCAGGAAGTATCACCCCTCAAAACATAGCCTCTTCATCTTCATTATCACCAGGAAGTATCACCCCTCAAAACATAGCTTCTTCATCTTCATTATCACCAGGAAGTATCACCCCTCAAAACATAGCCTCTTCATCTTCATTATCACCAGGAAGTACCCCCCCCTCTAGAATCTCTTTTTCTAATATCTATACACCCAATGCCTATCCCCCTAGTTTAAATAGAAATAATACTCTAGTATCTCCGGGACTTTTTCCACCAACACAAAGCAAAAGAAGTATAATACCTAGCAACATCCCCCCTCAGCGTCGAATGTCCTTTCAAGAATCTATAACACCACCTCAATATAACCCCACTCAAAATCTCTCTAATATTACTCCCCCCTCATTAGAATTATTTACCGAAAGCACACCATATCCAACATTAAGCGCTACAAAAAAAACAACCTCTACTCATACTCCTCAATATTCTATAACCCCAAGAAACATACAATCTCCTCAACAACTCATATTTATCCCCAATCTAGCTCCTTCTAAAACATCTTGGTCAATTACCTCTACTAATAAAAAATACCCCGAGCAACCCATTCCTCAAGATACAATACAAGACAACTCCAAAACTCAAATAAACCCAGCTCCCTCCCCTGTGGCAATTATACCACAAGCAAAACCACAAAAAAGCTCTTCTTCTTACGTAATTAAAAACACACTTAATGGGAGTGCTTTCATACAACTAGCAAGCTACAAAAACTTAGATATAGCAAAGACCTATATTGTCTCAGCTCCTATTAAAAAGATAAAAGAAACTATCAATCTTAATATTGATATTTATAAACTTAAGAAATCTCAATACTATAAAATCCTCCTTGGTCCAATAAAAAAGGATGATATAGGAATTCAATTATTAAAAGTAAGAAAAAATGGATTTAATGACGCCTTCCCCGTAAAGAAATAATATATTAAAATATGGAAAAATTGTTGATATTGGATTCTTATCAATACAAATTAAATATTACAACATTACAGAACATCAATATATGTATATATAAAAAATATTATCTCTAAAGGTTACAAAAAAATGAGATCTCACTATTATAAATAACGCTTCTCTTTAACTAAGAGCAAAAACATTTCTAAACATTGTCCACAATAAAAATATAAAAGTTTATTTGATTTATAGTAGTAATATAGTATATGAATGCTTATTTTAAAAAAGATTGCTCATTATCTGAATTGTTTACTAAGATATTTCCTCAATTAGACTCATCTTTTCAAATACGAAAAGGACAAATAGAAATTGCTGAAAAAATATATGCTGCTATGCAAAACACTACTCACATAGCAATAGAAGCTGGAACAGGTACAGGAAAATCATTTGCATATCTTGTCCCTGCACTCCTACATGCACTTCAAGGGCATAAAATAACTATTGTAACAGCAACTATCACATTACAACACCAACTTGCTAATAAAGACATTCCCTATATACAAAATCTGTTACAAACTAATATCCCTATAAACGTGCTAAAAGGAAAAGCAAACTATCTTTGCAAATCTCGTTTAATGCAATTTTTAAACAGTGAAGATTCTTTAATTTTTTCTACAGCCTCCCACTCATTAAAGGATAAACTAATCAATTGGGCAACAAAAACAGTAACTGGAGACAGAGAAGCATTTGCAGAAGAAACATCAGAATTAGAATCATCTTCTACAGAAATACACATTCCTCAATCTATTTGGACTGCTATAAATACCCACGACATTGCATGTGGAGGAGCATCGTGTGCATCGCACCAAGCACAAGGATGTTTCTTCACTACAGCACGCAAAACCGCAGCCCAATCAAACATTGTGATTACAAATTATAATGTTCTCGCCTATCATATTCTAAAACAAGCAGAAAACAATTCTGACAATGCAGAAACAAACTCTCTGCTTTCCTCTGATTCAATATTCATCCTTGACGAAGCTCACCGTATGAAAGATATTATACGTAATTGCCTCACCACATCTTTCTCTAAAACCATCGCAGAATCTACTTACGATACTCTTTTTGGTAAAGCAAGTATTGTAAAAAGAACTCCTCCCATTACATTTTCAAAGACCATTGAGAAAAGACTTGCATCGTGTAAGAAAATACTTGAAACTATTTTTAAAGCCATCTCCGAAATTAATGAAGAACTACATTCTCAAATCTTGTTGTCTCAGCCTCTACAATCACAAGAACCTCTTTTGCAAAATCTGAATCATACAAAAAACATAAACACCCATTCTCGTTTAAAATATGAAACCATTATAAATAATAAATTACTTGATTCCTTCTTTTCACTTTCTCAAGATGCTCAAAAAATCACATCCGAACTTTCTATACTTAAAGATGATATTCACCCTATTGATGATAAAAACATTATTACCATGTATTTAAAAAACCTTATTCGCTGGTGGAAAGAAAAAGAGACGTTGTTCTTTTCTTTTAGTAAAGATGCACCCACAACTGATGAAATAAGATATGTGGAATGTAGTCCTGATAAAAAAAGCTTTTCCTTTTCTACAGTTCCTTTATCTGTACATTATTTTCTTTCTCAACACTTCTTTAATTTTTCTCATTCAACAATAGCATTAAGTGCAACCATGACCACTCAGAAAAACTTCTCTTATTGGTCACAACAAGTTGGATTTCCTCCAGAAGGAGAAACACTTAGCATTGAATCTCCATTTAATTACAAACAACAAGTGTTGCTTTCTATACCAAAAAATGCTCCTAATCCTAATAGTGCAGAATATACTTCATTCTTAGCAAAAAACATACCTCATTTTCTTAATATTTCCAAAGGAAAAGCACTTATTCTTTGTACAAGTAAAACCATGGTACAAACACTTTCAAAGCACCTAAAGAACTATTCAAAAACGCACAATAGCATCTGGGAAGTTCTTTCTCAAGATGGATCAATGAGTACAACAGCACTTTCAAAAACTTTTAAAACCCATACTTCATCCGTGCTTGTTGCTACAGCAAGTTTTTGGGAAGGGTTTGATGCTCCCGATGACATTTTACGACTTCTTATAATAACAAGGATACCCTTCGCTTCTCCAAATGATTTGTTTTTTGAAGAAGAAAAAGAACAATGCAAAAAAGAAGAGCTCAACTGGTTTACCAGCCTAGCTTTGCCTATAGCAGAAATAAAATTAAAACAAGGATTTGGAAGACTCATGCGCAACAATACCGATGGTGGAGTTATTCTCATTACGGATGTTCGCATGATCCAAAAATTTTATGGCGAAATATTAATAAAACAGCTTCCTAAATGCAAAATGCTTATTGATACTATAGAAAACATGTCCACGCATATTGCTGAACATCTCAAAAAATTTTTATGAATTTTGTATTATGTAAATAATAAAATACATTATGAATTATACTTCTGACTATTATGCCCAAAAAGCAAAAAACGAGCATTACAATGCTCGTTCTGTATATAAACTTAAAGAAATAGATAAAAAATTTTTATCTTTAAAAAAACATTCTTTTACTCAAAAAAACATTCGTGTTTTAGACTTAGGTGCTGCACCTGGATCGTGGACACAATATTTACTCAATACACTTCACAATTCATCTCACATTGTTTCGGTAGATATTACCCCAATACAATTGCATACCACAAAAAAACACGCAACCCTACACACAATAACAGGAGATTTTACAACAACACATATAATTTCACATATTGAAAAACTAGGACCATATAATTATATTATAAGCGACGCCGCCCCCTCTACTACCGGAAACAAAACATTAGATACAACTGCAAGCGAGTTTTTAGTTGAATCTGCTTTCGAAATAAGCAAACAATTTCTTTGTAAAAATGGTATTTTCGTTGCAAAAATATTTCAAGGAGCAGGGCTTCCTATGCTTCTTAAAGAAATAAATACTGTTTTTAAAAAAACAACTCGCTTTAAGCCCCATTCCGCACGTTCAAGATCATTTGAACTGTATCTTATTTGTAGATAAAGCATATGTATCTATAATTGAAGATGCTAAAATAAATTCATATTTTCTTTTTTTAAAAAAATTTAAATTTTTAAATGTCAGCGGAGATACAGTATGCAAAAAAGATTCTAAAGAAAATAATTCTTTAGAGACAGATTTCGATCGTGCTAATGTATTTAAAAAATATTTAGGTGATGCTGTATCAGGCGAAACAAAAAAGGTTTTTTTCTGCTTGGGAACAGGTATAGGAAACGGCATTATCATTTCTTCATTTCGATATAAAAAGGGTTGGACATCATATTTTTTAGCCACTTTTTTCAAATCAGATAAAAAAGACACTCTATAAAAAACACTTGCTTTATATGACAATCTTGGAAGCGTTAAAAAAGACCCGTATTTTTCTGATATAGCTGGATTTTTTTCAAATCGATATACAATACTCGAAGTGACATTTTTATAATCATAAAATTTTAGTTTTACACGTCTCGCAAAAACACTTGCATCAAGCTTTGCACTTATAAAAGCATATACGCTTGATAAATGAACAAAAGGTTGTATTTTTCCATTTGCAACTCTTACAACAAGATTTGGCATTGAATTTCTTTTTCTTTTTTGAGCACTTTCTTTGTTTTTTAAGCCATTTTTAACATGCGTTGCTTGTTCTTTATAAAAGATTATTTTTGCTATTTCCTCGCGCCCCTGCACAAATATATCCATTACCCTATCTTGATGTAGTTCATGTATATCCTCTGTTTTTTCCCATGCCATATTGATATACAATCCTATATCATTTCCTGCCTTATAAAATTTATGCAATATATTTTGTATCTTAAGATAATCTGTATATGACATATTTTTTAACCGTAACATCATAAGCACATCTAAAAAACATGTGATTTTCATTTCTTTTCTCAGCTGCACATAAGAGAACACATCGCAAAGACACAGATAAATTTTATTTATATGAAGATATAATTCTGTAGGAGAAAGTGTAATGTTAAGCGAATAAAAAATATTTTGTTTTTTCATATATTGCTTCTCAAGTTAAGGAGTTTATAAAATAAATTATAGTTATCAATTACTATCTTAAAACATATTTATTTGATTTTCAATCTCACTTACAATCTCGCTTGCCTTTTCTCCCACTTCAATTTCCTTCTTAATAGTACTATCCGCACGCGTTGCAGCAACATGGCTAACATTCATTAGTTTTCCTATTTCTGTAAATGTAAGATTTGTATGTTTTCTTAGTAAAAACATAGCAATATGCCTTACTCGGGCTATATCTCGTGTTCTTTTTTTACTTTTGATGTCTGCAATGCTTACAGTAAAATACGATGCCGTAGCACGCAAAACAGTATCATGTGGAAAATTATCTACTTTAGGCTTATGATCATTTACCCATTTTTTTAAAAGAAGAAGTGTAATCTCATTCTTTGTCATTTGTTTGTATCCAACTATTCTATTTAAAAAAGCAAGCATGTCTCTAATATTATTACGCATATGTTGGCTTATAAATTCCAGTATGTCATCAGACACTAAATCAGTTACATTATTCTTAATAAGAGCATTTTTCATAATTCCCAGTGCCATCTCCATTGTAGGTGGTTGTAAATCAACGCTTGTGCCACTTTGAAACCGACTTGCAAGTCTTTCTTGTAAATCGTTAATTTGACTTATAGGTCTATCACTTGTAAACACCATTTGCTTATCAGAATCAGAAAGCACATTAAATGTATGAAACATCTGCTCTTGCATTCCTTCTTTTTTTGAAAAAAACTGAATATCATCTACAAGCAACACATCTGGTGTTCTCATTTTGCGCTCAAAACTTTGTGGATTGTTATTCTGCATAGACTCTACAAAAGATTTTAAGAACTGCTCAGAGGTGATATATAATACTTTCGCTTTTGGATTCTGTTTTATTATCTCATTTCCTATTGCCTGAAGTAGGTGTGTTTTTCCCAAGCCAACTGAACCATACATCAAACAAGGATTGTACGCCTGCCCCGGGTTATTTGCTATCGCTTTAGCAGTGCTTGCAGCAAAATTATTAGAAGTGCCTACTATAAAATAGTTAAATGTAAAGTTTTTATTTAATGCTCCAGGAACTTTTTTGTCTGTCTTTGTTTTTTGTTTTTTATCTATCTCACTCATTTTCGAAAATACTGCAGCATCAGTATTATTGCTTATTGTTTGTAAAACAAAATCATCAACTTCTATTTTTATACATTCTATTTTTTCTTCATGAGCAATTGTATATAATTGTTGTGTATATTTTTTTTCTATAGCGTCTTTAAAAAAACTAGACGGAACACTAAGAATAAAGATATTGTTTTGTAAAGACTTAGGTTTAATGAGCGAAAACCACATAGAAAATTCTTTTTCAGAAATATGTTTCTGTATGTTCTTTAAGACAGCATTAAAAACCAAACTGATATTTGCCATAACCGATATATACATAATATTGTAATACTGACCTAGGCTATAGTCAACACCTGAACAAGAATGCAAATATTATTTCTACACACAATGCATGCATAACACACATTTTTAAGAAATCTGCAATATTCTTTATTCTTTATTTCATCATGCTTGTATCAAATTATAAACCTCATGAAACCTTTGTCACAAAAATCAAACACCAAAACAAACAATATAGCTAATTCATTCCTTTTTTAAGGTG
>CBDCGX010000001.1:0-2757 GCA_965216965.1 Spirochaetia bacterium | reverse complement strand
CCTTTTTTGGTAACTGCTCGATGTCATCGTTCTCAAAGACCTTTGAATTACCTGGAGGGTTGATATTTTTAAACCCTTCCATCTTCATAAAAGGTATAACCCTCTTTTCGGTATAGCCATAATCAGGATTCAAAGCCTGCTTCTTAACCATATCTTTCCATAATACGGTTGAAGACACAGGAATATTTATAACCTGATCCAAATTTTTAGCAGAAAGAGCGGTAAAGCCCAACCCCACAATAATCAAAAAACTTAAACTTTTCATTTTTCTTCCTTATCTTAATATTAAACGAATCTTCCCGCCAAAAATCTCTTGCAAAGCACCTATTTTAATGGGCTTACTCAAAAAATTGGCTCCTACAATGCATTCAGAAACCTATTTACTAAATTACAACAACTTATTATATATGATTTTCCTGACATAAAATCGATATCCCCTAAAAAATCCATACCCAATCAAAGAATAACCGTAATTGCCCTATAATTAGATACTTAAAGGCGAAGAAGCCCAGCTAAATTCTTTCACCCATTTGGTGAACTTCTTCTCTGTTTGACACAGGAGAACATTATGGCACAATCTATATTGAATGTTCACATAGAATCCACCAATAAAAAACTTAGGAATTGCATAAGAACAATTATACCCATATTGTGCAGTAATTTTATTTTTGATTGGATTATCTCATGAGGAGCATAGCGAGCTATGTGACGATTGAGAGAATTCAATCAGGGATAAAAGGACAAGTAAGATGGGTATAATTGTTTTTGGAGATTCCTTACACCAAGAACAGGTGTGGCTATTTTTGGAGAGTACCTCAAAGGGTTGGAATTTGAAAAACTATGTAATCAACATATCCCAAATTCTATCCAGCAAAAAGCTTATACTCCTTTTTAATTCATTTATCCTCAAACGAATCTTCCCGCCCCAAATCCAACACAGACCCCATAAACACGGCACTTGCTTAAAAAACTATGCACTTTAGTCCGGTACATCCTATGTACTTTTAGTGCATAGTGGTTGAGTTTTTGGCGAAGGTGTTGAATCCTAAATAGTGAAAAATCTGTTTTGAAATAGGGGCTGATTTAGACAACCCCTTACTTAAAGAGCTACTTAAAATAGTAAATAATAGATACCTGGCAATACACTTCCTGCAATATCCACTTCTTCCGTACCACGACCAGATAAACTTACGGTAGAAGATATATGGCTAATATCATTAGAGGTGATTTCTAATGATGCACTTTTACTTCCACTGCTAACTGGAGAGAAGTTTACTTTAAAAGTACATGTTTGCTCATTGCTCAGTGAGTGAGCACTACATGTATCATCGGAGATAGAAAAGTTAGAAGCATCTATGCTATCTATTACAATACTCAAAATACTTAATGCCCCATCACCAATATTTTCTATAGTAATCGTCTTGGAATCAGCACTTTCACCAACAGTAACATTACCAAAAGAATGTGATACAATAGAAACACTAATAGTCTGTCCTTGTGAAGAGACAAGTGGATAGTGATCTTGTGCTCCAATAGCATCTCCTGAAATATCGTATGGTGTATCTCCTAGTCCATCACCATCATCATCAACCCCTGTATATGCATCTTCCCAGTAGTTACCACCAATATAACTACCTCCAATAATATTGGTACCAAGAAATTTCTCCTTATTCCACACAGTATTAGGAGAATCATCATAGACAGGTGAAAGAGCAGATTCTGGAAAACTTCGATTCAAAAACATATTGTTATATACCCATGTATCTTCTGCTGTATCTCTAATGCCAACAAAGGTCCAATAATTAGAAATAATATTCTCATGAATGCCATTTCGCTTTCCTTCAATAACTATCCCGTCGCTACCTATATAAAGATGATTAAAAACAATGGCATTCTCATCACTTAAAGCATCTACAATAATACCTCGTATAGAGATATTAAGATTCCCTCTTATCCCATTATTCTCAATATTGTTATTGTCAGAATCTTCTAACCAGATAGAATAAGCCATATTCTTAATAAGATTATTTTTAACTAAAGTATTATTAGCTCCACTAAGATAGATACCGTTCTGGCTAAAAGCTCCTGTCGAAAATGTATTATTTATACGATTGTGTTCAATAATATTATTATCATCTTGAACATATATTCCTCCAGATCGTTTTGATAAGATATTTATGGTGTTATTTTTAATTAATTGATTTGATCCTGAAACATATACAGCATATTTATGCCAAGAAGCAATATTAAAAGTATTGTCATAAATATTATTAGAAGATCCCTTAACTTCTAAAGCAGATTGACTAGCATTAGTATTAGCATTAGCAAAACATTTATTTCCTGTGCCATTTATCGTTATTTTACTAACAACATTACGCTCTATATTATTATTATCAGCAGAAATCCAAATTTCACCACCGGTATTATCTTTGATAATATTGTGTGTAACACCTTCACCCCGTAGCCAAATTTTATAATCTACACTATTATTATCAATTAAATTGTTCTGTGCTATTCCTGCATCATAATTCTCCACAATCTCTAAAGCAACTCCTCCCTTAAATGTATTGTTATATACTCGCAGATTAGAACAACTTCGGAATCTTATGTATCCATACTCTCCTGCAAATGTTGAGTTTTGAATCACTATACCATCCATTTGATCACTTGCTACAGCACTAAGGTCACTAATTGTCATAGATGTTTCATTAACATCAAGAGAATCCATATAAATATAAGCATTTAAGCCATCCACAG